>JANWKQ010000043.1 GCA_025451295.1 Flavobacteriales bacterium | reverse complement strand
TTCCCCACATCTTTCCATTGGTTCACGGCTATTTCTTTTATTTTATCGGGAGCTTCCTTTTTTTCGATGTAATTAATTAATCTTTTGATCAGTTCTACATCAAATACCCAGGTGGCACTAAAAGGTTTATCAAAACCAAGTTCGACACCCTCCTTGCTCAATAGCTTCGCTCCACATTGAGTATCTCCATACTTCACACCCAAAGCCCAGGTGATCATTTTAGAAACGAGTCGACCACTATAATGCCTGAATGCCTTTCTTTCAATCGAATTTTTATCTGCTAAATGTCGTGATCCAAAGATCATCATGGTTGAGCTACCTTTTTTCATTTCGTTTTCCATGACGGAAATAAAAGAAAGTGGGGTCGCCAGATCGGCGTCGAGGTAACCATAAAAATCTGCCTCTATATTTTTTAGTGCATGTTGCATTCCATGAAAAACGGCCGACGCCTTTCCCTCATTTTTATCCAGACTCAATACATACGCATTGGTACACTCTTTTTTAATTTGTTCCAGCAATTCATTCGTTCCATCATTACTTCCATCATTTACAAAACACAGTGCATGTTGGGGATTCAGTTTTAAATGATCAACGAAACCATCTACCGGCAAACGGGCATATTCGTTATAACAGGGAATGATGATGGCTGATGTATATTTCATATTAATGCGACCAGATCCTTAAAATGGGACTGCCCTGCCGTTTGATCTCGTATACCACATGTTGGAAATGAGCCGTACCGATCAGATCAGGATAATCAAACCGAAAAGTAGTTAAATAATATTTAGCACGCTTCTCCGTCATGCTATGATCAAAAACAAATCGTTTCCGGTCTTTTTCAGGCAGCATAAGAATGTTCCGGATCAAAGGATCGTGAAACGCAAACAGGGGGATCGTATCGGCATTATCATGCTTCAATATATATTGCAATCCGTCATAAAAACTGGTGCCCCAATAGTCCTGATCATAATGATTATGGATATATCCATTTTTTTTCGAAACGGTCTCATTAAAATAGATATGCTCGTACGGATGCAATCGGATCATGAGAAATCCAATATAACCCATATAGACAATGCAAAGTAAACGAGCAATGGAGGAGATCTTAGGTTTCCACTGCTCAAGATAATAAAACAAGTAGCCAATAAACAAAATACAGGAGGGATAGATAAAATAGAGTTGCCGCCAGTCGTCGTATAAAATAGATTTCAAATATAAAACTGCCACCACTGGTGCAACTGCGTTTGCAATCAACACCCACCCCAGAATTTTGGCGGGTGTTTCAAATATCCTGAGCGGTTTTCGGATGGCCTGGAATAAAAACATGATCCATCCAAGAAATGTCATGATGATATATAAGACCGGAATGGTAATTCTCATCCAGGTAAATAAATATTCGGTCAGGTGCTGGCCCGGGGTAATTACTTTTCCATTAAATAACATGGTCCCGATCCACGGGAACTTAGACATGAGCCAATAGGCCGACTGGAAATTTTTGACAGGTCTATGCCATAAATAAGGCCAGGTAGCATAAAGACAAAGTGCGGCAACAGCGGCGAATAGAAAAAAATGAATACCAAACCGAAGTTTTTTCTTTTGAAACAGATAAAGGACGATCGTAAACAATGCTGTCGCGAAAAACTGAATACCCATGATCCGGAAGTTGATCAATAATCCGGCACATACCCCCAGGACGATTAAATTCTTATAGCTTGATTTCAACAAATAATTAAGCAGGGCATAATAGCAGATGATATACATGCCCAGAAAAGGAATGTCTTTGGAATTGAAAAATGCATGGGCAAAGATCCGGGGAGATAAAAGCAGTATTAACGGTGGAATAATGGCGATTGCCACCTTCTGAAAAAGTTTTAGATTGAGTCGGAAGAAAATAAAACAGGCAAAAGAGAAAAATAAAATATAACAGAGGTGACGGAACTGATAAATATCGCGGGTATCCTTCAGGTTAAAAAGTTTTTCCAGATAAATGAGAGGCAATTCAAAACCTACACCGTAGATTTTGTCCATCATTTGCATATAGGTCATGTCGCCACTTTTTACATAATTGTAGGCAGCCAAACCTATATTTCGTTGAGTGGGTTCATCCCAGGTGAGGCCATAATCCTTGTACAGCAATAAAGCAATGATGACCACCAATGCAAACCAGGCCCAGGAATATAATTTGTATCGGTTGGAAAGTGAATACATTGATCAAATATACAATTCTGTCGGTAAGTTTCAAAGAATATCAAGCGACCCGGACAGTAGCGGCATCCTTTTGTTTTTTGCATTCGTATTCTGTCATTTCGACCAAAGTGAGGCTTTTTCAGCCGAACGAAGTGGAGAAATCTTGTCGATTTGTGACGGATAGATTTCTCCATTCCGCTACGCTCCAGTCGAAATGACAAAAAACAAAAGATACAGCGTATGGCCGGAAAAGCCGCCATAACATCGTGTATAGGCCAACAATTAGCATTTTACCCCCATTTTTAGCATCTTTGCACTCTATAAATGGAAAACATTTACGATAAATATCAGCTCGTTGTTGGACTTGAGGTACATGCCCAGCTGATCACCCAAAGCAAAGCCTATTCGGCTGATTCTGCAGAATACGGCGGAATGCCCAATACACATATTAGCCCCACGTCGTTGGGATTACCTGGTGCATTACCTGTGATGAACATGAAAACGATCGAATATGCGATCACCCTTGGGCTGGCCTTGAAATGTACCATCCGTTATGAAAATCAATTCGCCCGAAAAAATTATTTCTATGCGGACTTACCAAAAGGTTACCAGATCACCCAGGATAAAACCCCGATCTGCAATGGCGGATATGTGATGATCAAGGATGATGAAGGAAATGACAAGAAAATTGAGCTGGAAAGGATCCACATGGAAGAAGATGCAGGAAAATCGATGCACGATCAGGATCCATATGATACATTGATCGATCTGAATCGAGCAGGTGTGCCGTTGGTGGAAATCGTTTCGAAACCGGATATCAGAACCCCAAAGGAAGCATATAATTATCTAACAGAAATACGCAAACTAGTTCGTCACCTCGAGATTTGTGATGGTAACATGGAAGAAGGATCTCTTCGTTGTGATGCGAATATTTCTGTGATGCTGAAAGGTTCAAAAGAGTTTGGCCGGAGAGTAGAAGTAAAGAACATGAACTCGATCAGAAACGTGCAACGGGCCATTGAATTTGAAATGAAAAGACAAGTGGATTGCATCGAAAGAGGCGAAACCATCATACAGGAAACCAGGAATTTTGATGCAGGAACAGGAATTACTACTGCTATGCGGACCAAAGAATCGGCCAATGATTATCGCTATTTTCCTGAACCTGATCTTCCACCCATCTTTGTAACAGAAGAAAAAATTGCGGAGGTAAAAAAAATGATGCCTCCCCTGCCCGACGAACTTTTTCAGAAATATACCAAAGAGCTCAAATTACCGGAATATGATGCCTATATCCTTACCGATAATAAATATGAGGCCTTGTATTTTGAAGACATCATTAAGCATACTAAAAATGTAAAGGCCGCTTCCAACTGGATGATGGTCCACATTAAATCTTATCTGAATGAAAACGGGTTGGATATAAAAAGGTTTGAAGTACAGCCGCCCACGATTGCGGATATGATCGCCTTGATTGATGAAGGAAAAGTAAGCAGTTCGGCAGCGCAACAAATTTTTAAAGAGCTCGTTAAGAATCCAGCAGTGGCTCCATTAGAAATTGCTCAAAAATTAAACCTGATCCAGCAATCGGATAATTCTACCATTGAACCCATCGTGGATGAAGTGCTGGCAAAAAATCCTGCCAAAGTGGCCGAATATAAAGCGGGCAAAAAAAGTCTGTTGGGGATGTTTATGGGTGAGGTAATGAAAGCATCCGGTGGGAAAGCCGATCCAAAAGTAGCCACAGAGATATTAAAGAAAAAACTAGACTAAATAGTATCATATGAAATTTTTGAAACAGGTTTCCTTCATTTTATTTGCTTCAATGCTGATCGCAAGCTGCGGCTCGAAAGGTTCAAAGAAAGATGGGTTTATTACGGGCACCATTAAAAATGCCAACCAGCAGACTTTATACTTCGAGGAGATCACCACCGAGAAGATCGTTTTGATCGATTCGGTAAAAGTTGCGAAGGATGGTTCGTTTTGTATTAAGAAAAAAGCAGGCAAAATAGATTATTACAGACTCCGACTTGGTAAAGAACTGCCCACCCAAGGCTTTTCTGCCCCACCGAACATTATTTTACTGATGTGTGATTCCACTGAAAAGATTACTGTTGATGCCGATGGAAATTCAATGAACAGTACCTGCAAGATTACGGGAAGCAAGGAAACCGCTTTATTGAATGAACTCATGCAATTTATGTTGCGTGGTGATAAAACCATCGATTCATTAAATGAGATTTATATGAAAACACCCGAAAAATTTGATCAGGCGAAAAGCATGCAGATCTTTGATGGGATTACCGTAAAGCGGGCTGAGTTCACACGTAAATTTGCCATGGATCATGAGAATAGTTTTGTTGCACTGCATGCTGCCGCTTTTTTGAGTCCCGACCGTGATATGGATCTGTTGAAGAAAATAAGCGATAACCTCAATAAAAATTTCCCGACAAATGGCTGGGTGATCAATTTTTCGCAAAAAATAGAACAGTTGAACTTTATGGCAACAGGATCGTTAGCACCGGATTTTACGGTCCTAACTCCGGATGATAAAAATATTTCGTTGAAAGATTCTAGAGGAAAGTATGTCTTGGTCGATTTCTGGGCCAGTTGGTGCAAACCATGTCGCCAGGAAAACCCGAATGTACTGGCTACCTATAATAAATTCAAGGATAAAGGTTTTACCATTTTTGGAGTAAGCCTGGATCAGAAAAAAGAATATTGGTTAAAGGCAATTGCCGACGACGGACTGGTTTGGAAACATGGTTCAGATCTGAAATATTGGGATTCGGCACCAGCCAAGTTGTACAATGTAACTTCGATCCCCTATAATATCCTGGTGGATAAGGAAGGCAAGATCATTGCTAAAAACTTACATGGGCCTGATCTGGATAATCAGCTCACCGCTATCCTCAAATAGTAGTAGATGGACTATAAAGATCTGCAGGCGGGTAATTCTTCCGATTATTTCTGGTTCAAAGGAAAAACGGATCTCATCCATACCTTCATGAAAAAAAAATGTGGGGGAAAAACAGATTTGAAAATTCTCAACATAGGTGCAGGTACCGGTGATGATCTGAAAATTTTGAGTCAGTTTGGTAAAAATTATTGTATAGACATTGATGAGCAGGCCCTCAATTATATTGACCCTACACTTTGTGAAGAAAAAAGACAAGCCGATGCTTGTGCTTTACCATATGAAGACGCGATGTTTGATGTAGTGATCTCCTGCGATTGTTTCGAACATATCAATGACGATAAAAAAGCCATTTCAGAAGTACACAGAGTATTAAAACCGGGAGGTCTTCTATTATTTACAGTTCCTGCTTTTCAATCCTTGTATAGCAGTCACGACAAGGCCTTAGACCATTTCAGAAGATATAGCAAGAAAACCATCGGTGCGGCGATGTCACCCTTCAACAGTAAGAAATTTTATTTCTGGAATACGATTCTTTTTCCACCGGCTGCTTTGAGCAGACTTCTTCGTAAAAATGCCAAACCCAAAGTAGACAATCCGCAAATGGGAAAATTCATGAATGGGATTATGTATAAAATATTGAAGGTGGATAATTTTCTCATTAAAAGAAATCTTTCGTTGCCAGCTGGTTTGAGTATTGTTGGCTATTGCTATAAATAGCGTCTTTGCCTATCAGCAATGAAATTCTAAAAGTACCACTAAGTCAGAAATTCGCTATTTGAAATATCCAAGATACCAGTCACTTTCATTATGATCCTTGGCATCCGAATTGATTTCATGTATTGGATCTATTCTGGAATATAAAATTTCAAGTGCTGCAAAATCACGCTGGCTGATCACTTTAAATCCGGCCCTGGTTAACTGGGCTCCGCAAACTCCCATTCCAATCTGATATTTTTTATCTTCCACCAGCCGATTCCCATCATAGATCACCTGGCTTCCACAAGCTGCGCTGATGTCCATCATGACTGCCAATTCCACTTTTTCTTTTTGTGCAATCTCCAGCATTTTTTCAGAGGCCCGAATCATTCCTTCCGTCCAGTCAACACCTGATTCGGTTAACACTTTTGCTTTTCCATTCAATACATCAAGACCATGTCCACCATGGATATCACACATCTCCCTGGGTGTTCCAAAAGAAAAATCCTCCGGACAAAACCTGATCAATTCTACATTTTCATACCTCAACAACTTTAAAACGCTGGGATAATCTCCATAATTGGTTCCATCCACACCACACATTACACCGGTAAGACATGCGCTGACCAGAATCCGAATGGGGTCCTCTTTGGTGGGAATTCTCAGATTTTTTAAATATTCATGATCGGTCATAAAATAAGTCCTTCTTAAGGTGCTTGCTTATTTCTTTTACTCAAATAATAATGCCACATAAAATAGGTCCCTAAGGATTTGTAAGGTTTCCATTCTTCTGCCACTGCTACAGCCTCTTCCTTGGTAGTAAGTTTATACAATTCTTTCATGGTATTGATCACTGCAATATCTCCCGGTGGAAAAATATTTTTTGCCTGTAAACAAAACATGAGATAAATATCCGTCGTCCAATC
>JANWKQ010000042.1 GCA_025451295.1 Flavobacteriales bacterium | reverse complement strand
CTCATTTGAATATCGCCCACCAGTTCCACGTTACTACCGCCAATGGCCTTTACGGTTACCTCGTGCTCGGTTATCGTGCTTAAGGATTCAACCAGTGCAATGTTCAACTCCGTCATTTCATCCGCTTTTACCTCAATCTTCTCCACCACCTGGGTATAATAGGAGACGTAGCTTATCTCAAAATCATAGATGCCGGGGGCAAGTTCCAGTTTAAAATTACCATCCATATCGGTAACGGTTCCATTGGGCGTGCCTTTGATCCTTACGTTGACACCAAGAAGGATCTCCTTTTCTTTTTCATCAACGATCTTTCCAAAAACAACACCGTTTTTTTGGAGGTAAGCAAATTGAGTAAGAAGGGTTGCGAGGGCTAGTAAGGTAAGTTTCTTCATATTTCTTTATAGTGGTATTCAAAATACTCCCACAAAGTTACCTCAGCAACAGGCAGTAACCGGTTACTCATTCTTTATCTATACGTCATGAAATGATTACTGGATCATTATGGCAATGTTAAGTGATTAATATTGGCTTAATATTGGAAGGGGTTGTCAGTTTTTATTAAACAAGGGTTTAAAACTGAAATTCAAACCCTGCCATGAATAAAAGTGGCAGCCCAACCTTAATTCCAGTTGGCCGCCGGCTTACAACATACCTGTTATCGGACATGTTTTTAACAGATAACCGGATGGTAGTTCTGATCTTTGGAATTTTGTAAGAAGCAGTGGCATCCAGAATGAAATACCCGGGTATCAGGCCCTTTCTTCCATCTGCGGTAGGTGCAATGGTGTTTAAATCGTCTGCATACTGATCACCTACATAATTTCCGCTAACCCTTACATTCAAGCCAAAAGCGGTTTGAAAAAACAGGGCCATGTTCGCCATGATTTGCGGGGCATAAGGAAGTTTATTGTTAATGAGATTCAATGTATCTGTTGATTGAACGGCAAATCGGTCGCGGGCATATACGGCATATTGATAAGTAAATCCTCCTTCAAGTCCAAAGCTCATTTTTTTCCATCCAAGATTTTTAGCAAGATCATACGCCAATGCCATTTCAATTCCGGCATGCCGGGTAGCTCCACCGTTTACGAGGGTCGATGATGAACTTCCACTGGAAACACTTGAAGGTACCACCTGATTAAGAAAATCCATGTAGAATCCAGTTACTTCCGCTGTCAAAAAATCTTTCACCTTAAATCTGGCTCCCAATTCAACATTCCAGCTGTCTTCTGCATTGAGTTGCACCGCAATTCCTGAAGCATTGATGGCATCTTTTACCCTTGGTGGTGCAAACCCGCGGTGTACACCGGTAAATAGATTAACCCATTTTGCAGGCGTGTAATTAATGCCAATTCCAGGTATTACCACCCCAACAAAATTCTTTGAACCGTATGAGGTATCTATTCCGTTTACCAAATTAAAGGTACGGTCAAACCAGAAAAATTCCCCTCTTACCCCAATGGTGGCCGTAAATTTTTTGTGTAAGAAAAGTTTATCCTGAGCATACACAGCCAATCCATATCCGTTTCTAAACTCATTCGAGGTGGGTGTCCCTACTTCAGATGATGGAGTGGCTCCCCTCATATGATCTTCGTTGGCTCTTTCATAAATAAACCTCACGCCTGCATCCACCCTGTGACCAACTTTTCCGGTATTAAAATTCCAGCTAAATTTATTTTCAATCCCGGCTACATTGAAATACCGATTTTGGATCCCGGTACTATTTTTCATATACACCGCACCTCCCGCAATAGAAGTATCACCCCATACAACACCGGACATATTAGTGGTCGGCCCAGTTGAAAATTCCTGTCTTCTCCATTCTCTCGAAGTTGAATATCCAAATACTGAAGTGGTCATTAAAATATTTTTTCTCAGTTTCCAGGTATGTATCAAAGATCCGGAAAACCTGTTCACCTGCATCCTGTCGTCTGGCGCCATTTGTACAAATAAGTTCTGTCCGCCATCCCACATATTTTGGGTAAGACCTATATAGGTAGCATTCGACAACTCATTATAAAATCCTGCTTTAAAAGTTAGGCTGGTTTTATCTGATGTATTCAATACAAATTTAGCAACCACATCGTTGATCCTGTACCAGGTGGGTCCAACCTGTTCGCCTTGCTTTCGTACATAGCTAATCGTGAATCCTCCGTTTTTAAACCCCTGACCATAGTTAATGGATCCCAAAAAATTCAATCCCGTTCCTCCCATAAATTTTACATTCAATCTGGTTTTTTGCGGCGGATCAAGGGTGAGAAAATTAATGATGCCTCCTACCGTTTGAGGCCCGTATAAGATTTGTCCACTTCCTTTAATGAGTTCTATTCCACTCATACGATCAACAAACGGACTGTAATAAGCTTCATTTTCTCCATAAGGTCCCATGGCAACCGGAATTCCATCTTCCATTATATGCACGCCCCGGCTTCTGTCAGGATCCATTCCTCTGATACCAATGTTCAATCTCATCCCAACACCTTCCTCATCCGCCACATGAACACCTGGTATTCTTCTCAAAACTTCGTTGAGTGTAAAAGGCTGAATAGCATTAAGACGAGCCAGGTCTATTTTTGAAACCGACCCCGGGAGATAGGTGAACAATCCATCATTTGTATCTAATACAGTAAACGTTTGTAATTCCTGTTGCTTCATCGAATCGGTATGGTCAGTATTGATCCCCTGGGCCAAAATAAGTAACGAACAAACCTGTGCAGATAAGAAGATGAGTACTTTTTTCATTGGTTATTTAGAATCGTTCAACGCGACAAAAGTATGTTTAGGGGTGATGAAAAGAAATCGCCTGTTTAGGGTATATTGAAAATCGCCTTCGTACGCTTAATCAAACCCGAAGGCCGTTAAAAATCACCCCTTTATCACCCCCCTATTCTAAATGAAAACGTATCAATTCTAAACCAAATCCCGTTCTTTAACAATATAATTTTAGTTGAATGGGTGTTCGGTATACTTATTGCACATCTCTCCATAATTTTGAAGAACCAGGCAAATAGATTGAAGAATGTTTTATTTATAGGGGTTTACCCCGAGGATCATCTGAAACCAGCTTCATAGTTTTGTCGTTTAACATAGTAAATCAAGTTTTATGAAATACAACCTGTTTACCGTTTTAGCTGCCGGCCTTTTATTGAGCCTGTCTTCCTGCAGAGAAGAATCTGCTTCACAACAATCAATCGATGTCTTTCAATCCAACTCTTCCGATCCGATTCGGCTTTCCACGGGTCAGAACAACAATTACAATAGCTGGACACTCGATGAATCCACCACCATTGTAACGGATAACCCGAATGATTACAGCAGCTGGTATTTTTATATTTCGGATGGAGGAGGCACTTTCGCCCAGACCTATCCCGGAGATTTGAATAACTGGCAGGGTATGTTGAATGATAAATATGCTACCTATCCGGCCACACTTCGAACAAAGGTTCATAATGATTTTAATGAATGGATCTATGAAACTACATCTACTTATTATATAAGAACAGTTGTAGAGGATAATTTTAATGATTTCAAAATCTATAATGCATCCGACAGCTATATCTGCGAAATGAAAACCGCTGCTAAAACGGATTTCAATAAATGGAAGTTTAAAGACTTTAATGCGATGGATGACCCGAGTCTCTGTATTTATATGATGCCGGTAGTGGCTACTGTCATTCAGTATTATTAAGCCAATAAAGTTCACACTCACCATATAAAAAGCCCTCCTGGATGAACCGGAAGGGCTTTTTCTTTTTACCGGCCGTCCCCACATATTTTAAAGAAGTTTAAACCCTCCGTATAAAAAAGGGCACTATATTTGAATAGTAAATAACAAATCCAATGATCATGAAAAGATATTTACTTCTCACCAGCCTCATAACCGCAACCTTCTGTTTTACGTCCTGCGCAGAGGAAGCAGGCTCCAATCCACTTAATGGTTTTACCGTTACCGGAATTTCCGGGGTTAAAACTGTAAATGCTGATGACTATAATTATTGGTCAGCTGCCTCTACTGTACATTTCACCAATACATGGCCTAACTATGGCTATTGGTCGATCGTTATTGGCGATCATTCCGGATATTTCTGGGAAGTGATTTCTGGTGATGACAACCATTGGAGAGGTTATGTTTATTATGAAGAAAAGGATGCTGCTTGCAACGAGATGATCTATATGGATAGTTTATCACTCGATATCACCAATAATGAGTCGGGCTGGAATGATGTGGTTTTTAAAACCAATTCATTCAGTTATGAAAAGGGATCAACACCCAATGCGTTATACGGAATAAAAGATACCTATTATCTGAAAACGGATTCCGCAGGAAATATTAATTCCATTAGTGTATTTGACAAGAACGAGGTTCGTATTTTCAGATTTAAAACAAATGTGGAAGATGATTTTAACTCGTGGAAAGCAAGTGGGATGCCACAGGGTTGGGTAAATGGCCAGGGCAGAACCTGTCTGTTTATAATGCCTGCCTTGTATACAATCTTCCAGCAATAATTAATCTGAAAGAAGATCTGGTCTTCGTTTTTTAGTGATCTCTATCGATTGCTCAAGACGCCAATCTGCTATTTTCTTCTCGTCTCCTGATAATAATATTTCAGGCACTTTCATTCCATTCCATTCTTCCGGACGCGTATAAACGGGCGGAGCGAGCAATCCATCCTGAAAGCTATCACTAAGAGCACTCATTTCATCAGATATGGCACCCGGGATTAAACGAATGATGGCATCGCAGATAACAGCTGCAGGAATTTCTCCACCCGATAATACATAACTGCCGATACTGATCTCCCTGGTTACATATTTATCACGGATGCGTTGATCAATCCCTTTATAATGACCACAAATAAGAAGAATGTTTTTTTTCATCGATAGTTGATTTGCCATCGGCTGATCAAACATTTCCCCATCAGGTGTAGTATAAATGATCTCATCATAAGAATTTTTTTGAAGCAATTCTTCGATACAAGCGGCCAACGGTTCACAACGCATCACCATACCTCCACCGGCTCCGTATGGATAATCATCCACCTGTTTGTAAGCACCCATACCATAGTTGCGCAGCGGATGAATATTAATCTCAACGATCTTTTTTTCCATGGCCCGTTGAACAATGGAATTGGTTAATGGTCCGGTGAATAGTTCAGGCAATATGCTAATGATATCTATTCTCATGGTCATTATTTTGTTCTTAGTACAATGTATTGATTATTTTTTGATAAGATCTCCGAATCATCCACAGTATAGACAGTTTTTAGTCTTTCAAATGACGAGTGGGTCACCACTACCCAGGTCCCGTGGTCGATGACCCGGTGAAAGTGGATGAGATTATCCGGAAAAAATCTTAAAGCAGTTTTATCTATGGTACAAGGAAACCGGTCAAAACAATATAAATTCTTCATGCCGATAAAGGCCTGATGGGTGGTATAGTCCGTAAGGATCACATCACCAGGTGCTATTTGTTTTTTGGCATCAAAAATAAAATCGGTTTCGACTTGTTTTGATTGAAACTGCCGAATGGTTGACAACAAATGATGCTTATAGAATAAAGGAAAAACCAAAAACAAAATGGTGATCACGGCACCCAATGAGGAGATCGATTTTGAAACGTTGGATCTTATATAAAGAAATAGAGCAAATAGCGTAGTAAACCAGAATGAGTTTCTCGGATCATTGAAGTAAAAATAACCCACATCAGGAAACATTTTTGCTTGATGCATACTAATCAACTGAAAAAGAAAAAACACGATGGGTAAAAAGAGGATCCGTTGAAGTTTATTCTTTATATATGCGACATACATCGAGGCACAACAAACGAGGAATAAGATCGCCAGGATGTGAAAACTATAATGAATTGATTTATGACGAAACAGATCAGTACCCCAATAACGATAATATACCACCAATACAACTGCATAGAACACAAGGGGTATCAGATACTGAAGGAATTGTGTAACCCGGATCTGTTTTTTGGTCAGCTGAAGGAATAAATAGAAACAAACCACTCCGTTCAGAATAAGAGCTTCTTCTCTTACCAGAAAAAGAAATAAAAAACTAACATATTGCAGTGTTTTATTCTTTGTGGCCAGAAAGAAAAACAGGATCCAGAAATAACCAATACCCAAAAACATCGACGGACGATTATCATAACCCGCCAGCATCAACATGGATGGAAAGGCGATAAAGAACAGGATCCATCCCAACTTTTCTCCCAACCCGGCACTGTTTTGTTTTAACCAGTAGGGGATACTTAATACTGGTGAACAAATCAACAATGTGTTGAACAGAAATATCGCCTGTACTGAATGTGTGATCTTAAAAATGAGTGCATGAATAAATCTTAATGGTTCAAAATGGATCCATTGATAGAAACCGGAACATCCGTCAACGGCACTTCCACCTAAAAAATTATATCCGCCAGGGTTTATCGAAAAATACTGTTCTGCTGAGGGTTTATTGAATCTAACAATAAATTCCGTATAAAATGAATAATCCCGGGTATGAAACCCCAGGGCCAGGTATTTCATATAGATGAGGTACCAGGATAAAACGGAGACCCCTATCCAGATAAGGGGAAATACGAAGTTCTCAAGTTTTCTGCTGGTTGTAGGCAAAATCTGGTATGTAGAAGTCATCTCAAAATTAGCATATAATGGGCACTCATAAAATAAATCTTTACTTTTGGGCATGGATTTTATCAGCGAAAGAGTTGGATTTACAAGAACACCTGAGGATCTTACCATATATATCAAGGCTTCAAAAAAATCCGACCTTAAAAAAATAAATTATTTAAAAGCCTGGGTAGTGCTTTGGGGTCTTTGTGGATTTCTTCTATTTACTCAAATGTTTTTTCCGTATACCATTGGTCAGGCCAGGTTCTTTTTAGTTGGACTCATCGGTTTTTGGGCTTATTTTTTCTATGTAGCGATCAAAGCTTATTATTTCAGAAAATACGGTCTTGAAACGATCTATATCAACAATGATAAATTTATGATCCGTAGGGATGTGTATTCTAAAAAGGGAAAGCCAAAATGGTTCAAGGCCAATGAAAAAAATCCTTTTAAGCCGGTAGAGGAAAAACAGAATGGGGTCAATAACTTTTTTTATAATTCATTTTGGGTAATTAGCGGTGGTACAATTACTTTTGGAGCCAAGCGATCTGAATTCAGATTTGGCCTTCAACTTACAACAGAGGAAACCAGAAAACTCGTATCTTTAATGAATAAAGCCATCCATCCTCAGGCAGAAAAAAAACAATGAACACAGTCCTAAAAAAACCGTTACCTCCGAAAAATGTTTATTACCGGCGACTCCTGAATTCATTTTTAATCGCCGTTGCATTTCTTTTATTTTCATTGACGATAGGTGTACTGGGTTACCATTATATAGGTAAGCTCGAATGGATAGATGCTTTGCTAAATGCATCTATGATCCTGGGTGGTATGGGACCAGTAGATATAATAAAGAATGACGCTGGAAAAGTATTTTCTTCCTTTTATGCATTATACAGTGGCATCAGCTTTTTAAGTGCTTTTGCTATCCTCATTGCACCCGCTATTCATCGGTTGTTGCATAAGTTTCACCTGGATATCGACAAATGAACCGGGAGGCAATGCTCAAAACGGTTACAAACCATGGTAACAAAAAATGGGATGTGGTCATTATCGGTGGTGGTGCCACGGGTTTGGGTTGTGCAGTAGATGCGGCCACCAGAGGATACAGAACCCTGTTGCTTGAAAAATTTGATTTCGCCAAAGGTACTTCCTCCAAAAGTACCAAGCTTATTCATGGCGGAGTCCGGTATTTAAAACAAGGTCATATAAAACTGGTTAAAGAAGCCCTCAAAGAAAGGGGCTATTTGTTCAAGAATGCACCTCATCTCATTAAAAATTTAACGCTCAATATCCCTGCATATTCATTTTTTCAAAGACTCTATTATTATCTGGGTCTGTCTACATACGATTCTCTTTCACGAGAACTAAGTTTTGGCCCCTGCCGATGGTTATCGAAAAAACAGATCGAAAAAGAAATCCCCACCATTCAAAAACATGGTTTAAAAGGAGGTATTTCATTCCAGGATGGTCAGTTTGATGATACAAGACTCGCTGTAGAATTGATGCGGACTGCAGCCGATCACAATGCAGTTATCCTCAACTATACCGAAGTGATCTCTTTTACTAAAAATGATAAAAATAGAATCACAGGTCTGGTTTTTAAAGATAGTTTAACCGGTAATAGCGCAACGGTATTAGCTAAATCTGTGATCAATGCTACCGGGGTTTTTGCAGATGATATTTTACAGCTCGATGAGCCCGGCAAAAAGCCCACCGTTGTGGCCAGTCAGGGAAGTCATATTGTGGTTGATAAAAAATTCCTTCCTGGCCACGAAGGATTGATGATACCCAAAACTGCGGATGGCCGGGTACTGTTTGCCTTACCCTGGCACGACCGTTGCATCATCGGCACCACCGACAATCCGGTAAAAGAAATTCAGGTAGATCCAAAACCGTTGGAAGAAGAAATTGAATTTATTCTTACCACCGCAGAAAAATATTTGGACCCGGCACCCACCCGTGACGATGTACTTTCAGTGTATTCCGGTTTACGTCCGTTAGCTGCACCTACAGATAAAAAATCAACAAAGGAAATTTCAAGAAGTCATAAGATCACTGTTTCATCTTCGGGATTGGTGAATATTATCGGTGGTAAGTGGACCACCTATCGCAAAATGGCAGAAGATACCATTGATATGACGGCAAGGTCTGCCCGGTTGATCCACAGTGATTGCAGAACCCGGGATCTTTCCTTGCATGGATTTGCATGGCAACGTGATCCGAATGATCCGTTTTTTATTTATGGGGATGATGCGGATGATATCCACGAACTCCAGGAGAAAGATCCGAAGTTGCGGGAATTGATCCATCCACAACTACCATATACATATGCGGAAATTGAATGGGCAATTAGTCATGAAATGGCGATGACCGTGGAGGATGTATTGGCACGCAGAACCAGGTCCATTATATTGAATGCAAAAGTGGCGAAGGAAATTGCACCTGATATTGCAAGGTTTATGGCGGGGAAGATGAATAAAGATGAGAAATGGATCAAAGATCAGGTGGAGGCTTTTAATCAATTTGCAGAGGGATATGTTTTGTAATTTCTTTTGGACGCACCTCCTTCGTCGCGGCGAAGCTGCGAATCTCCATGCTCTATTTTCTCCCGCAGATTCGCGCAGATTTACACAGAACCATTCGGCAGAAAACCATTTCTCTGCTAACCATCCGGTGGCTAAATTTACGCGGATTTGAGGCGCTAT
>JANWKQ010000041.1 GCA_025451295.1 Flavobacteriales bacterium | reverse complement strand
GGTACAACTAACGATCACCAGATCAGGACATGGCATCATTGATGCGATCATGCCTACGATTAAAAACAACCGAAAGACAGCGCTTATAGATTGCACCAATGATGAACTTGTCGCCATGAATGGTGTGTTGGAAAAAATAATTAAAAACTGCAACAGATGATAACGGTGATAGAGATATTATAGGCCACAAGTAGTTTCTCTTGGAGGGATTCAGCTTTCTCCTATCTTTGCCTGTACATGAAAGGGCAACGTAAAACATATTATAGCTATGGAAGTTATTATAAGTCGACGGCTGATGTGTTGTATCCTGAAAATGTTGAAGAAATAAAAGAGATCCTGCAATTCGCAAGGATACACAACCGAAAAATAACAGTTGCGGGTACTTTTCATTCTTTTGATAACCAGAATTCCGGTTCGGATCTGGTGATCTCTCTTAAAAAAATAAATTGGATCCGTTTCAATACACAGGATAAGACTATTGAAGTAGGTCCGGGTGCCAATTGGGGCAATATTTTAAAGATCGCTTATGATCATTTCTGTGTTCCGTTCACTACAATCACGGGTTCAAAACCCACCGCTGGTGGGACTTTATCGGCACATACCAATTCTGTTTGGACACCCGGCTGCGGTAAGGAAGGCAAACATTGCATCGAATTGGATCTACTTATTCCGTCCGGTGAAATTCTTACCTGCTCCAGAGAAAAAAATGCAGACATTTTTTACGGAGTGATCACAGGTTTAGGTATGCTTGGATTTATTACCCGGATAAAATACAAGTTATTCTATATCGGAAAACCTTTTGAGATCCAGGTAACAGCTAAGCTCTATGATACCATAGAAGATATTGAAACACGCTTTAATGTAAGGGAATCCAAAGAATATAAAAAACCTGAAGATTTAGGATCTCAGGGTTCTTTGTTTTATTTCGATGGATCAACCCCAAAATTTGGCGTATATGATCGATTATATGTTCCCATCCGAAAGCCACAATCTCATTTCAGTATCTATAGATACATTGGTATGTTTACCATGCTGATCGTTCGTTTTTTTCCACGTTATGCCAGCAAAGAAATGGTAAAAGACGAAAAACGAAGTATTCAGAAAAAAAGAGTATTAAAGGGTTCGAATAAGATCCACTATGGAATTTTATGGGCGGATACCGATTATTTATATCAAAAATATATTGGCAGGATATTTTCATTTTTTGGAAAAAGACCCAAACTGTATCAAAACTCGTATTTTATTCCATTAATAGGAGATCAGGTAACCCGATTTACACAAAAGGTTTGTGAATTATTGATTTCATACGATTTACACTTTGGAATGTTCGACCTCATGTACATCCCTAAAGACGAACCCTTTGTTTTGTCGGCTTCAAGGGATATAGATGGTTTTTACGTTAACACCACCTTTTTCGACACCACCAAAGAAAAAAACCTGATGGCTTTTTATAAAGAGCTGAATGAATTATGTGTTGAGATGAAGGGGAAGATGAATCTGGTGAAAAATCTTTTTATTGAAACAGATCTGCTGGAGAAAATGTATGGAAAAGAGATCCAGGAGTTGATTGAGCTCAAAAAGAAAACGGATCCGGAGAACAGGATCGTTTCCAATTTTTTTAAGGAGAAATTTCCGGGGTACTTTAAGTAACTGGTGTTAGCATATATCTTTTTTGTTGCCATAATTTAAATTACGGCCTTCGGCAGAGACGGAATATATTCCGTCTCAACCCGGCACCGAAAGATATTTACGGGGCAACAAAAAAGGATGTCGCTTCTCTGTCGCCGCGGCGAACCGGGCCGCTTGCATGAGGTTGATGGGCAATCTCCCCTAATTCCTTATCTTTGATGCATAATCACCCAAGCCTATGCTTCAGGTTATCTTATATGTAGATCCCGGTTCCGGCAGTTTCCTGTTTCAATTATTGATTGGTGGTTTTCTTGCGGTGGTTTTTTTCTTTAAACTGGCAAAAAACCGGATCGTACACTTCTTCAAAAAATTATTTTCAAAAAAGAATAATAATAATGAAGCAGAATCCTGATCCATCCCATAGCTCATTCCGTGATCCCAATGGATATGTATTTTTAAAAGAGGGCATCATTTACCGGTCTGTTCACGAAAGGTATCAGCCTCATTATGACAAATTGATGAAATCAGGTCTATATGATGAACTGGTGAAAGAAAAATGGCTGATCCCTCATCGTGAAGCAGAATTTGATACAACTGAATGTCCTGAAACCTATCGAATATTACAACCTGTTCCCATTCCATTTATTTCCTATCCATACGAATGGTGTTTTTCACAGTTGAAGGATGCTGCACTGCTGACACTCAACATTCAGAAAACAGCCATGAAGTATCAAATGGGTCTGAAAGATGCCAGCGGATTTAATATTCAATGGAAAGAAGGAAAACCGGTCTTCATTGATACTTTATCGTTTGAAATCTATCAGGAAGGTGAACCCTGGGTCGCTTACCGGCAATTCTGCGAGCACTTTCTGGCGCCGCTGGCTTTGATGTGTCATACAGATGTACGTTTGGGTTTATTGTTGAAGGATCATATTGATGGAATTCCATTAGATCTCGCCAGAAAATTACTTCCCTCCAGAACCAAAAGGAGTCCCTCGCTATTATTGCATATTCATCTGCACGCCAAAAGCATTCTTAAAAATCAAACAACCACAAAAGCCAAACCATCTGGTAAGCGATTTTCGAAAACTTCTTTGAAAGGTTTGATAGATAATCTGGAAAGCTGTGTAAAAAATATGCGATTGAAAGATGATTCCTCCAACTGGGTGAATTATTACGAAGAAACCATTCTCGGGAAGGAATACCTGGAACATAAACAACAACTGGTTAAAGATTTTATTTCGGAGCTCCATCCTCTCCTCACTTGGGATCTCGGCGCTAATACAGGTGTATTTAGTCGAATGTTGCCCGAAAAAACAATGGTGATCTCGTTTGATCACGATGCCGGTGTGGTTGAAAAAAATTATCTCACCAGCCGGGAAAAAGGAGAGAAAAATATTTTACCCTTGTTGCTTGATCTCACCAATCCTTCTTCGGCTGTCGGTTGGAATAACAAGGAACGTTTTTCCATCTTCGGACGAACAACACCCGATCTGGTGATGGCTTTGGCACTTGTACATCATCTTTGCATCTCGAACAACATTCCTTTAGCCAAACTGGCGGCCTTTTTTAAGGAATTGGGGCCATGGTTACTCATAGAATTTGTCCCGAAGGAAGATCCAAAGATCCAGGAATTGCTAAAATTCCGTGAAGATATTTTTCACGATTATCACCAGGAGACATTCGAGGAAAGTTTTGGGCAATGGTTTACAATCGTAAAAAAATCCTCTATTCAGGACTCCGGACGTTCTCTTTATCTGATGCAAAAAATTGGATGACAAACAAAACATTCATACCAAGGTTGAAAGGTTTTTTTCAGGAACGATCTCTATATCCGTTTCTATTGGGTTTATTTTTTGTTTTATTCCAACTTAAGGAAGCTTTTATATTGTATTCAACAGCCTACGTTCTTCTATTCATCGCCATGGTGATGTTGTTATCCGCCATCCCTTTTGCCTTTCTTTATATTTTTTTCAAGAACAAAAAAAAACCAGCTATTGCCAGCCTGCTGGCAATGATCACCTTTCTTTTTTTTGACAATATCCGTTATGCCTTGTACCAGGTATGTTTTTTACCCTATGGAAGAGTGAAATATTTAATGGTACTCATCCTGATATTGCTACTACTTCCTCTTTTGCTCACCAAATCGAATCTCAAACAAATTAATTCATATCTGAATGTGCTTTTGATCATATTAGTCCTTTTTGAACTGGCCAATCTTGGAAAAAATTATATGGATAGCAGAAGCTGGATCGGTTATTTAAAACAGGATGAGAATATCTTCGAATCACCTGTAGATACAACAGGCGAAAAAAAATATCCGGACATCTATCATATCGTGCTGGATGCTTATACAAGCTCAGCAGAACTAAAAACACATTGGAACTATGACAATGGGAAACTGGATTCAAATCTATCCAGGCTTGGATTTTACTCGGCTTCTAAGGCAAAAAGCAATAGCACAGCCACACAAATGAGTCTGGCAATGACATTTAATATGGACTATTTGCCAAATCTCGATTCAATTGTTGGAAACGACGTAGTGAGTACATCTGCATACCGGTTGGCCATAAAAAACAACCAGGTAACATCCAGATTGGAGGAATACGGTTATAATATCATTAATCTATCCATTTTTGATATTGGAGACAAGGAAAAATTTCATCAGATGCATTATATGCCGGATGCCACCTCACTACCCCAGTTTTTATTCAGGGATTGTTTTATTAAGTGGCCAGGTAACCAAAAAGCACCTAAATTCGATGGACAAACCAACCTGAATTTATTTTCGGCGTTGGAAAAAACAGCATCGGCTCCTCATAACAAACCAATTTTCGTCTATGCACATTTAATGATGCCACATGGTCCTTATTATTTTGATGCCAACGGAAAAATGTATCCTGATGGTTTAGGTCCCGTTCGGTCTAAATACGAGGCTGCATCAAATTATATCGAACAATTGATCCATACCAACACACTTGTGATGCATGCCGTTGAAAAAATACTCGCCTCCTCAAAAAATCCACCGATCATTATTATTCATGGCGACCATGGATCGAGATTGTTGAGAGAAACCGGAAATCATACGGAAGAATATTCCATTCTGGCCAGGTTTTATTTCCCCGACCAGCACTACATGGGTCTGTATGATTCCATTACCCCGGTAAATTTCTACAGGGTGATCTTCAATTGCTATTTCGGAGAAAAGTTGCCCATACTTCTGGATAGGCAACTTTACGGCGTAAAAGACTCCCATTGAACGCTTAGCGTCTTTGCCTCTCCGCGGTAAGATAAAAAGATTTACTGCGGAGAGGCAAAGACGCTATGTTCATCCATTCCTATTTTGGGACTTGAAATTTTGGGTTTTGGAATTTGGGATTTGGTGCTTATATTTGAGTACACAACCTATTCACCATGACAAGGTTCCTTTTTATCTTTTTTCTTTTTTTCGCTTTCACATCGGTTCATTCTCAATCCACTTCATTGGATGATGGTGCATGGGTCCGTATTGACTCCATCACCTGTAATCTTGAACAGGGAGGTTATACCGGCGGAACCAGCAATCCGGATGAACTTTATGTGTTGGTAACTGCTCCTTCAGGAAGACAAAGAAGACTCAGCCTTGGCCAATGGATTGCCGTTACTTCAAAAAAAGTAAACGAAACTTTGCTCGACGAAAAAATATTGGCGGGAACCAGCGTGGTTTTTGATTTCTGGGAATGCGACAATGCAGCATGTGGCGAATATGGAGAGGATGATTTTATTGGAACCGTGAGACTCGAAGTAAAAAGTGCTTCTCAAATTGAATGGAGTGCCGTTACCGATAGCAGAATCGTTAAAAACAAGGCTAATAAAATTACCCTGATCAATTTATTCGGGAGTCAGGCCAGCTATTTATTGGTAATGAAAGTGTATGGTGAGTAAAATAAAATATATCATTTTTTTTATGCTTGTTCTGGCGGGTCAAACTTGTTATGCACAGGAAATGTATGTACATGTCATGCTTGATTCCATTACCTGCTATGCCGAAGAAGGTGGAGACCGCACTGGTAGGGATGATCCGGATGAGCTCTATTGTTTTGTTTTGTCACCTTCAGGTATATCAAAACGATTGGATCTGGGTAAATGGGCGGCAATCGACATAAAAAAAGTAAATAAAAAATTGCTGGAAGAAGGAATGGGTCCAGGACAAACTGTTAATATCGAATTCTGGGAAGATGATGGCGGGGAGTATAGTTCAGACGACTACCTCGGGAAAGTAAACATGAAAGTTAACAGCGCTACCGATTCCGAATGGAAAGCGATTGAATATTGTAAAGTGATCAGAAAATATTCTAACAAAGCCACCCTGCTCTATCTTTACGGAGCCCAATGCGACTATCGCATTGTACTAAGGAGCTATTGAATAAATAAAAAAAGACCAGGTGCTTCCGCTTGCTGTCGGAGACCCGGTCTTTTTTTGTGTTTGTCGAACCCGAATGATATCGTGCAGTCCCGGCTAAGCCAAGACGACACTAAGAACGAAACTATTTTTGTTGCCCTTGGCCAGTTAATGGTTTTCCATTAATCAATCCACCACCATATAGATCTGGTTGTTATGTACGAACTGAACATTTCTGCTCTTGCTCATATATTCTTTAGCTACTTTATCGTTGTTGACCAGCTCGAAGTATTCATCGCTTCCGAATTTTATTTCTTTCTTCTTTAAATTCGTGTTGGTCATTACATCGGCATCAATCATTTGGTTATTCTGATAATACATGGCTCTTCCATTCGCAATGGTATTATCGTTAACGATGTTGTCATCCTCAGAACCTTCAGCGAGATCACTTACCTTATTTCGGTTCTTGTCTAACTTGGTCTCAGCATAGTTGTTGGCTCCATTCAATTTCTGAACTTCACTGCTCTGTGTGATCGTGATGGCATCATTGTTGGATTTTAAATTATCATACTCACTTTCCATCCTTTGACTACTGAAACCAAGATTTGTGGAATTGAAAATGGTCATCGTACCGTCACCATTGTTGGTGTTATTGATATTCGTCACCCTTTCGTCCTCGAGGATCAAATAGCTTGTATAAGGCGTAATGATCCCGTATCTGCGGGATAGAGTAACGATCTCATCTTTCAACTCTTCATTTTCTCCAACCAAACGGATCTGATCCAACAGATCCCCTACCCTTCTGGCTGCCCAGATTGAAGGCACAAATTCATTCTCCGTTACGTCATCTTTCCATTGAACATCATATTCAAATTTTTGAACAACTCCATTTAATTTTCCCTCAACGATGAGTTTTGTGGTTCCGGCATCCCTGAATCTTCCACTCACGGTTAATGAACGTCCGTAAAATATATCCTGGCAGTTTTTCGGGAATACCTGGTATTCATTCGGCGCATCTGCAAAATAAACCTTTACGTCGGATAATACGGGTGCCGATATTTTTGCAAAAAAGGTAGAAACCGATTTGCTGATATCTTCATCTTCGGCCAGATAGGTTCTTAAACCACGGCCATCTGCTGCAATTTTATCGATCAATCTGAAATTCAAATCGCCACCAATTCCGAAAGCAAAGATCCGGTGGTTTTTTGCATTTCCGTCAGAAATCTTTTTCATCAACTTGGTCTCATCCCATTCGCCAATGGTTGGTTTACCATCTGTAATAAAAAGTATATTCGATGGGCGCTGAGGATCTGCCTTTTCCTGAAATGCCAGACTAAAAGCACCATCCATATTGGTTCCACCCAGGGCTTCAATCTTATCGATAAAAGCATATGCTTTTTTTCTGGAAGTTTCATCCACGATTGTTCTCTTTCCAAAAAGCTGATAAGCTTCTGTTCCAAAAGTGATGATCTCAAATTTATCTCCGTCATTCAATTCTTCCACACATTTGGTTAATGTATTTCTGGCCTGAATGATCTTATCCCCCCGCATGCTGCCACTAATGTCCATAATAAAGGTCACATCCTTGCTTACGACTTTGTCAGCTTCAATAAAACCGGGACTAATATCTGCAATAAAAAATCCATCTTCACTTTTTTCCTTGAACTGGAACATTGACATGCCCAACAAAGAACTGGAAGTTGAATAGTAGAGTTTAAATTGTGATGGCATCGCATCTTCACCGAGTTCCATAGAAGCTTTGGCTTTATGGTCAGATGAATGGACTACATCCACCAAATGCGTAGGTGAATATACATTCTTTATCTTTTCATCTGATTTAATATCTACATTCACCACCACATCATCAATGGGCTTCGAATTATATTTAAGTGCATTGAGTGGATATGAATATTCATACGTACCATTATCTATGGGCATATAATGCGCAAAGACGAGTTTGATCTCTTTGGTAGAATTTGGTTCGATGGGAAAGATCCGCATTCGGAGCATTCCCTGATCGGTAAATTCAAGCAAAGCGGGATCTTTCATTTGCCTCACGATGTCTTCATAGATCTTTCGTGCACCGGCTGCGTCAAGCATTTCTGCTTTTACCATCACCCCGTTCATTTCCATCCGAAATTCTTTGATGATCGCATTTTTAGGAAGTGGAAAGAAATAATCTCCTTCCATTCTTTGAGCTGTACTGTTCTCAAAGGTTTGTTCAACCGTGGTAACGGCTACCGGACCGTCCATCTGCACATCGATCCTCAGTTTTTTGCAGTGCAGGGTATAATCCTGCACCTTTTGAGGTTCTACATGATTAATGACAGCTGCGCTGGTGATGATAAACCCACCCGCGAAGGTGAGGAGATAATTGCAGCTGATGGCTACAATTACCAATGTAAGTTTTTTAAACATGATCAATTATTCAAAAGTGTAATTCTTCTTTAATGCCATATTCCGTACGCTGCTGATCACTGCCTTATCGAGTGAATTGGTCTCACCAAGTTCTTTCATTTTCTCATCAATAAAAGCTTGTCGCTGAACGTTAATGGAATTGATCTCATTTTTAATCGCATCTCTTTTGGCTGATTTCTCCGCCACATACAATTTTTTCTCATCATCATCCATATTCTTCATTTCTTCCGGCAAATCTTCCTTTTTGAGATCATCAACTTCGAAATTTTCATCCTTGGCAGCATCCACCAGATCCCAGGTTGCATTATAATATCCGGTGTTGGCTTTAGATACGGTTCTTTCAGCTGCATTCGACATAGAGATCGTATTCGCATTTCCATCCTGTGCTGCCTGATTAGTAGATGCAAAAGTTCCATTTACACCATAAAAAAGATAGGTTGAATTCAATTCGTTGTTCAAACGGATCAATGTGGTATCAAAGGGAGTTTCAATATAAACGGTTTGTTCATTCATATTAATGCTGAGGAATTCTCCGTCAGCCAGCTGAGCGCCTTCTTTCCAATGTGAATTCACACCGTCCGATTCCTGTCCGCAATAAATAGTATTCACAATGATTCCTTTTTTAATGGCAGCTCTGCAGGCTTTTTGATAATCCACACCACCCTGGTCAAAGGGTTCGTTTCCGGCGATATAAACCAGTTTCAGGTCATCATTTGAATCTGTCCACTTCAGATTTAAAGTAGCATCTTCAATCACGGCTCCACAATATTCATTTCCGCCATTGGTAGTAAGTTTGAATAATTCTTCCGATACCTTATCAAGATCGTTGGTAAATGGAAGTATTTGCTGGATATAATTGCTACTGGCATTTAAACCATCATTCCCATAATGGTAAAGCGCAATTTCAATTTGGGGTTTTTCACCGTTATATTGAGCGGTGGCCAGTTCATTTACAATTTTCCAGAGTTGAGATTTGGCTTGTTCGATAAGGCCGTCCATACTGCTACTGGTGTCCATTAACAGGGCCACCTGGATCTTTTGTTTTCCGAAAGGATGTCTAGCGTATGATTTGGTAGTTTTTCCCATGTTTACCGTAACCTTATTGGGTCCGGCTAAGAGGGTGCTCATCATGAGTACAGATAAGGCTGTCGTTAAAAGGATTGAACGTTTCATTTTTGCCTAATTTTAATATGGTTACACCCCAGAAATAGGTAGGTTCATTTTTTTTTAAAGATTTTTAAAGGATGGGGGCTAACGGCTCCTAATAGCCGTTTATCGAAGATTTCCTTATTCTCAATAAATTTTCGGACTTTTGGACCTTCATCAAAATGTCTTGAAACATTCATATATATATATCACCCTTTTATTTTTGCTGATCCTTTCTTCTTGTGGACCTTCAAAAGAACAAATTCTCAAAAAACAAAACTGGGAACTCGAACAACTGGCACTTGAGGTAATGGAAGTTCACGACCGCAGCATGAAAAATCATGGTGGTCTGTTTAAGCTAAAAAAATACATCATCAGCATTGATGAATGTTCAACCGATAGCATAACGAAGGACAAAGCAATCGTACTTATCAATAATATTGAAAAGGCAGACAAGGATATGATGGACTGGATGCATCAATACACCGCTCCGGATGAGTTCCTCAGTTTCGATGAAAAGAAAATATATTATCTCGATCAAAAAAAATCGATTGAAGCAGTAGAAATATTCATGAATAAGACCATCGAAGAAGCTGAAAAATTTATTTCCTATAATCCAGTAAAAGAAAAATGTTAAGAATCCTATTCATCATTGGTTGTTTATCCGTTTTATTCAGTTGTGGTAAAAAACCTGTTTCCAAAAACGACGGTCCAAAAAAACTTCCTTATCTGGGTGAACCTACCATTACTTCTCATGAAGAAAACGGAAAATTAATTCCTGATACTTTGTTTCCAACCATACCAGCATTTTCATTTACCAACCAGGATGGAAAAACGGTGACCAACCAAACCTATGATGGCAGCATTTATATAGCCGATTTCTTTTTTACCACCTGTCCTACCATTTGTCCGAAAATGAAATCAGAATTGCTTAGGGTATACAATGCTTTTAAAAATGACCCCCGCGTAAAGATCTTAAGTCATACCATCGATCCGGAATACGACAAGGTGGAAGTGTTGCATGAATATGCCGGCAGATTACAAGTGAGTAGCGAAAAATGGAACTTTGTTACCGGCGATAAAGATTCCATCTACACCATTGCAGAATATTATCTCTGTAGTGCCGAAGAAGCTCCCAACGAACCCGGAGGATATATCCACAGCGGTGCATTAGTACTGATCGATCAGCAAAAACATATTCGTGGGGTTTATGATGGAACCAAATCAGAAGAGGTTGACCAACTCATAAAAGATATACCTTTGCTCCTGGGTGAAAAACAGTAAATACTATATCGCCATTATTATTTTCCTCCTGCTCATTATCGGGCTCGTATTTATAGTCAACAGATCCAACAAAGATTACTATTTGGTAAGAGGTAAAAAGAGTTATGAAAAACATTGCGTCAATTGCCATGGTCAAAACGGTGATGGGCTTCAATTATTAATTCCACCACTAACAGATCCGGCCTGGTTCGAAAATGATTCGGTGGTCTGCATTATCAAAAACGGAATGGAAGGCAGTATCCTGGTAAACGGCAAAAATTTCAATACCCGGATGACGGGTAATCCCAAAATTGAGTATGATGAGATTGCGGATTTGGTTAGTTATATCCGGCATACTTTCCTCAAAAAGCCCCAAAGAATGACCCCAAAGCAGGTCAATGAACAAATTTTAAAGTGTAGATAGTCAGTACTTTAAAATATTTTTTCTCTCCAATGTTAAGCCAATGTTAAGAAAATGTAACCTAAATGTAAATAACTCGTTTCTTTGTACTAATCACCAACAAACACAAGGAATCCATGAGAAAGATCCTTCTAATAACAGCCTTCTTGATCCCTGCCCTCATTTTTGGACAGGCAGTCAACAAATTTCAATATAATGCTGAAGGAAAGTTACATACTTCCTATACAGGCGAAGACAATGCCAACTATACGTTTAAAGCATATTATTCCAACGGGCAAAAATCTACTTTGGGTCATTATAAGAATGGCGTAAAACATGGGATTTGGAAAACCTGGGATGAAAATGGAAAACTTACAGCAGTATCACATTATCGAAATGGTGAAAAAACGGGTAAGTGGATCATCAAGGATGAATATGAACACACCGTTTTCGAGATCAGCTTTAGTCATAACCATATGCTTTCTGCTTTACGAAAGGATCAGCATGGACAGATCATAGCCAAAAGATAATTATTACTTCACTAAAAATAGTGAGAACGCTTCTGATGGAAACTTCAGGGGCGTTTGTTTTATGATCTGGAAATTTCTACCAGACATGCATTGCACAAACATCCAAAGTACTTTTCCCTGAGTAAATTTCTTTGTTTATCAGAAAGTTCAATTTTTGTACACCAGCAATGGTTATTGATCATGCAGATAAACATTTTACCGCATTTGGGACAGGTTTTCTTTTTATTACTCATCCTGCAGTTGAATGCTGACATGTTCTAAAGGGCCACCCAAAGGAGCATCCAGCTTATAAACCTTTGTTGCCAATTTCAAAACTCCGGTCACTTCTTTTTTTATTCTTTGATGGATCCTTCCGGCCACATGTTCAATCAGTTTTGACGGGATCGCCATTTCCTCCTTCACTATGTTATAAACTTCTTCATAGTTTACTGTTCCATCGATTTCATCTTTGTCAATCGCTAATGAAGTATGACAATCGAAAGACACATCCACCAAAAACCATCCTCCTTTTTCTCTTTCGATTTCATACAAGCCATGATGTGCATGAAATTTCATTCCTTTTAATTCAATCCGGCTTGTCATGTTGATGATTTTATAGGAAACTAGTTTTTCGAAATAATACTTATCCCGTTTCTCATTCGTTGGAGTGTTTCTTCCTTGCCCAGAATGGCGGCTATATCAAATACGGCAGGACCGGTTAAACCACCTGTAAGCAAGATCCTCACCAGGGGCATTACTGCACCCACACCAATCTTGTTAGCTTCGAGATATGCTTTTAAGGTAGATTCGATCGTAACCGGTTCGAAATTTTCGATGGATTCAAAAACCGGGATTAATTGTTGGGCTAATTCTGTTGATCCTTCTTTCCATTTTTTCTGTAAGAGATCCGAATCGAATCCAACCGGTGCAACAAAGAAAAATTTCCCTTCGGTATAAATATCCTTTGGGTATAAAGCCCTTTCTTTTTGAGCGGCCACCACTTTTTCCAGCAAAGCATCACTTACTTTGATACCATCCGCTTCAACCAGTGGTTTAATTATGGCCGAAAGTGTCTTATCTGATTGTAACCTTAAATAATGCTGGTTGAACCATTTTGCTTTTTCTACATCGAATTTTGCGCCGGATTTTGAAACACGATCCAGTGAAAATCCTTCGATGAGTTCTTCCATGCTGAATACCTCTTTGTTGTCAGCCGGATGCCAGCCAAGTAATGCCACCAAATTAACCACAGCCTCCGGAAACCAACCGGATTCCCTATAACCGGACGAAATTTCTCCACTATCCGGATCCTTCCATTCCAACGGAAAAACCGGAAATCCCAAACGATCTCCGTCTCTCTTGCTCAACTTCCCGTTTCCATCTGGTTTTAATATCAAGGGTAAGTGAGCAAATTCAGGCATTAAATCTTCCCAACCCAGATATCTGTATAGCAACACGTGCAAAGGTGCTGATGGTAACCATTCCTCTCCTCTGATCACATGTGAAATTTTCATTAAATAATCGTCTACCACATTTGCCAGGTGATAGGTAGGCATTCCGTCTGATTTGAACAATACTTTATCATCTACATTGTTCGAATTAACTACCACAACTCCGCGAATGATATCTGTGAGTCTTATTTCTTCATTCCTGGGGATTTTAATACGTATTACATAAGGATCACCAGCCTCCAGCTTTCGTTTTACTTCATCAGCAGGTAAGGTTAGGGAATTCTTCATATTTACCCGCGTTATGTTGTTGTACTGCCACGTAGAATTCCCAGAAGCTTTCATTTTTTCACGGATCGCCTCCAACTCCTCTGCTGAATCAAAAGCATAGTAAGCAAAACCTTTTTCAATGAGTAACTCAGCATATTGCCGATACATCTCCTTTCGTTCGCTTTGGCGATAAGGTTCGTCGGGCCCACCCACATGTACACCTTCATCAAATGTTACACCTACCCAGGTTAATGAATCCACAATATATTCCTCCGCTCCGGGAACAAAACGTCCCTGATCGGTATCTTCAATTCTCAAAATACATTTACCTCCATGCTTTTTAGCAAACAGATAATTGTATAAAGCGGTTCTTACTCCGCCCAGGTGTAATGGTCCTGTGGGACTTGGCGCAAATCGTACTCTTACTTCCTTACTCATGTGTTATTAAAATGGAAACAAAAATAGTGATTTTTAGACGTAAGCCGAACTAACACTTCAGTCAGCACCAAGCTGCCATGGTAATACACATTCCATCCCGTAAGACTACCAACCAAATCCATAAGGATTAGTTACCAAAAAATTGTAAATTTGTTTATTATGGTACCTCAGAAATACCTGATATTCCTTTTCGCTTATATATTCAGCTCTGCCTGTTTGTTTTCGCAGAAGGCCACTTTATTCGGAACCGTTGTCGACACCTCCAATGGTGAAAAACTGATTGGGGTAAACATTTCCTTGAATGGTAAAGCCGCGGCTGTTACCGACCGGGGAGGCAAATATTCAATAGAGCTGGACTCAGGCACCTATGTGCTCACATTTTCAGCGGTAGGATATGAATCCCTTGAAGAAATTATCACGCTAAAGCCCGGAGAAAAAAGGGAGGTGAAATTTCTGATGAAAGAAATGCCCAAAGAGTTGGTAACTTTTGTGGTATCGGGCAGCAGGTATGATAAAGAGATCAATAAGGAAACCGTATCCATGGATGTGGTATCGGCCCAACTTATTAAAAATACAAACTCCATTGATGTTGCGGAAATCGTGAACCGTGTACCTGGGGTACAGATCACTGATGGACAAGCCTCCATTCGTGGTGCAGCTGGTTATTCCTATGGAATCGGTACCCGCGTCAGCTTTTTATTGGATGGTGTGCCTTTGATCGGTGGTGATCTTGGAAATGTTGAATGGAATCTCATTCCTGTCGAAAATATTTCACAGGTGGAGATCATGAAAGGTGCTTCCTCGGTATTTTATGGAAGTGGTTCACTCAATGGTGTGATCAATGTGATCACAGGTTGGCCTTCAAAGGAACCATCCACTACTGTAAGCCTATATTCCCAGGTATTTGGCGATCCTTCACGACCAGCCACCAAATGGTGGAGTGCATTGGATCAACCGGTATCAACAGGAATGTTCTTCAATCATTCACAACGGATCAAAGAGAATATGGATCTGGTGATCGGTGGAAATTTTCATTACGACCGAAGCCCATTGGAAGGAAATAACCAGGCGAGAGGCAGGCTCAACTTCAAATATCAGTTTCGTCCAAAGAAAGCACCGGGTCTGGTGTTTGGTCTGAATGGTTTATTCATGTACGAAAGAGCCGGACGATTTGTACTATGGAGAGATGCGGATTCAAACATTTATCGTAAAACTTTTGGATCCGACGATAAATATTATTTCCTCATTCTGGATCCGCATATAAAATATTATGATAAAAAAGGGAACAAGCATAATCTGACGATGAGATACTATCGCAAATTCAGATATGGGTTTGATGGAGATATTGATGCGATCGCCAATAATATGATGCTTGATTACCAATATCAGCGAAAGTTCTATAAAAATATGTTCACGGTTACTGCAGGGGCCTATATCAATTATGGATGGATCCAGAGTAATTTATTTCCAGATAGTTTGCAATTGGACACCAATGGGAATGCCAAGAAATTTTTTCAAACCTATGCGGCAGCCGCTTTTGGTCAATTGGAATTTAATTACCGGCGTTGGAGTGTGGTGGCTGGTGTTCGATACGAATTAAACGGCGCCGATTTTTTAGTGGAAGGATCCTTACCTGTTTTCAGAGGAGGAATCAACTTTAGAGCAGCGAAGCAAACTTTTTTAAGAGGATCATTCGGACAATCCTATCGCATTCCATCTTTAGGGGAACGATTTATCAGGGCGGAACTTGTTCCCGGATTTTTTGTCTTACCCAATTATGATCTTCGGCCTGAAACTGGTTGGAATGCAGAAATTGGTATCCGACAAGGATTTAATATTACCAAAAAATGGACCGGCTATGCAGATATAGCTTTGTACTGGATGGAATATCGCGATATGATCCAGTATAATATTGGTAATTATCCACCGGATGGCGTTGGATTTAAAGCATTTAATATTGGCAGGGCAAGAATAATGGGATTTGAAGTAACCGTTGGTGGAAAAGGAAATATCGGACCCGTACAGTTAAATGCCTATGCCGGTTATAATTATGCTTTTCCCGCAGACCTTTCCGCTTTCCCCACATTGGTAAATGTCGGTGCATATCTCGATACTATGTTCCGAATTTTTGGTCAGCACATGTTGGATAGTGCCAATAATAAAATGATCCTGCCATTCCGGAATCGTCACACAGTAAGAGCTGATATTGATCTTCAATGGAAAGGAATTGGATTCGGAACCACGTTTTATTATATGAGTACATATGAAAACATAGATCCGAATTTTTTATTCATCGAATTAGCGATCCCGAATTTTATTTCACCATGGATCAACAATCATAAAAATGATGCGGGTGATTTTACGATGGACATGAGGGCATCGTATACATTTAAAAAATGGAAAGCAAAAGTCAGCTTCCTTATCAAAAATCTAACGAATCTTGAATATATTGCCCGACCTGGTGTGATGAATCTGCCGAGGAGTTTTAATTTAAGGTTGGATTTTAATTTTTAACCTCAAACAAAACAATCCTTATGGAAGAAACCGTCCTTTATATCTCCGACAATATGCGATGCTGGAATTCTGCTAAACCTGGATTCTGGAAATGGGGAACCCATCTTGGCAGGATCATGGTCACCAACCAACGCTTTTTATTTTTATCAAGTGGTGGCAGCAAAATGGGATCGATCCTTACAGCTGGTTTATTGGCTGGACCTTTACTCGGTCCATTGCTGATCGGAAAATCATTGACAAACGATCTGGAAGTAGAAGCACTTAAAAATGAAGGCAGTTTTGCTGTTCCGCTTGGTGAGATCAAAGAACTAAAAGCAGTAAGAAGGTGGGACCTCGCCGCTTATTTATCAATTGAATACGGCGATATTGGATATTCTTTTATGCAGGATCCTTTTGGAATGAATCTTACGGTAATGAAAAAAATTGTAGAAACAGTGGAAACTAAAAAATCTCCGCTTTAAGAATTCAATTATATTGCTCTTAAATCCCATCGGAGCCGCTTAACAAATGATTTTCACAGGAATGAATAAGGCATTTATTATCATATTGGCCAGTTTTACATTTTCAACTTTATCCGGACAAATTGACAATTCTCCTGAAGTGGAGGATAAAAGTGAGTTGAAAGAATCAGATAATCTACCCTTGATTGTGGACCCATATCCCGAATTTCCTGGCGGAGAAGAGGCTCTCAAAAATTTCTTTGACGATAACTTTAAAACTGGCTGCACGGATTCATGCGGTGATGGCAAAGTTTATGTAGCCTTCACAATTGATGAAGAAGGAAAGGTCAGTGAAATTACAATCCCAAGATCATTTTGTAAACCATGCGACGATGAAGCAATTCGCGTCTTCTCCTTGATGCCGAATTGGATTCCGGCTACCCTGGGTGGTAAACCTGTAAAATGTAAATATTCAATTCCAATTGCCTTTAGAAAAAGGACAACATCTAAGGATGGGAAAAAGCCGGATTAGTTTTAAAATCATCATCCGTTAATGTTTTCAAAAACTCAATCAGATCTAATTTATCCTGAGCCGTTAAATTTAATCCCGGATTGGTACTTCCCTGCACATGTTTCATCAACGGATCCACCGTACTGCTGGCAACTCCTCCCTGATCATAATGATCCACCACGTCTGCTAATGTTGCAAAACGACTGTCATGCATATAGGGTGCGGTAAGTTCGATATTTCTTAAAGTGGGGACTTTAAATTTACCCCGATCATTTATATTTCCGGTAACCATGTATCTTCCCAGGTCTGTCATGGAACCATCATCATCAAGTCCATTATTTTTAAATGTATTATCGGTGCCTAAACCATTGGTTAAGGTATGACAATGAAAACAGTCTCCACGCTCGGTTGTATAAATATTAAGTCCATTTAATTCAGCAGCGGTTAAACTCACTTCCTGACGTACAAACTTGTCGAACTTGCTGTTTCCGCTAACCAAAGTCCGCAAGAACTGAGCAATCGCTTTTGAAACATGCACCGAATCAATCTGATCGATATTGAATGCATTCTTGAAAAGATCTTTATAGGTATTATTCGCATTTAATTTATCCTCTACCTCCAGCCAGCTGATATTCATTTCCAGTGGATTCGTTACAGGACCGTAGATCTGATTTTCGAGGGAGGTGGCTCTGCCATCCCAAAAAAAGGAACTTCCCCATGCCAGATTAATGATGGCCATGGCATTCCTGTTTCCCTGTAATCCGTCTACACCGGTGCTGAATGCAAGACCGTCATCCGTAAATCCAAAATCCTGAACGTGGCAATCTGCACAAGCCTGTACATTATTTTTTGAAAGGATGGGATCATAAAATAGTTTTCTTCCCAACTCAACACCTTCTATGGTCATCGGATTATCTGCCGGAATGGTTGGTTGAACAAATCCAACCGGAGTCTGAAAATTATAGGGGGTGGTGGTATACTCTTCCTCACAACTTAACATAAGGAACAGACTTAGGAAAACCAGGATGATGGAGATTCTTTTATTCATGAATAATGATCCATCAACGAATATACAAATAATATGGCAGTTTTTAGAAAAACAGGCGGGCTTCTTCCTTTATAAAATCAATAGCAATTTGTGTTGGCATTTTGTCAATTTTCATGCTCAGTTCAAGTACCATTTTGCTTAGATCCACCCCTTTGGCATTGTCATTTACCTTAGAAGCTGCAATATTGATCATCTTGATGGTCTCTTCTTTAGCCCTTTTAACCGCTTCCCAGGCCGATTGGGAGACGTACATCTGTTGGGTAAGATTATGCTCGTATTCTGCTCTAATAGAAGTTAAGAGCTCCTGATGCAGCTGACCTGCCGTTGAATTATTGTTATTGGCCCTCATGACAAGGTTTTGGGGTGTGATCCTTTCCAATAAAAGGATCATTCTTTCATAGGCCTGAAGTCTGATGGGAAGTACAGTGTTTTGTTGACTTTGCCGGCCTTTTACCACCTGTTCTTTTAATTGTGCATCCAGGTATTTTTTAAGGACCAGGTAAACCGCCAGAAATACGATGGCAGAAGGCAAAGTGTACTTTAGTATGTCTAAAAAATCGTCCATAGTAGTCAAGATTCGTTGCTAAAATAAGGGATTTAATCTTATAATGTGATTTTTATAAAAAAGATACGATGGTTATAAAATTTGGGCTCATGGAAATTTTACTTACAATTGTGGCGATAAATAATTATACATGGCTCATTTTTCAAGACGATTGCTCAATATGGCCGAATCCGAAACCCTGGCCATGGCCAGGTTGAGCAGGGAATTAAAGGCAGAGGGCAAAGATATTATTAATCTCAGTCTGGGCGAGCCGGATTTTGATACACCAGATTATATAAAACAGGCGGCAAAAGATGCCATCGATCAGAACTTTTCCCATTATACACCCGTTGCCGGATATGATGAATTGTTGGATGCCATTTGTCTGAAATTAAAAAGAGATAATAACCTTGATTTTAAGAGATCGCAGATCATGGTCTCTACCGGAGCCAAACAGTGCATCGCCAACCTGGTAATGGCATGTATTGATGAAGGTGATGAGGTAATTGTTCCTGCACCTTATTGGGTGAGCTATCGCGAGATCATTAAAATGGCAGGTGGAAAACCGGTAGAAGTGCTGGCAGGGATTGAAAAAGATTTTAAAGTAACTGCTGATCAGGTAGAGCAGGCCATTACAGCCAAAACCAAGATGTTCATGTTTAGTTCACCTTGCAATCCTACGGGTTCGGTTTATAATTATGATGAGCTGGAGTCTATCGTAAAGGTATTAGCCAAATATCCGGATATTGTGGTCGTTTCAGATGAAATTTATGAATTGATCAATTTTGTGGGTGCTCATATCAGCATTGGTACCTTTGAAGCTGTTAAAAACAGAACGGTAACCATCAATGGTCTTTCAAAGGCTTTTGCAATGACGGGTTGGAGGCTTGGTTATCTGGCAGCTCCGGAAGAGATTGCAAAAGCCTGTATAAAAATGCAAGGTCAGTTCACATCCGCCACTTGCTCTATTGCACAACGTGCAGCCATTGTGGCATTGACCAATGGCCCGGAAAAAGTAAGCAGTATGGTTACGGCATTTAAAAAACGAAAAGAACTGGCACATTCACTGCTCTCGGATATTCCAAACATGACCGTTAACAATCCGCAGGGAGCATTTTATTTTTTTCCCGAGATTTCTTATTATATCGGAAAATCAGTCGGAAAATATACAATCGGGAATTCGGATGATCTCTCCATGTACCTGATCCACGAGGCCAATGTATCTACCGTTCCTGGCTCCGCATTTGGAGCAGAGAATTATATCAGGTTATCATATGCCACTTCCGAGGATCTGATCACCAAGGCCATTGAACGCATCAAGACAGCTTTATTAAATTTAAAGTAATTGGGGGCTGGCCTTCCGCAGTGGTTGCAACGGCGTTAAATTCATCTGTTTAGGCACTTTAGAAACGCAGGGATTGCACAAACGCTCAGTGATACAGGTCGTTTAATCAATCATTTCAGGCATTTACTTCTTTGTTAATAATTGATGTTAAAATGCTGGGACCGCGTACCTTTGATCGTTAAATTTGTAATATATTATTCCGAGCAGAGTGGAGACGCAAACCAACATTAAACCTTATAGCACCGATAAATCGAAGAAAGAGGAAGTGGCTGAAATGTTCAACAACATTTCACATCGCTACGACTTTCTCAATCGATTCCTGTCTTTGGGAATTGATGTTGGTTGGAGAAAAAAGACCGTTCAGGCAGTAGCTACCAGAAACCCGCAAAAGATTTTAGATGTTGCCACCGGTACAGCAGATTTAGCTATTGCGTTAAGAAAATCAGGTGCAAAAGAAATTATCGGCTGCGATATTTCTGTCGGCATGCTTCACAAAGGCAAAGAAAAGGTGGTCAGAAAGGGTCTTGAAGATCTTATCCAGCTCCAGTATGGTGATTCCGAAAACCTTCCCTTTGAAGATGGCAGTTTTGATGCTGTAACCGTTGCTTTCGGGGTAAGGAATTTCGAAATTCCCCAAAAAGGGTTAAAAGAGATTCATCGGGTGCTTAAAAAAGGTGGCAGAATTCATGTGCTTGAATTTTCAAAACCTCAGAAATTTCCAATAAAACAACTCTATAATTTTTACTTTAAAACGATTCTTCCCTTCTGTGGAAGGCTCATTTCAAAGGATAAGTCAGCTTATACCTATCTTCCAAATTCTGTTAAGTCCTTTCCGCACGGTGAAGGCTTTTTGCAACTGCTGGCCGAATGTGGATTTCGCTCCAATTCAGCAAAAAAGCTTACTTTTGGCATTGCATCGCTCTATATTGGCGAAAAATAAAAGCTTGTTTTTCCCGTTGTACTAGCAAATAATGTTGAACAATCCATTCATAAAGAGATCTCTTTTTTTCGTTTTATTTGCCGGATTCTTTCTTGCACCAGCCATATCTTACGCCCAATTTAACAGAAACAAAAAGCAAAAAAACGTTGTTGGTGTTAACATGCCCAAATATGACCGGCGAAGATTTCATTTTGGAATTAACATTGGTACCCAGTTAACAGGTGTGGCGGTAAGAACAATCCCTGATCTGAGAGCTTTATTGCCCGACACCATTTATTCCATCACCCCATTGTGGAATCCCGGTTTTACCATGGGTATCGAAACCAATATGCGGATCAACGAAAATCTCGATCTCCGGTTCACCCCTCAACTTACATTAACCTCCCGTACTTTACTTTTTGAACGCCCCGCAGGACGTGTAGACAAATTTGAGGTAGAAGCCACCTTCGCAGAATTTCCAGTATATATCAAATTCAAAACCAACCGTATCAATAATTTCAGAGCCTATGTATTGGCTGGAGGTAAATATGTGTACGATATCTCCAATAAAGTAAAAGCAGAAAATGCCAGTGACTACCCGGTAAAATTTAATGCAAATGATGCGCAGATCGAAGCCGGTTTCGGGCTTGATTTTTATCTCCCCTACTTTAAGTTTTCTGCACAGGTAAAAGGATCATGGGGAATGGTGAATCTCAATTACCCGGAAAATAATATTTACAATAAAGGCATTGACGGTTTATATGCCCGTAGCATTTTTATTACCTTCTTATTTGAATAATGCCGGTACAATTCCAGATCACCATTCCTGCTGAATATTACCAGGACACAGCATTCATCCAGTCTGCGCTGGCCCGTCAACAGCAAATTGATCCGCAAAGGATCCGTCATATGCAGATCATTAAAAGAAGCATCGATGCACGAAGCAAACAGGTAAAAACTGTATTGCGTTTAAATGTATGGATCGATGAAGATTTTTCAGCAGCCGAAACTTTCTCACCCCCCTTCAAAAATGTAAAAAACGAAGAAGAGATCTATATTATCGGAGCAGGTCCGGCCGGATATTTTGCGGCATTACATTTATTGGAACTCGGAAAGAAACCTGTGATCATTGAAAGAGGAAAGAACGTAAGAGACCGTCGTCGCGATCTTGCCATTCTTACCAAAGAACATATTGTTAACACGGAGAGTAATTATTGTTTCGGAGAAGGTGGAGCAGGTACCTATTCCGACGGGAAACTTTATACCCGATCAGATAAACGCGGTGACATAAAAAAGATCCTCGACTTATTTATTCATTTCGGAGCTTCCCCGGATATTGGAATTGATGCGAAGCCACATATTGGAACAAATAAATTACCGGACATTATTCAACAGATGCGTGAATGTATTCTGACCCATGGAGGGGAGATCCATTTCGAAAAAAGATTGGATGATTTCGAAGTTCAGTTCAACAAAATCTGTTCCCTCACCTTCAACAATAATGAAAAGGTAACAACCTCCAAAATGATCCTGGCAACCGGCCATTCGTCGAGAATGATCTTCGAAATGCTTTATCAAAAGAACATTCTTCTCGATGCCAAGCCTTTTGCACTCGGCGTAAGGGCCGAACATCCTCAACAGATCATCGACCAGGTTCAATATCATTGTAAAACCAGACCCAATTATTTGCCACCCGCTTACTATAGTTTTGTCAACCAGGAAATGGATCGTGGGGTTTATTCGTTTTGTATGTGCCCCGGGGGTATCATTGCCCCCTGCAGCACATCACCGGGCGAGATCGTCACAAATGGTTGGTCACCATCCAAAAGGAACAATCCATTTGCTAATTCCGGGATCGTGGTAGAAATAAGGCTTGAAGATCTCTTCAAAGAAGGTTATAAAAACAGCCCGTTGATGACCATGGAATTTCAAAGAGACATCGAACAACTCGCCTGGAAGCTGGGGGGTAAAACACAAATGGCCCCGGCACAAAGACTCATTGATTTTGTCGACGGAAAAACAAGCACCAGCCTACCAACCTGTTCCTATACTCCAGGCGTACAGTCTGTGGATCTTGGCGACCTGTTGCCAGCATTCATATCAAAACGTCTCAAAGCTGGTTTTAAAAGTTTCGGAAAAAAAATGTCAACATATTATTCCAATGACGCCATCCTGGTGGCTCCTGAGTCAAGAACTTCATCCCCTGTAAAAATCCCTCGTGAATCTAAATCCTTACAGCATCCTGAAGTAGCTGGATTATTCCCCTGTGGGGAAGGCGCAGGATATGCAGGCGGGATCGTTTCTGCAGCCATTGATGGGATCAAATGTGCTGCATGCAGCATTTTGTAGCCGGTTAAATTAAAATTAAATAAACAGGCTTTGTTAAAAAAAATGTTCACGATAATTTGAATATATAATACCTGTTACCTAATTTAGATTCATCAACCTGACATCCAAAATCAAGAAAGTATGATTCAATCCATGCTCGAATATTCGAAGTTCATTTTACAAAAAGTTAGCTTCGATGAATTTCTCTTCAAAAAGGAATTGGAAAAAGCACTTAGAGTTTTATTACCAGAAGAGATCAAGCAACTTATTAATTGGGCAAAAGTTCAGTTTTATGGAATGCCGGTATATGAATGCATACCAGCCCAGAATTAACCAACGGCCTGATCTATTCTATTTCTGATCATATCAAATACATTTACTCCATTCCAGTTTCCTGAACTCATCATGAGAAATACGGAATTATCTGTACTCTTTTTTGCAATATGAGCTTCCAAATCAGGATTGTTATTCATCACCTCCAAATCTGTTCTGCCAAAAGCATGTTGAATATCCGTTTTCTCAATGGCAGCTAATTTTTTTAATTCCAGTGTATGCGGACTGTAAAACACAACTGCTTCATCTGCCTCATTCATTGAATGCTGGTATTCATGTAGAAAATCTTTATTTAAACTACTGTATGTATGGAGTTCGACAAAGGCATATATCTTTCTTTTTGGATATTGAAGCCTTACAGCATGAATAGTAGCTTTAAGTTTTGAAGGCGAATGAGCAAAATCCTTAAAAACAATGGTCTTCTCTGTTTTATACATCAACTCAAGCCGTTTCGCAGCACCCGTAAATGTTTGCATGCCTGAATAAAAATCTTCAGCACTCATTCCAACTGATTGGCAGGCAAGTCGCGCCGCTTCCATGTTCAGCAGGTTATGCTCTCCAAAAACCTGTAGTCCATATTTCTGAGTCCCCACTTTTACAAATGTTTCTTCATTAATAATTTCATAGGTCGGAACTGAATACGCAGCATAATTAATATCAGTTCGTTTATTTTGTTCTACCATCTTAACCAACACAGGATCTTCTTCGCAATATATAAGAGAACCACCTTTTTCTATTTTGTGAATGAACACAGAAAATTGATCGCAATAGTTTTCGAAGGTTGGAAATACATTCATATGATCCCACGAGATTCCACTGATGATAGCAACATGGGGGTGATAAAGATGAAACTTGGGTACAGGATTTAAAATAGATGAAAGATATTCATCACCTTCAAAAACTGCTAGATCCGTAGCGGGATCGATCTTCACCATTTTCTCAAATCCTTCCAACTGAGCGCCAACCAGGTAATCGAAGTTTTTTTTATGCTTTCGGAGTGCATGCATGATCATGGAAGTAATGGTTGTTTTGCCGTGGCTACCACCAACCACTATCCTTTTTTTATGCATCGATTGCTGATAAATAAATTCCGGATAAGAATAGATCTTCAGACCAAGCTCAAGCACTTTCTTTAATTCAGGATTATCCTTGTGTGCATGCATCCCTAAAATGATCGCGTCCAAACCAGGGGTGATCTTCTCGGGAAACCAACCCAGGCGGGGAGGCAGAATGCCTGCTTTTTCCAATCGGCTTTTAGAAGGTTCAAAAATCTCATCATCCGAACCAGTGACTAAATGTCCTTGTGAATGAATATCCAACGCCAGGTTATGCATCACCGCTCCTCCAATAGCAATAAAGTGAAATTTCATATAACAAAAATTAGTTAAAGATAAGGGCGTAGTTCAGCTGTTGATGAGTCCAATAAAATACTTTTCAACCTGCAATTGATAAAAAACCTTAATATTACTAGTGAAGCAGAAGGTTGAGAGATGCTACAAATTCTTAAGTTACAAGTTGTTTAAGCAACGTTGGGTGAGCCTTAACATCTCTTTCACAGATTCTGTTCCAGTCGATCCTTGCCCTGGATTTAAATTAATATTACCTTTGTGTATACAATAAGTTAGAAAACTTCGTTTTAAAGATAGTTTTTTTCATAGTAGGTTGGTTAACCAAGAGGGAGGCGAAAGCTTCCCTTTTGGTTTTTAGAACTGATCAAAAACTTTTTAGAATTATTTGTATTCCTCTATATCCGGATCCGGAGCAACATCGTAAGAATTTCCCTTGGGTCTGAGTTTTTCCTTGAAAACAATATTTACTTCCTGTCGGTCGCCCCTTAGCCTGGCTACAATGGTTTCAGAAATCCCGTTGATAACTGCATAATCATCTTTTGCATCAAAAGTCACTTTCTCAAACTGACCATCCACAATTCTGATCTGGATAGAGCGAATGGTTCCTTTTTTAACCGTTACTTTACCATAATAACAATCTCCATGTACGCCTTGTCTTAGACTCACCACAACATTATCATAATCTCCATCGGGAACTTCATCAGCACCTCTTAATTGAAATATCTTATACCATTTTCTATAGCAGCTTTCTTCATCCGTATTTTCCTCCAGCTGTTGAGAAAACAGGGTGATCGAAGAAAAGATTGTCATCAAAGCAAGAAAAATCTGTTTTGCATTCATAGGTCAATTTTTATTGGTGATTTACAGGTACTAAAATTAATAAAACCGGTTGAATTGGCAAATTTAGCCCACAGCAAAAACAACCTGTCTATCCTTCAGTGATGGCAAGGCTTTCATGTCTCGCCATGCCTGTACAGTCCTGGTAATTACCCGTTGCGGGTTAGAAAAAATATCAATCCCCAGGCATAAGTGGTTGTCTGGATTCAGAAGTTCAAGCAGTTCTTTAAAGGTAGCATCCGTTTTATAAGGAGTCTCGATCATTAGAAAAGTGGTGCCAGAATTTCTGATCTGTACAATCATTTTTTTAATCTGTTCTTTTCTTTCGGCACCGCCTTTTGGTAAATATCCAAGGAAGGTGAAATTTTGTCCATTCAATCCGCTGGCCATTAACGTTAGAAAGATAGATGAAGGGCCCACTAAAGGAATCACCTCAATATTTTTTTCATGCGCCCATCTTACAAGTTCCGAGCCAGGATCGGCAATACCAGGGCAACCGGCATCTGATACAACACCCACATTGAAACCATTTTTTAAAACATTCAGCACAGAAGTATAAACCTCCTGGTTATCATTTGAATGTTTGTCGAAGTGAAAAAGCTCAACTTCATCAAAGTTTACCTCTGTATACAATGATTTAATAAGTGCACGGGCAGGTTTTGGATTTTCAACAAAAAAATATTTCAAACTTTGTATGATCTCCTTGTTATATAAAGGAAATTGGCGGGAAGCATGGGTATCGCCAATATAATTAGGTATTAAGAATAAAGTCCCGGTTTTCATTCAAAATGGGATTTAATTACACCATCGCAGGCTGCGTAAAGCATATGATATACTTTCTCAAATCCATCCATGCCACCATACCATGGATCTGGAACAGATAGATCACTGGTGGATGTATATTTCAGGATCAATTTCACTTTTTTATGGTGTGATTCACTATTTGTTAGTTTTAATACATCCATTTCATTTGATTCATCCATCACAAGGATCAGATCAAACTGATCAAAATCATTTTTCTTGAATTGACGGGCGACCAATTTTGAAATATCAATTCCGTGTTGCTGCATGGTTTTAATGGCACGGGGATCAGGATTCTCACCGGCATGCCATCCACCGGTTCCGGCTGAATCGACCATTACGTTCAAACCACGTTGGCTGAGTTGATGTTTCATCATACCTTCGGCCATGGGCGACCGGCAGATATTACCTAAACAAACCATCAATATTTTAAACTCATTGCTCAAACTTTAAACCTGTTTAACACCTCTTAATATTGATAATGCGTAAATTTACATATATATTCTTTACATAATAAATACGCTGATTATGAAAACTCTATTAGTACCGGTATCCCGGCAGGCTTCAGCAGAGGAAATAAAAAAAATCGCCTCTTTTTTTGACAAACAGAGCAATATTCAACTGCATTTATTGCATGTAATAACTATACCCACTCCGGTAGGAGTTGGAGACGCCATATTGGCGGTTGGAGAGAATTTAATTGAGGATATTAGAAAGACGGAAGAAAAAGAAGTTAATTCCCTTGCAGCCGAATTAAGAAGAAGTGGCTATGAGGTGAATGTTTCCACTCCCATTGGTTTTTTCGATCAGGAACTGATCGCCCTTGCGAACCGTTTAGATCCCTTTTTAATCGTGATGCTCACCGATGGTTCCCATAACCTGATCGAAGATATCTTTGGAACCAATACTTCACATGTTTTTGAAAGGATACGTTCTCCTTTATTGGTGATCCCAAAAGGACATGATCTTCATGGTTTTAAAAATGTAGTAGTGGGACTCCATCTTGAAGAAGAAAGTCCTGAAATACTAAAAAAAGTGATTGACCTATCAGAAGAACTTAACTGGGAACTTAACTTCGTAAAAATCGACAATAATTACCAGCTGGATATTGTAAGCGATGAAATTGTCCTGAAGGATTTGCGAAAGAGGTTTCCGGATCAGATAGCTACCGTTGTTCACCGACCGGCCCAGGATACGGCCAAAGGATTAACACAATATGCCGAAGAATGCAAGGCAGATCTTCTTGTACTTTATACTGTAAAACGACATTTTCTGGAGAAACTGTTTCATAAGAGTGTAACCAGAGATTTGATCTTACATTCAAAAAAGCCCTTATTGATCTATCACTATTAAATAACAAAAGCCGCCTCGTGGAAGAAGCGGCTTTTTATTTATTAATCCGGCACTGACTAAAAAAAACGTTAGATATTGATCTTCTTTTCAAGTTCGTCCACGTAAGCTCTGAACCGCTTGTCTGTTTCCATTAGATTGTTCACTGTTTTGCAGGCATGCAATACAGTAGCATGATCCTTACCTCCGCAATGAGCACCAATGGTAGCTAAAGAAGATTTTGTGTAGTTTTTGGCAAAATACATGGCAATTTGTCTTGCCTGTACAACTTCACGTTTACGGGTCTTTGATTTCATGAGTTCAATAGGTAACTCAAAATAATCGCAAACCACTTTTTGGATATAATCAATCGAAACTTCACGTGCATTGTTCTTCACAAATTTATCGATCATCTTTTTAGCAAGATCGAGTGTAACCTCTTTCTTATTGAGCGATGACTGGGCAATTAATGAAATAAGTGCACCTTCTAGTTCTCTGATGTTTGTGGTAATGCTATATGCTAAATACTCGATTACATCTTTAGGTAATTCGATTCCATCGTTGTAAATTTTCTTTTCAAGGATGGCAATTCTGGTTTCTAACTCAGGAATTTGTAAATCCGCAGAAAGGCCCCATTTAAAACGAGAAAGAAGGCGTTGTTCCATACCCTGCAATTCAACTGGTGGTTTGTCGGAACTTAAAATAAGTTGTTTTCCATTTTGGTGCAGGTGATTAAAAATATGGAAGAACACGTCCTGTGTTTTCTCTTTTCCGGCTAAATACTGTACATCATCGATAATCAGAACATCCACCAACTGGTAGAAGTTTACGAAATCATTATTGCTTCCACTTTTTACAGCGTCAATGAATTGATTGATAAATTTCTCCGACGGTACATAAAGTACAGTCTTGTTAGGAAAGTTCTTTTTAATTTCAATTCCAATTCCATGGAGCAGATGGGTTTTTCCCAAACCTGTGCTTCCATAAACCATTAAAGGGTTAAAAGATGTGCCACCGGGATTTTTAGCCACAGCATAACCAGCTGATCTGGCGAGACGGTTGCAGTCTCCTTCAACAAAATTTTCAAAGGTGTAATTAGGATTAAGGTTTGAATCAATATTTACTTTTTTCAGCCCGGGAATAATAAAGGGATTCTTGATTGATTTGTTTCCACCCAAATCAATCGGCATGTTCACTGTAGGATTTGCTAATGCTTTTTTGTCTGTCGTAGGTAATTTTACTGAGTAAGATTGCTTTGCATTCGTGTGGTTCTCCATAATAATACTGTACTCTAATCTGCCCTCAGGTCCCAACTCCTTTTTTACTACTTTTTTCAATAAGGTAATGTAGTGTTCTTCCAGCCATTCGTAAAAAAATTGGGAAGGAACTTGGATCGTCAGAACATTATCAGCAAGTTTAAGCGGCTGTATTGGCTCAAACCAGGTTTTGTAGCTTTGGGGGCTTACGTTATCCCGGATAATGTTCAGACAGTTCTCCCATAAATCATTGTGGTTTTTCGCCATAATTTCACCTCCTCTTTTTTTGATCTGAAACATTGATTTGCAATTTCTTTCGAAAAAAAAAGGAACGCTGAGTTCCTTTATTGATCGTATGTTTGATTGCTCACAGCAAATATTAGGATAAAAAAGGGAAAAAAAAACTTTTACCCTATTGTTTTTTAAGAAATTTCGTTTGTGCCCGAAAATGCTGATACTTCAAGCGTTTCAGGGTTTATAGCAACGTCAACCCGACCTAAAATTAATCCCGCCCAACCCGCTTGTGAAACGGTTACATTTTTGCCATGTTTGTTGGCAATAATTGTTGCCTCTTTTAAAAAAGTATGGGTATGCCCTCCGAAGATGATGTCAATATCAGAGCTTTGAGCGGCCAGTAATAGATCACTCACCTGATCACCCTTATACTCGTATCCCAGATGCGACAAGCAAACTACCAGGTCACACTTCTTTTCTTCCCTGAGGATTTTGGCGATCCTGTTGGCATTTTCTATTGGATCATTATATAGGATGCTTCCAAATAATTTTTTGTCAACCAGCCCTTCCAGTTTGATCCCAACTCCTAATACCCCGATTTTCAGACCCGATTTTTTAAAGATCTTATAAGGTACAACCTTCGTCGCCAAAACCGAGTTACTCAAATCATAATTACAATTAATAAAACTAAACTCAGCCATATCTATTTTAGACCCCAGATTTTCAAGCCCGCCATCAAAATCATGGTTACCTATGGTGGCTGCATCATACTTCATTTGGTTCATCAATTTGATCTCTAGCTCTCCCAGATAATAGTTAAAGTAAGGTGTCCCCTGAAAAATATCCCCGCAGTCGAACAATAAAACATCCATCCCCTCATTTCGGATCTCTTCTATCATCGCTGCTCTTTTTGCAATTCCTCCCTGACCCGGATACCTTGGATCATTGGCTGCAAATGGATCAATATGGCTATGCATATCATTCGTGTGAAGGATTACCAGTCTTTTTATCCCGGGAAAAGCATTTCCTAAAATAAGTTTAGGTGATAAGGCAATTCCACCTGAAGTTAACAGCACCGATTGTATGAATCTTCTTCTCCTCATTTAATAGGTAGCTGAAATTCTTCCATCAAGCCCGGGATTTATTTTTACATGCTGAGCCGTTTGCAAACGAATATGGTTGATAATGGCATCCCGGATTTTAATGGAGGTTGTTTCTATGGTTCCGGTTGACCAAAAGGTCATATTATCTCCTCCGTTCGCAAGATAATCTGATGTTGCTATTTTATAGGTTTTCGTTGGGTCGAAAAGTTTGCCTCCAATCATAGGCTCCTTGTATTTCCAAAACTCCTTGTCAAACCCCGGACCTATCTGAATCGTCATTCCGGCAATAGGTACTCCATGTTTATCCGCTATGTATTGGAACATCGGGAGCAGTTGATCCCCCTTTAAGCTAACCACCACAATTTCATTGTCGAATGGCATTACTTCATATATATTACCCACCGTAATATCGCCCAATGGAATAGAAGCTCTTAAGCCGCCATTATTCAGGAGACAAAAATCAGTTTCCGGATAGATGATCCTCGCATATTCCAATACACAGTCAGCCACAAAAAATTTCAGAAGCTCCCCTCCCTTTTCCATCGCAACATTTGAAATACCAATTACCTCATTCATCTCTGAATCAAGTGCCATTTTATACGGAGCGATGATCTGGTTAATTACCGAATCTTCCTTGCCATCCTGAATCGGACGATACCCTGCATTGAGTACCAAATCGTTTTTAGTTGGTTTGCAGGCAATCACCAAAAACAACAGAAAAAAAATGATCCTGTTTTTTTTCATCCTATTTCAAATTTTCAATCCACACTATCAAAGGTAGCTGAACCGGATGTATTTTTTCTTTGGCTATTGTTAATTCAAAAAAAATTAACTGGTCTATCTCGTCAAAGGTGGCCAATTCTTCCGTTTTGGGTGGCCACTTCACTTCAAATGTATTGCTTTTGAAGTTTTCCAATGAAAATTCTTCTACTTCGATCGCCCAGCTATATAAAGTCTTCCCGTTTTTATATTTTACCATGGGTAATTCTATAAAATCTCCATCGGGTAGTATTAAACTGGTTTCTTCTAAAAATTCTCTTTTAGCAGCCGCTAAAGGTTCCTCTCCTGGATCAAGCAATCCTTTTGGAATTCCCCAGGCTCCCAAATCCTTCTTTTTATAAAATGGGCCACCGGGATGTGCCAGTAAAAAATAAAGCTGTTCATTCTCTTTTTTAAAAACTAATATTCCGGCTGAAACTGGCAATTGACAAATGAGGATTTATGATTGACGAATATAGGAAGAAATCGCCAGTCACCAGTGGTAAATTTTTCTAATCCTTCAATATTCTTAAGTACTCTACCCAAGGACCCACATTTTCTTTATACTGTTTACTCATGACACGAACTATTTGTCCAATATGTCCTAAATCGTGAACGGTCCAGGTAGATAAAAGTTGTCGTAAAGTAACTTCACCAAATTTGGGGTGAATTCCCTTTTTATCCAACATATCTTCTGTTATGTTGAGCGATTTGATAAAATCAAGGTTCTTTTTTCTGATCTCTTTAAATTCAGTTAAGAGTTGTTGCAGAGATTTTCCTTTACTTTCATCATACATGGCAAAACGGTCGAAAACGGCAAAGTCTTTATCATTCTCAGATAATATCTTTTTTGTACGGGCAATCCAATCGGTGGTTTCTCCATGAACCAAATGTCCCATTACATCATACGGGCTAAAAGTTTCTCCTCCTTCGTTGTTATATATCCATTCATCCGACAGTCCGGAAAGAAGATGTTCGATGGCAGTAGGAGTTCGTTCAAGAAGCTCCAGGCTTTTGTTCAAGTCAAAACGTATCATAGGCTGATCATTCATAGTATTTGTATTGAAAGTAATATGAATCCACCACATTTCTTTCTATGTCTGTATCTGTAACCAATTTTAACAGGTCATTGTCATATTCTGCCTGCCATAGATGGGTGCCACTAAATAAAGAATAATCCCTGACAGTCATCACATCTCCCATTTCATTACAGGAGAACACGATACTATGGTATTTCCAGTTCACAATAATACTGTCTGGTGTTTGTCTTATTAGAAAGGACGACAGATCTTCATCGTACAAAGTATATTCATTGCCCAAGCGATCCATTTTAATCGGATATGTCCTTGTTTTTTTTTCTCCCAGATAAACTATATCCTGATACTTCTTTCCGGAAGTATAATAGCTAATCTTCAGCCCTCCACTATTAAAGTACCTTTTATTCAAAAGTCGGTTCGTGTCGGAAGGAGAAAATCCATTTTTTTCCAGGTGTTTAGCAAGCCATCTACTATCGGCTGATAGCATCCACACCGTTTGCGAATCCGGATAGAAAAAATAAAAATTTTCATCCCAGTGCATGATCCCTAAATCATTTCTTTCATTCCACTCTTCTTTCAATAATCGTCCATCTTTATAGAAATAATCGATGGTATAATATTTTTTACCTTCCAACCAGGTGATCTCAGATAGAATGTTACCAGTCGAATCATATAAAAAAGTTTCTTCTAAGGTAGAATCAGGTAATTTATACACATCCATTTGACGGATCTTATACCTCTCAATTAATTCCTGATCGTTTTGTTGAAACACCCTGGGAAATTGAGCAGATGCATCCGAAGTGCAAAAAATAACGATGAAAATAGCCATAGTCAAAAATGGAATCTTCATACATTTTTTCCAGTCCGTTCCGGATTTTGAGGTCTTAGCCTCCATCGACGAATAACAAGAAAATAATATGAATATAGTCCTACTCATCCTTCGGATAAATATACAGTTTTTAGCTGGAAGTAGGGCATCCGAGGGAAACTTCCAACGTCCAGCTTCTTAATTCCCTCTAACAATATATCCATTCACTCAAAAAATCTTTTGTTCCGCCCCAAAACCCGGAAAAATCATTTAGCTTTACGTTAGAATCCCTAATAAACAGCCAGCATGAAAAAAATCATCTTCCTTTTAGCATTCATCCTTTTTTCTGACATTAATGCCCAACAGGCATCCTTTATTAATGCGTCTACTTATTCCTCCATCTATCTAATGGAATTTGACAAGGCCAACAATACGTATGTCTGTGGTAGTGTTCGTGGAAGGATCAAGATCAATGGAACCGATAAGGATTATACAGACGATCATGCCTGGATGATTGGTAAACTCAATTCGGAAAATAATTTTAGCTGGCTGGTTGAATGTTCTCAATTACCAAGAGATTTTGCCATCATCAATGAAACCGTATATGTATTAATGCAGGAACGCGAAAAAGGCGATGTTACGGAAAGCTATTCGCTTGTACAATATTCATACGATCTGAATGGAAATCTGCTGAATAAGATAAACATAACCACCATTACCGGAACTACCTATGATGTATATACGGATGGGGAATACCTTGGTGGAAAATTGGTTACCTATGCCACCTTTGAGGAAGATGGCTCTGTAGCAACTGTTGATAATCTGCAGCTCTCCAAAAAAATGTACAGTCAATATTATTTTAAAACATTTGATCTAAACGGAAACCTGCTATGGCAATATAAAATGGAGGGCGGAATTGACGGTTTTACTGAATTGCGTTTGCAGGATATGGCTACAGACTCGGATGGCAATCTTTACATATCCTGTTACTACGGTGCGCAGGCTGATGTTGGCCTCACTACCTTCAAAACCGATGTGATGTACAAGGCAAAACTTTCCCTCTATTACAATAAATTATTTCTGGTTAAATTGAATGGCAACGGTACTCCGGTAAAAAGTGCTATAATGGCAGAAAATGATATCACCGTGGAGGATATGCTCGTAGACAGAAACGGTCATATTTATTTTTCAGGTTACCATAAAGGCAACGATACCTATTCAAAAAAACAGGAAGATGGCCGTCCTTATATAGGTGCAAAATTTTTTGGTAAAGGTTTCGAATATTCCGATGCAGAGAGTGTCAACCCTCCTGAGGAGCATGGATTCATAGGCAAAATCGATTCATCATGGAATTTTGTATGGTGTAAAAATATAAAAGGATCAACCAATGTAAGGGTAAGTCACATGGCTAAAATAAAAGGAGGGGTCGCCATGGCAGGAACGTATAGCTATACCCTGCAAATTAATAATCAAAACTATGAATGCCATAGTGAAAACCAGGGTTATTCTGAAGGATTTTATACCACCATTGACCCAAACGGAGAATGGGGTTCAGTATATAACATCACCGGGCCAAAATCGAATATCGTGCAGGTTTTTGCGAATGAGGAAAAAGGTGCCATTGTAAGCGGAAGCTCATCCGAAAAGTATATAATCATCAATGGTGTTCAATCAGATTGCTCTTATTATTGCTATTGGGGTGGTTGCTTTCTGTTTAAACCCTGATATACCGAAAAAAAAACTATTTTTAGTCTGTCGTTAAGGACAGCCAATGGTTTTTAGCAGCATTACATTTTTAGTTTATTTTATTCCTATCTTTTTGTTGCTCTATTTTATTGTAGACAAAAAGTTCAAGAATATTCTTTTGCTTGTTGGAAGCATTATTTTTTACAGCTGGGGGGCTCCGAAATTTATTTTTGTCATCCTGCTTACCACCTTTCTCGATTTTCACCTGGTGCGATGGATGGATTCACTCCAAAAACCTACCCACCGAAAATTATTGCTCACTTTATCGGTTTCCATTAACCTGGGACTTCTTTTCTATTTCAAATATTGTAATTTCTTTATCGGCAACGCGAACAAGGTCCTTCAGGTGGCCGGTATCGGAAATGTTCCGCTGTTGGATGTAGTAATGCCCATCGGGATCTCGTTTTATACTTTTGAGACCATTACCTATGTTGTGGATGTTTACCGAAGAGTACACAAACCGCTGAAAAATTTCTGGGATTACCAATTATATATTATCCTTTTCCCAAAACTCATTGCCGGACCCATTATTCGTTATCATGAACTCGCAGATCAGATCACTGAACGTCCCGACAAAGTGGATGATAAATTACAGGGTTTCTATAGATTCGTTATAGGGCTTGCCAAAAAAGTGATCATCGCCAATTTTCTTGGAGAGCAAGCACAACATCTCTTCGAATGGGATTATGATAAACTGGATGCAGTAGGCGCCTGGATGGGCGCATTATGTTTTGCATTTCAGATCTATTTCGATTTTTCTGGTTATAGTGATATGGCCATTGGTATTGGTCGTATGCTTGGGTTCAGGTTCCCTGAAAATTTTCACAATCCGTATACCGCAACCTCCATCACCGATTTTTGGAGACGTTGGCATATTACCCTGGGGAATTGGATGAAAAACTATCTCTACATTCCACTTGGTGGAAATAAAGCAAGGTTACCGGTTTTTGTTTATATCAATTTATGCATCGTTTTTCTTATATCCGGTTTCTGGCATGGTGCCATGTGGAGTTTTATAATCTGGGGTGCTTATCATGGAATTTTCCTCGTGCTCGAAAGAATCTTCCTGCTGAAAGTATATTCGAAGATCGGAAGGATCCCTTCGATGATCATCACCTTTACAATCGTGGTGATTGGATGGACCATGTTTAAAATAGAAAGTGTAAGTCTTGGATGGAAATATTTAAAAGCCATGTTCAGCTTTAAGATAACCGGACAGTTTCATTGGGATACCGAATTCTATTTCTACTTTTTCGTGGCTGTTTTCTTTTCGTTTTTCACCACATTTAAGTTGGGACAAAAAATTCAGGACAGTATTTATGTAAATGCATACAGTAATACCAAACATGTGATCGTAACCTGCTTGAGTATTATATTAATGACCATTTGTATAAGCTTTGTGGCCGCCAATGGTTTTAATCCATTTATTTATTTCAGGTTTTAATGAAAATAAATATTAAACATATTCTTCTCTGTACCATTATGGTATTCCTGTTTCTTCCTTTGCTACAGGAAAACTTCAATTTATCGAAGATAAGACCATTGGCCGGTGATTATGTTCCTGCCAAAGATGTACCTATTACCCGGCACACCTGGTTCAACAAAGAATTCCAGGAGCAAAAAGAAAAATTCCTGCACGATCATTTTGGTTACCACAATACGTATATCCGTTTGCATAACCAGATCTCCTTTGCGCTTTTCAAAAAGGCGAAGGCCAACGGAGTGGTGATAGGAAAGGAAAACTATTTGTACGAGGATAAATATATTGAGGCGTATTATGGGCAGGATTTTATTGGGATAGATTCGATTAAAAAGAAAATGCTGATGGTTTCCTTTTTGGCTGATACCTTCAAAAAAATGAATAAAACCTTCCTGGTGGTTTTCGCTCCGGGAAAAGGAGCGTATTTCCCTGAATTTATACCGGAAAGCAGAAAAGCTGCACAGGGGATCACGAATATTGAAGTATATCTGAAATTTGCGAAGGAAATGAAGATACCTCATATAGATTTTCACACCTGGTTCATTCAGCAAAAAAATAAATCTCCTTATCCGTTGGTTCCCAGATATGGGATCCATTGGAGTCAATACGGATCGATCCTGGCAACGGACTCTATTCTCAAAACAATTGAGCTCGACAGGAATTTAGATATTCCGAATATTCATTGGGACAAAATCACCACGGAAAAGGCGAAGGATACCGATATTGATATTGAAAAAGGAATGAATCTTCTCTTCCGTCTCCAACCAGAGCTCATGGCTTACCCGCAGGTATTGTTTGATGATACGGTTGGTACCACTAAACCATCTGTATTAGTGATAGCCGACAGTTATTATTGGCAGATATTTGCCATGGGTATTTCCAACATCTTCAACCGATCAGACTTTTGGTATTATTTTAAATCAGCACATAGCCCGAGATACGAAAAGACAAAAAAGATCGAGGAGGTAGATGTGCTGGATGAGATCAAACAACATGAAGTAATTATTTTGATGTCGACAGATATACATCTTCCTGAATTTGGTTGGGATTTTATAGAAACCATGTTTAATTATTACAACGGAAAGATTGACCGGGAAAAACTGGATATGAAATACAATGATCAGATTGAAGAGATGAAGGAATATATCCGTCTGGATGAAAAATGGATGAAATCCATCAAAGAAAAAGCGAAAGAAAGAAATATCTCAGTGGATTCTATGCTCTATATAGATGCCAAATGGAGTGTGGATGAAAACGAAATGAAGAAAAATAAATAGACATTATACCATCCTGCTTTTTATCCCGCAGATAATTTTGAGACTTCTGGTAAGCATTTCAATTTCGATGGGGGTATGTCCGAGTTCCTCACCATCCGTCTCAATATAAACCTGTGAATCGGATTCAATACGAACTTTATGAGCCGTATGTTGTGATATAAAAGGGAGTTTTACGAAACTACCATCATATAATTTATTCGTATTTTTTACCACCTGCATTTTTGTGCATTCATGATAAACGGTGAGATCAAATACCCCATCATCCGGCATAGCCTCCGGTAACTGCATCATTCCTTTTCCATTAAATTTTCCGTGACCAATAGCTGCAGAAAAAACAATCTCATTCAATACTTCTTTATCGTCGAGGATGAGTCGTACCACCTGTGGTTTATACTTGAGCAAAGAAGACAATACAGTCATCTTATAGTTGCCGGATTTCTTCTTGTTCACCCGCTGAACTACAAAAGCATCATATGCAATACCGGCAATGTTGGCAAAGTACCTCGCCTTCCTGCCTTCATTTTCCTGATAGGTTACTTTTCCCACATCATGTAAAAAGAAGCTTCCAGTCTTGATGGTTTTAATGGCCCCTTCATAGTCATGAGGAATTCCAACAGTGCGTACCCAATCATTCCCACTTCCTACAGGTATGAAAGCCAGTGCTATCTCAGAGGGTTTTACGGCAGTCTGTAAAAAGATCCCATTCACTAGTTCGTTCATGGTTCCGTCTCCACCAATTCCAATAAATTTTCGCTGGCCTTTTTCTATCAGATCTTTCGTAAGTTGTATGGCGTGACCAACACCTTCGGTAAGAATAGGCTTATAAGAAATTTTATACTTATCAAGCAGACCAAATATTCTCTCCTTATGTTTGCCGCCTTTTTTCTTTCCGGCAAGAGGATTTAAGATTACTATCCATTCCTGGTCCACTAATGTCATTTTTTAGATTTTAAGGCTGACAAATGTAATGAAATTAAGGTGGAATTAACCTTTTGTTAATATTATTTTTGATTCTCAAATTTCTTCAAAAGGCTAGTAAAATCAGTACTTTAATCCAAAATAACCATCGGCCATCGAATGAAATGGTACATTCGCATCCCTTAACAGTTCTGCCAGTTTATTCATTTTTTTGGATGAATGATTGTTCAGGATCACCACTTTTTTAAATTCAAATTGTTCCTGGAGTTGCTCCACATCCAGATATTTAATATTTGATAAAAGCAGATAATCGATCTTCAACCGCCGATCTGAAACCGGAATTGCCCTCTCGATCACAAAAAATTTCGTGTCCCTTATCTGAATCCCTGGTAAAAAAGAGGCCACTTTATTGCTTTTCTTATGTCTATAAAATACACCTTCGTGCTGATGATTGGTTCTTACAAATAATCCAAAGTCGAGATCAGCAAGTTCCTTATCCAATACATTGGTGGCATTATGACCATCCATATATTCAACATAAGAACTTTTATTTAAATTATAAATATATAATTCCTGATGACGGTTCACTTCGAATCTCCGATAAATAAGTGTAATGCAAAACAAACACATCATAACCAAACCGGTTCTGAAATATTTAACCTTTCTATATTGAAAATAAAAAATAAAGGTAAGGATGAGGCCATATAAAATAAAAACCTGCCAACGGTTGATCAGCAAGTGATCCAGATAGGCAAATGGAAGATCTTCGATCCATTCAATGCTTAATTTGAGAAATAATAACAACGCATAGAGTAGTTTTCCGGTTAACGCAGCAACGATGGGGATTTTAAACACGATTAATGCAAATAATCCAACATAAATGATCAATGTTGACAGCGGAACGGCAATAAGATTGGAAATGAGAAATGAAAGCGGGAATTGTCCAAAATTATACAGCACAATGGGTGCTGTAAAAATGGTGGCCGCTATCGATACAGCAGTTAACTGCCACATCTGATTAACCAACCAGTATTTGGTTTCGACCCATTCTTTTAAATAGGGGTATAAATATATAATTCCAAATACAGCTACATAGGAAAGCTGAAATCCAACATCGAACAAATAATTGGGTTGCCACAGCAATAAAATAAAAGCGGAGCTGGCAATATTATTATAAGCATTACCCGGAACACTAAAACTAATAATAGGTATCAATAATGTAAACATGAGTGAAGCCCGTACAATGGATGGCGAAAAACCCGCAATGATGGCATAGCCCCAAAGAAAAACAAGAAGTATAACCGCCTTGAGTATTTTGGTGTATTTATTCCGGTCGAGCGGGAAAAGAAGTTTTGATAAAAGAATAAAAATAATTCCTACATGAAGTCCTGAAACTGCCAGAATATGCATAGCGCCCACCCTGGAAAAACTTGTTTTGGTTTCGGGATCCAGTTCTTCCTGAAATCCAACCAGCAAAGCAGTGGCGATGGAACCTAATCCACTATCCGGAACCAACGTGTGAAAAACATACCGGGTATATTGAACCGAACTTTCCGCAAAATCATCCAGCGTAAAATGGTGGTCCTTACCAACCACCCTGATATCCTTTTTCTTTACATAGGCCTGATAATAGATCTCTTTTTTCTCCAAATATTTTTTATAGTTGAACTGATGTGGATTAGCCGGTAGTCTTGGTCGGGAAATATTTGATTGGATGAATACGATATCATCATAGTCGCACGGAGCTACCGAATCAAGTGGAAAGTAAATGATCATTTTTTTCTGGACATTCACCCAGTTGTTATTGATCAATGCTTTTTCTATAAATGCTTCTGACTTATACGATCTGGTTTTTTTTACCGGTGTTTGGGTGATCCGGCATATAACACCATTTGAGTTTTCAAGATCCAGAATAACAGGGGTCTTGTTTTTTAGTTGAGCATTACCAAAACCCAAAACAAAAAAAATGAGCTGTAGTGCAAGTCCTAACCAAACGGTTTTTTTATGATGAAGCTGAATCTTTTTCGGAGTGAAAATCGAGAATAAAACCAGCGGCATAAGAAGAAGCACAAAGATCCATAAGGAAAATCTGAATGGAATAAATTCGAAGACCACAATACCTACAACAAATGCGATCAATAGCCGAAGAAACGGATATTTGGAATAGGAGATCATATTAAAGTTGGTTGGTGTTATCTTAACCCTGAAATCCGGTCATTCGCCCTTTGCTCAGGCCTAACTTAACACAAGTATAAATATACAAAATTTTATGAAAATGGTTGATTTATTTCCCACAGAATCTATTATCCGTTCCACTCTTCAGTGTTTTAATGATCTTCAGTTGAACTCTCATTCCTTGCCATTCTTCCCAAATCTTAGTATCTTGGTATCCTCAATGAGCCATCGAATGAAGAAATACCGGAAACTTCTCTATATTTTTATCGTGATGGTCACGCTGCCTTTGCTATTTTTATTCATGTCGAACCTTATCATTATCCAATCAACCCAAAAAAAGATCTATACAGATATTCACCAGTTACCATACAACGATATTGCCCTGGTACTGGGTACCAGTAAGTACACCACCGGGGGAATCAATCTTTATTATAAGCACCGTATCGAATCCGCTGCCGAATTATATTTTCAGGGCAAGATAAAACACATCATCGTAAGCGGTGATAACCATTACAAAGGATACAATGAACCTGAACAGATGAAAGCATCCCTTATCAAATTAGGTGTTCCAGCTGAAAAGATCACCTGCGATTATGCCGGTTTACGTACACTTGATTCGGTGGTACGTCTTAAAAAGATCTTTATGACCAAAAAAGTGACCATTGTTTCTCAGAAATTTCATTTACAAAGAGCTTTGTTCATTGCGGGATATTATAAAATTGATGCAGTGGGTTATTGTGCCAAAGATGTTGGATCAAAATATAACCGTACCACCCGTTTCAGAGAATTATTCGCCCGATCAAAAGCCATGCTGGATCTATACGTGCTTGGTACCGAACCCAGACATTTGGGTTCCGAAATTAAAATCAACCTACAATGAGAAAAAAATATTCCATTTTTATTTTGACCATGGTGACAGCTATTTTATATGCGCAAAGTCCCACTAAACAACACCTTGCTATCCCGTTAGCTTGTAAAACCAATTTCAATGCAGTTGATGAAGGCCCGTGGTATCTGAATATTCAAAACCAGCAAGCCGGTCAGTTTCTCGACAATAGGGAGATGCAATTCCTGAGCCAGTTAAAGACCAATACGCAAAACATTTTTCCCAAAAAAGAAACGAATGGGGAAAAAACAGATCGAAGTCTTCCTGATCCGATCATCAATCGTTCATTTACTGCCAATACAGCTTCCGGAAGCGTACCCATGGATAATTATATGGCGGATTCCGATTCAGGCCTGATCACCTCCGTTTCAAACACGATCATCCAGGTTTACAATGAAGATGGTTTATTGATCAAGTCGAGAACCTTACAAAGTTTTTGCTTATCACTCGGATTGAATGGTATCAATAACTCAAAGTTTGATCCAAAAGTAATTTATGATCCGGAAGCTGACAGGTATATTGCCGTTATTTTAAATGGTTTCAATTCTACCTATAGTAAAATCATTGTAGCTTTTTCAGAAACAAACCGGCCCGACAGTACCTGGAATTTTTATACCCTGTCAGGAAATCCATTTGGAGATACCACCTGGTTCGACTATCCTGCCATCTCCATCACAAATGATGAAGTATTTATCACCGGAAATCAACTTAAAGATGGTCAATCCTGGTTGTTGGGATTTAAGCAATCGGTTATTTGGCAAATCGACAAATCAGATGGATACAATGGAACTACCCTGGATACCTATCTATGGTCGAATATCAATTCAGGGGGCCGTCCGGTAAGAAATTTACATCCTGTAAAAAGCGGAGAATTTATTTATGGCCCGAAACAATATTTTTTGAGCAACCGGAATATTTCGACTTTGAATGATACTGTTTTCCTGCTCAATATCAATGATACCATTGGTGCTCCGGGAATCCAATTGCAGACAGATATTATTCAATCTGATATCCCTTATGGGTTTCCACCGAACGGATTTCAAAAAGTAGCAGGACAATATTTAGCTACCAATGATGGAAGAATATTAGGCGGATTTTACGAAGGTGGAAGAATTTATTTTGCATCCAATTCAGTGGATACAGCCAATGGAAGAGCCGGGATCTATTTTGCAGAGATCACCGGGGTCGACATTCAATCCTACAACATAACCGGCCATATGATCTCGAACGATACACTTGATTTTGGATATCCCAATTTATCCTGGTGTGGATTTAACGGAGTAGCAAGTGATCTTTTTCTTTCATTTTTGCATAGCGGACCTAATAGGTATCCGGGGATCTCTACTATTTTTTATTCGAATGATCAGTTCTCGAATTTAAAAACGGTGAAAGAAGGCATCGGAAATTTACTGGCCCTTACTGATTCAGTGGAAAGATGGGGTGATTATTTTGGGTCACAACCCAAATACAGCAATAATGGAGTTGTCTGGATCTGTGGAACATTTGGTAATACCGGAAGTGCTTATCGTGCTTTTATTGCCGAGCTTTACAATCCACTCGGCATTGAGATCGGAATTGAAGAAAATGGAAATGGAATTGGTTCAAATACGCTGGAAAATATTCTTTATCCAAATCCGGTTATGGATCTTACCAACCTGAAAGTCGAATTATCTTCAGATACAGAAGTGGAGATGTCATTGTTTGACTTGCAGGGAAAGTTGGTTAGCATCCTGTTCAACGGTAAATTGTACAAAGGAGAAAATAAAATTCAATTCAATATTGGTCATTTAACCCCCGGAAGTTATATCTTGCAGCTGAAATCAGGTAATAAATCTATTTTAACGAAAACCATTATTAAAGAATGATCGATTAAAAAATAAATGAGTCCATATCTTATTCTTGGCTTTATTGCCATCTACTTTCTGATTTTAATTTCGATCTCCTACTTCACCAGTAAAAATGCTGATAACGACAGCTTTTTCATTGGGAACCGTAAATCACATTGGTTTCTGATTGCATTGGGTTTAATTGGTGATTCATTATCCGGGGTTACTTTTATTTCTGTGCCCGGTAAAGTGTATACGGATCAGTTTTCCTATCTCCAACTGGTTTTTGGATACCTGGTTGGATATTGGGTAATCAGTTATGTATTGCTTCCGGTTTATTATAAATTAAAGCTTACGTCCATTTATTCTTATTTGCTCACCCGCTTCGGGATCTTTTCGCAAAAAACAGGATCCTTCTTTTTTATTTTGTCAAGGTTGTTAGGTGCCGGCGCCCGTTTATTTCTGGCAGTGATGACCATTCAGATCTTCGTATTCGACAGATTAGGAATAGATTTTTATCTCACTGTTGCCATCATGATCATTTTGATGATTGCATATACGTATCGCGGAGGTATCAAAACCCTCGTATGGACAGATAGTTTTCAGAGTATTCTCCTCTTGGGAGGACTTATTTTTTCGATCGTAGCCATCGCCTCACAATTGGATCTTGGATTCGGAGGAATGATCTCACAGGTGACCGATTCAAACTATTCGAATGTATTTTTCTGGGATTTTAAAGAAAAGAACTATTTCTGGAAACAATTCCTCGGAGGTGCATTTATTGCCATCTCAATGACCGGCCTCGACCAAAATATGATGCAGAAAAATTTGAGTTGTCCCAATTTGAAAGATGCACAAAAAAATATCATGACCTTTAGTTTTGTAATGGTATTAGTGAATGTCTTGTTTATTTCATTAGGCGCCTTGTTATTTATTTATGCCGCCAAATTAAATATTCCGCTGGATGTAAATAATGGCAAGGTGATCACAGACCGGGTCTTCCCTACCCTTGCCTTGGGACATCTGGGAACCATCGCCGGACTGGCGTTTATTGTCGGGCTTACAGCGGCTACTTTTAGTAGTGCTGACAGTGTACTAACCACATTAGCTACCTCTTTTTGCATAGATTTTATGAATTTCGAACTTCCCGGAAAGTATACCGATCAGCAAAAAATGAAAATACGGAAGATCGTGCATTTAAGTTCTGCCCTTTTACTTTTCCTTGTGATCGTTTTGTTTAAACTGGGTAATAATAAAGCGATCATTGATACGATTCTTTATCTGGCAGGATTTACGTATGGACCTTTATTAGGACTCTTCGCTTTCGGTCTGTTTACCAAAATCAAACCAGCCGATGGTTTAGTTCCGTTTATTTGTGTGCTGGCGCCTGTGTTTTGTTATTTTCTGGACAAGAACAGCGTTTTCTGGTTCGGGGGTTATAAGATCGGCCCTGAGTTGATATTGATCAATGGAATGCTGACCTTTGTTTTGTTAATGTTCATCAGCTTATTCAGAAAAAAGGATCCGGTATTGTTATCGTCACGATAACCAGGAATCCTCTTGATAGTCATTTCAAATAAAAATCCTTTGAGATTACTTTATACCAATCGCTTCTTACGTCTTTTTCTTTATAGAGAAAATGCTGTTCCGATAATCCTTCTTTTTTATCTCTTGAGAACAAACCCATTTCCCGAATGATCTCGCCATGCTCAAAACTTGAAACCTTGCAACAATCATTCAGAAAGATATTATGAGCATATAATGCTTTGCATAAAGCCTGGAATTCATTCACCGGCAGAATACAACCAAAAAAGCCACCTGCTACCAGATGTTGTTGAACAACATTCGCAAGATCATTCAGCCTTATCGAATCTGTATGTCTGGCGATGGATTTTCTGGCATCCGGATTTTTAAGGCTGTTTGTGAAGTATGGAGGATTGGTAATGATCAGATCAAATTGAGCAGATCCATTGTTTTTACTCCAATCAAAAAGATCATTCTCAATCATTTCAAGTCTTTCCTTCCATTTGCTTTGATCAAAATTATGCCTGCAATCGACCACCGAGTCAGGATCGATCTCAATGGCTAAAATACCGGCATCCTGAAAGCGTTGAGCCACCATGAGGGATAAAATCCCGGTTCCGGCACCCAGATCCAGCACTTTTTTATAACAGTGATCAGGTAACCATGAACCCAGCAAAACACTATCAGTACCGAGTTTGAAGGCCGCTTTTTCCTGATGGAGCGCAAACTGTTTAAAAACAAAGGGGGAAGCCATATGTAAAGGTATTTCGTTTTTTCAAAAAATTTATTCATTTTGCAACTAAATTCGACCACCTATATGTCTGATATTGTTGTAAGAAAGGTAACCGGAACCCCCGAGATGAAGAAATTCATCATGCTTCCCTGGAAAATATACAGGGATGATAAGATATGGGTAGCTCCGCTTATTTCTCAGTACAAAAAGATGTTTGATAAGAAGAAAAACCCATTCTTTTTACATGGAGATGCCGAATTTTTTATTGCCGAGAAAAATGGTGAGATCGTAGGCAGAGTGGCTGCCATTACCAATCAATTGCATACCGAAACATGGAAAGATAAAGTAGCTTTTTTTGGCTTTTTTGAATGTATCAACGATCAGGAAGTAGCAAACGCCTTGCTGGATACAGCAGCTAAACACCTTAAATCCATTGGATACGATCAAATGCGGGGTCCGGCAAGTCCTTCCAGTAACGAGGATTATGGTGTATTGATCGACAACTTTACCGGGCAACATGTTTTGCTCTCTACTTATAATGCACCTTACTACTACGATCTCTATCAAAAAAGCGGATTGGTAGGGATTAAAAAATTATTTGCGATCAAATTCCCCGGATTGTTGATCAGAGAAAAAAGCGGAGAAAGGTTAGGGAGATTGCGTACTGCGGTGATGGAAAGGACAGGAATTACTTTTGAGAGTCTGAACATGAATAAATTTAAAGAAGCGGTTACTACATTTAAAGGCTTGTTTAATGAAGCATGGACCACAGAAAATAACCATGGCTGGGTACCTTTAACGGATGCTGAGTTTGATGCGATCACTGCTGACCTCAAAGCCATTACCTGGCCCGATCTGGTGATGCTGGCAAAAGTGGGTGATAAAGTGGTGGGCGGTGTAATTTGTTTACCGGATTATAACGAGATCTTTAAGAGCTGGAGAGGTAAGCTTTTTCCGTTCAACTGGATCGACATGTTTACGAAGAAAAAGAAAATTGAATGTTTACGGATCGTTATTCTGGGTGTCCTTCCTGAATATCAGAAAAAGGGATTGGATGCCATCATGTATTATGAGATCCTTGAACGTGGATTGGCAAAAGGCCTTGTCTGGGCCGAAGCGTCCTATATTGTAGAAGACAATATGCCCATGTTTAAACCATTAATGAATATAGGTGGCGAGATCTACAAGACCTATATGGTGATGGAAAAAAACATCTAGTCTGATTTTTGATTATATAATTTACTCCCTGCTTTCATTGCGATTTGGATAAAAATTGCGATATTTATAAAACTATGCATAGGATGCATATACGTTAAATACATCATTTTATGAGAAACAAAACAATATGGATTATTTGCTTTTTAGGTTGGATCTGTCCAGCTATTCAGGCACAGGAAATAGTTATGCAGGAAGGAACACTCAGCGTGAATGGGACCCAAATTGATCACCGTTGGCATTGTAGCTCCTTTATCAAGATTTGGGGTAAACCGAAAAAGAAAGGCGACATGGACATTTACCGTTCCCTGGGACTGGCCATGTTCATCAACCCTGAAGATTCAGAAGTGGATGCATTGCGAATATCTTTTAACTATAAATTGGATAGTGAAAAATCATACTTTACCAATGACTATGCAGGGAAACTAAAAGTGCAGGGGGTAGAAATAACCAGTCAGATGACGATGGAAGATCTTGCTTCTGCCCTTCCTCAATATGGCTTTCATACGGATGAAAATGGTGTCAAATTTGGAGAGTATCAAAAGCATTTTATCTATTTGATTTACGATAGCACTCAAAAAAATATCGTATTTATTGAGATAAGTGTGAAATAATCACTCATTCAACCATGAACAAATTTGGTTTAGTTATCGGCCGAATTTATAGCCTACGCCAATTGTTGCCAAATTGGTAAAATAAAGTTCCTTTTGAGACTCGTTGGGTGGATCAATGATGGGTGTATAACCTGCCCTGATCGTCCAATGGTCCTGAATTGTAAACTCTATAACGGCAAATGGCATTACCCGGGCCCTATAAGTTTGATCACTGTAGGTACCGGTAGTATCAGAGGTAACTTCAGGGATCCCATCGAAAAATATATCGTGTAAAACTGAACATCCTAACCCAATTCTAATGGGGCCCGGATTAAAGTGCAGGTAAAAACCCATACCGCTAATAGGTGTGATGCTCCGGCCTGCAATAAAATTATACTTTTCATCCAAAACAAAGGGAGTTATTCCCAGATCAAAACGCATTGAAAAGTGGGTTCCGAACATGAGTATTCTTTCGTATTTTGCACCTATTACCTGGTTGGAGCCTAACCCTTCCAACCATACAATATTTCTTCCATACTGGTTATTCTTCTTCCCGTTCCTCCCCCGGTCGCTTTTTTTACGGTAATACTGAGAAGAAGCTGAGATGCTCGTAAAAATCAGGAAGCCTGCCAAAAGCGCCGTGCATAATCCGTAATACCTGAATTTGCTCGAAGAAATGGTTGGATGTTTTTTCATAAGTTTATTAGGTCTTTCTTGGCTTGGAATAGATTCGCAAATATAGCACTTTTTGATTAAAGCATCAGACCGGATCGGTACAAATGTGGCCGGCGCCCCTTCTATCTTTCCAAAAACTCCAAAACCTTCTCCGTTTCACTACCCCAAAACTTAAAATCATGTTTGGCATCCGGGAAATTCTTGATGACCAGGCAAGTGGAATGTTCTTTTTCAATCTTATCTGCAAAGTTGATACTTTGGTCAGTGGGAACAACATCATCAGCAGTTCCATGAGCAATATAAAGATCTGCCGTCCATTGGGTGCTCTGGTCCCAGGGATTATCGTTGGCAATCCAACGTTCTTTGAACTGATCGTAAGTTCCAAAAATATTTTTCAATAAATTATCCGTCGTCATCGTGGCATTGTTAAAATCACCGCTTAGTAGCACCACTTTAGTAAATAAATTTCCAGTGTTCAAATGCACCAGTGCGGCTCCCCTGGAGCCAGTAGAGATGCCATGCAGATAATTGTTCTTCCCGGTAAAAATTCCATATTTTTTTTGCAGTTCGGGGATCATGGTATCAATGACCCAGGTGAGGGTCAAAAAATTTTTATACTCCTTTTTTGTTTCCGGAAAATATTGAGCAGCATAGACCGATTTCATCATTTCGGGCAATATGAGTCGGTAGCCTTTAGCTAATGCCTTTTCACAGAAATCTGATTCCTTACAGATCTTTTCTTTTTCAAAATTCCATCCGGGCAAAACCAATATATCCGCTTTGATCTCTCCATCGGGTGATTTCACCCATACAGGCGTATTTCCTACCTGAATAATAGTATCCTTTGAAATGATCATGCGTTGGCTGGTTGATTTTGTTTGAAGCGAATCATTATTTTCCTGTTGGATGTTTTTTTTGCCGGAACCGCAACCAAGAAGAAGAAATAAAAATACAGGAAGAAGTTTCATAGTTTGTTTTATGGAATAAATATAAAGAAAATTGTCTAGTGTGAAACAGGCCTCAATGTTGCCAGTGCACCGGATATCAGTGGCATTCTTTTCAGATGTCAGATGCGCCGGAGGCAGCTTCCAGAGGCATTCGTCAATCATCTCTGTCGCGGCGGATGTCACGCATCAATAATTTCCTATCTTTATTCCCTTCATGGCTGAGAAAAAAAAACGGATCATTGTAAGCGTAATTAATGACCTGGTGACCGACCAAAGGGTAAGCCGCACCTGCCATGAACTGTATGCAATGGGATATGATGTATTGCTCGTCGGAAGAAAATTACCTTCTTCCCTACCCATGCCAAAAGTTCCGTATCGTTATAAAAGAATGTACCTTCTTTTTAGAAAAGGAATGTTATTCTATGCATTCTTTAACTGGCGTTTATTCTGGCTACTCCTTTTTAAAAAAGCAGATATTCTCTGGAGCAACGATCTCGACACGTTATTAGCCAACCGAATGGCTGCCAGGCTGAAATCCAAACCACTTATTTTTGACAGTCATGAATATTTTACCGAGGGTCCGGAACTAGAGCACAATAGATTCGCCAAAAAAGTTTGGAAAAAAATTGAAGGTTCGATTGTGCCAAAACTCAAGCATTGTATTACAGTGAATACAAGCATTGCTCAATTATTTAAAGAAAAATACAAGAAGGAATTCAAAGTGATCCGAAATGTTCCCAAAAAACTTTCAATTCCGAAAACAAAGAACCGAAAAGATCTTGGCATGCCGGAAGGTAAAAAGATCATCATCCTGCAGGGCAGTGGCATCAATATGCACAGAGGATCAGAAGAATTGGTGGACGCCTTTAAATTACTTCCGGAAAATTTTCATTTATACATCGTAGGTAGTGGAGATGTGATCGAAACCCTGAAAAAAACGGCGGAAGATGAATTATTAAAAAATAAAATAAGCTTTGTTGGTAAACAGCCATATGATATGCTCATTCAATATACAATGAATGCAGATGCCGGGGTTACATTGGATAAAGACACCAACATCAATTATAAATTGAGTTTGCCCAATAAAATTTTTGACTATATCCAATGCGGAATTCCCGTCATCTCGTCTGATCTCGTTGAGTTAAAAAAGATCATTCATACCTATCAGGTGGGAATAATTGTTCCGGAAGTTAGCCCAATCGCCATTGCAGCGTGTATACAGGATCTCCTGAATGATCCGCCAAAATATCAAATGATGAAATCCAATACTGCACAAGCTGCTTATGAATTGAATTGGGAAGTAGAGAAAAGAGTATTGGAGGAAATGATGAAAGAAATTTAGTTGAGTTTTTTAAGAATAACCCGACTCCAATATTCGTTATTATAGATCATCAATATTTCAAAACGTTCACGACTGATCGATCGGATCTCATATTTTTGAGGTGTAAGTACAACTATCCCGTTGCTATTGATATTTTTTAATATCATATTGCCTTTATAAAGTGCATAACTGGAAGTTTCTCTCAGCTTTTCCCCTCTGTCATTTGTCCAATTAATGTATAGATCTCCACTCGGATAAAACGTATAGGTTCTCTTCTGCGCCGGCTTGGAAAGTGTATCTATGCTTTTTCCAAGACCACCGGAGATTGAATCAACATTCCATTCACCCAAAACATCTGCTTTACAAAGATGTTGGGTCATTTTAAGATTGAAGATGGTGTCTTTGCAACCAGAGGTCTGAGCAAAACCAATAATTGGTGCTCCCGATAAGATCAGTATAAAAATCCTTTTCATAAAAATAAAAAATGCAGAATGATGGGAAAAGATACACCAACTTATCCGGGATCTACTTTTTCCGTTTGAAAACACTATAACTAACCATAAAAAAATCAGCTGACCTCGTTATTTCAGTCCCAATCTCCAGCGTATCGTCATTCAGTGTCACAATTTCATAATCCCTTTTATCGAAGTCAGGTGTTAAGGTAAGGTCAGAATCGAATGACATGATATGACCTTTGATCGTGTACTTTCCTGTCTCATTCATACCTGCCCGAATACTGTAAGTGCCATCAGGATAAAATGCCCAAATGGCTTCCATTAGAGGAGCTGAGCCCTCGCTTTTGGGAGTTTGTGTAGAAGAAAAATATGACCATGTAACTACCCATTGGCCAAGGATCTTTTTTGAATCAATGGTATTTTGTCCCCATACATGAGCTGTGGTAAGGATAGCAATAAGGAATAGGAGTTTTTTCATGGAATGATTTTCTGCGGTTGATCAGGTAAAAATAAGTACCAGGGCCCTGATTTCATAGAGTACCAAAAGGTTTTAATCTTAATTTTGTTTAATAATTAAGGTAGATGAAGCAGTTTTCGGCAGGTTTGGGGATCATCCTTTTATTGATCACAAATGTACACGCCAATGAAATATTATATTTTTGGAGTGGTGGCATTACCGCCACTTCAGGAAAGGTGAATGCCGTATTGAAGTGTCCGGCAGAAAAGGTCCGACTCATAGTCATTGGATCAACATCGGATCAGTTATACCAGGAAACGATTTATTCTTCTTATGCAACTGCTACAGTTGCCAATGGAAATACAGTTGCGTTGGAGATCTCCGGCTTACAGCCAAACACGGTCTATAAATATTCCTTTGAGATTGACGGGACGGCGGATAAAAAAGAAGATCACCAGGGAAGTTTTCAAACATTTTCTGAAGGAGCCTTTTCTTTTAAGTTTGTTGCAGGCTCCTGTAATTTTTTTCCGAACAACCGGGTGTATGATATCATGCGAAATCAGGATCCGCTTTTTCTCTTAATGCCGGGTGATCTTCATTATGCAAATCCCTCTTCATCTGATGTAGATCCGCATCGCACTGCCTATGAAGAAAAAGTGCTTCAACAACCCCGGGAAGCTAAGTTTTTACAAAGTATACCCATCGCTTATGTCTGGGATGATCATGATTTCTGTGGCGACAACAATGACGGGAGCACCGGTTGTGGATTGGCTGCTTATACCGCCTATAAAGAATATGTACCCTATTATCCGTTTGGAGCGCCAGAAGGAAGCAATGCAATCTACCAATCCTTCAAAGTAGGAAGGGTTCGTTTTATTATGACCGATCTCCGATCGGAAAGAAAAATGGGTGATATCATGAGTGTACAGCAGAAAAACTGGTTTAAGAATGAAGTACTACAGGCCAAAAATAATAATGAACTGATCTGCTGGGTAAGCTCTGTTTCCTTCTCCGGTAGCGGCGGGGATAACTGGGGGGCATATCCCGAAGCAAGGAAAGAATTAGCCAATTTTTTTCGTGACAGTAATATCGTGAATATGTTCATTATATCGGGGGATGCACATATGCTTGCCATAGATAACGGTACCCATTCGGATTTTTCAGATAACAAAAATAATTCCAATTATTATCCGATCCTGCAATCAGCAGCCTTGAACAATGTAGGTTCTGATAAAGGTGGAGAATATAGTGAAGGTGGAACATTCCCAAATCCGCCTTTCAGTTCCCAATGGTCAACCGTTGAAGTAAGTGATTATGGCGGCGCTGAAATTTGTGTAAAGTTTACCTGCTATCGAATGGATCTGTTCACTAAAAAAATAAAAGTGATGACCTCTTATCAGTTTTGTCGGACCTTGTTAGCTGATTATACACCGGTTTTGCCGGATAATTTATCCAAGCCTCTCAGGGTTATCCCTGATGGAGATGGTTATAAACTTGGTTTATCTTTGGACTATGTTGGAAAAGGAAATGTCCGTCTTCTGGATGATAAGGGCAAAGTATTGTATAATCAGCCAGATGCGATGATTAATAACTCATTTATGCTGGATGCAACAAATCTGGTCGCCAGGGGTATAATGTATTATATCATCATTGAAACCGAAAAAGGTAATTTTATTTCGAATTTAGATCTGAGAAATTGACCCAGTTTTATAAAATATCAATTCTATTTTTCTGCGTTTCCATCATCCATTTTTCCTATTCCCAATCCTTTGAGCATAGAAAATTCAAGTATGACTGGAGCGATGAGATCAGACTTACCCTTAGCCAGTCAGAAAGATATAAGAACTACGACGCAGTTATTTTACATGAAGAAACCACATTGGATGTTGATGTAAGGAACATCAAGCGCTATCAAGTGATCCAATTCAACACGCAGGCTGCCATTGATAAGTACAACCTGTTCAGGGTGCCCATTGTAATGGATCCTCATCTGGCCAACCTGGAAAATAACCATAAAGCTGACTCAGCCAGTTTTCCTAAACTACTTCTTGGAAAGATCAATTTTTTTGATGCCCGTATCATCAGGAATGGTGAGTTTGTAAAAGCAGTATTGGATGAAGTGGCTTATAGAAGAGAAGAACGGATCGGAGAAAGTCTGCTGCCATTTTATGTACACTATTTTTATGTAAGAAACCTCGAACCGGGGGATCAACTGGAAGTGATCATCAGCCATGAATGGCCTCTTTATATCTTTCACTATTATCTGAATGAAAGGATCCCAAAACAGGAAGCTTATATTACGATCAACAATGCTTACCTGGGAAGAGTGAATGTATATTCAAATTCTTTGGTAGCCAATCTAAAATCATATGAGAAATCGGTCGATGATAAAACCCATCTCATCGTTTACGAAGATTTGGATCCGGTAGATCCTGATATGCCAACCAAAGTCTACGGGTTGCCAAAAGTTGAAATGTTCCTGGACAAGACAACTGAAGCGTCAACGAAAATTTTTGGTACTACTGTGATTGATACCCTAACATGGGAAGATGTATTATACAAATCCGTCACCCGAATTGATCCGGGTGAAGCGAGATCATGGGAAACCTACGACGATCAATCTTACAAAACTACCTTGTTCTATCAGAAATTGAGGAAAATGGCACCGGATACAATGGATGGAGCCCACTTCATGAGTTTTATTCAGGAATATGTAGCCGATAAACTGGGTTATAAAAATGATTTCAATTATTTTATTCATGAAGAACATGGATTTCCGGATATAGGTACCTATCTCCAAAACGGGATTTTTCGTGAAGCCTTCAAAACATCTTTCTATTACCAGATGATCGATCGGATCAACGAGCCATATTACCGATCACATTTACAGGACAGGAGAATATTTTGCATCGATACCTCTCAGGTGAGTCCATTGTATCGGGATCATGTAGCATATTGGATGTTTGATCGTGATTCGGTGCCCTATGTGTTTTTTCCAAAAAGTCATCGGTTCGGATGGTATGCAAATGAGGTTCCTTTTTATTTTACCGGTGAAAATCAATTTCTGGTGCCACAAACGGTTCCAAGAAAGATCTACGACAACGAAATTTATTTAATTCAATATCCGGTAATGTATATAAATCCTTTGCCGTATAATCTCAACAAAAAAAAGGTAAAGGCTTCGGTAAATATATCGTTAGCGGATCTCAAAACGGCTATTCAATCAGAAGTTTCGTTAAGCGGTCAATTTTCTACAATTACCCGAGGATACTATCAATATGGATGGATGGATTCAACGATTTCCTCCACTTATTATGCAGACCTTTGCAAAAAAAATCCGGAAACGGAAATAAAGTTGATCTCTTCACAAAAAAAATCACCGTTTGCGCACCTGTTTAGTTTGAATGTACCCACATCGAAAAATGTTTTTTCTACGATTGATGGAGAATATGTGATTGATCTGGCGGATCTCATCTTTATGCATTATGAAATGCTCGATACCAACTATTTCAAAGCACCCTTCCGACATGATTTCCAGGGAAAAGAAGAATTCGATATTGAATTAAACTTCGATCAGCTGGTAAGCATCCAGGATATGGAAAGCTACAACCATGAAATGCTGACCGGTGGATTGTTTTTTTCAAGCAGGTTGATCAAACTTGCGGACAACCAATATGGATTAAAAATAGTTTGGGAAATCATGGAGGATTATACGTCGGTGAATGATTTGCATGCTTTGCAGGATGCATTCAAATTGATGAGGGATTTCTCCAGATTAAAACTAAAGGTAAAAATACAGTAGAGGGGAAATTTATCTTTTGATGAATTTAACCGTCTTCACTCCATCTTCAAAATGTGATGAAGCGAAATAAACCCCATTCTCAAGAAAACTTACATCCAGGGTAAACTTGGAACTTGGATTCGAAATGCGATGTACAACCCTTCCTGTTTCATCTGTGAGTTCAAATGCAATCGGAGTTTGAGAAAAGGATTCGATGATCACATATTCTGTCGCCGGATTTGGATAGGCAACCAGTGATAATTCATCCTCCCCATGCTGTTCAATTGCAATTGGATCATATGATTTGGATTCGCCGTCGTAATCCGTTTGGGTCAATCTGTAATAAGTAAGTTTATAAGGAGAATCATGTGAAACCGTATATGTTTGAGTCTCATTCGAATATCCGGCTCCATCGATGTTATTAAGAAATTCCCAGTTGTTTCCATCAGAACTGAATTCCAAGGTAAAATAATCATTGTTTATCTCCGTGGATGTTGTCCACTCAAGTTCATTC
>JANWKQ010000040.1 GCA_025451295.1 Flavobacteriales bacterium | reverse complement strand
TTACCGTCCAAGTGGCAAAGCTCACGTAAGTCTGATCAATAAAATTCTAAACAAGATCAAACCTGAAGATATTATCTGGGAAGCACCTATTAAATCCCAGCAGGTATATTGGATCAAATTATTGGGGTCCGAAGTAAATCTTGGGAACATTGCCCCTGAAGAAGTGATCCCATTGGAAACACTTCGACTGGGTTTGAGAGGAGATACTTTTTTTACGTTCCTTCCAAAAGAGGTTGCACAAGGTTGGATCCCGGAATATAAAGATGACGAAAAAGAGCCTTCCGATCAGGCACAGGATGAAAAGGAAACTGTTTAATTTAATATTCAAACGTCGCATGAAAGAAGTTACCGTGAAGGAGTTGAAAGAAATGATGGATAAAAAAGAAGATTTTCAACTCATTGATGTAAGAGAAGAAATGGAATTTGATCATTGTAATATCGGGGGAGAATTAATTCCGATGGGAGTGGTAATGGAAAACCTGGAAAAAATTTCTAAGAATAAGAAAGTAGTGATCCACTGTAAAGCCGGTGGCAGAAGTGGGACCATTGTACAAATGCTCACAGCCCAGGGTTTTGATAATTTATATAATCTTAAAGGAGGTATTCTGGCCTGGTCGGACGAAATAGATCCAACAGTTCCTAAATATTAATTTGTATTCCTACTCCTTAACCATGATTGAACTTTTTAAACACATTATTCATTTAGATTTTGAATGGATCTTTGCCCAATACGGGACCATGATCTATGTAATCCTTTTCCTGGTGATATTTATTGAAACGGGCCTTGTAGTGATGCCATTTTTACCCGGAGATTCTTTATTATTTACCGCAGGATTGTTTGCAAGAGCCGGTCATTTGAATATTGCCGTTCTTTTCTTTTTGCTTTTTGCTGCCGCGGTTCTTGGAGATAATACGAATTATCTGATCGGAAGAAAATTAGGGTTAGGTGTGTTGAAATTTAAAATAAGGGGAAAGACCCTCGTAAAGCAAAAATATCTGGATAAGACCAACGAATTTTATGATAAGCATGGTCCCAAAACTATTATTATGGCCAGGTTTGTTCCAATCGTTAGAACATTTGCACCATTTGTAGCGGGAATTGCCGAAATGAAATATAGAAAATTTTTATCCTTCGATATTTTAGGCGGATTTATATGGATTGGCTCCATGACTTTTGCAGGTTATTTTTTGGGTTATATACCTTGGTTTAAGGAAAATATAGAAAAAGTAGCCCTGGGGATCATTTTTATTTCGATTACTCCAATGCTTTATCAATTAATTAAGGGATATTTGAATAAACGAAAATCACCAAAACCATGAGAAAATTCGGACTTATAGGTAATCCACTCGAACATTCTTTTTCAAAAAAATATTTTACCGAAAAATTTGAAAAGGAAAAAATGCCGGATTGTTCTTATGAATTATTTCCGATACCCAGCCTGGATGATCTCATTCCGATATTAAAAGAGAATCCGGAACTGGAAGGATTGAATGTGACCATCCCTTATAAGCAACAGGTTTTAAGAAGACTCAATTCCATCGCCAGAATTCCGGTAGGACTCGAATCCTGCAATTGTATTAAGATCATTGATGGCAAATTTTTCGGTTATAATACGGATATCATAGGTTTTGAAAAAAGTATTAGTCCGCTTCTCAAACCTCATCATCAGGGCGCATTGGTTTTGGGAAACGGTGGTGCTTCAGCAGCGGTGATCCATGTTTTGAAAAAGCTTGGCATCAGTTATGACATTGTAAGTCGGACACTGGATAAAGGGGCCACACTTACTTTTCAGGATCTGAATGATGAACTGGTGAAAAAAAATCTTCTGATCATTAATACCACACCAGTTGGTATGTTTCCAAAAGATAAGGAAGCCGTTCCTATTCCTTTTGATTCACTTGGTTCCCAACATCTTTGTTATGATTTGATCTACAATCCTGAAAAAACAATTTTTTTACAAATGGCAGAGACCCAGGGGGCAGTTATTAAGAACGGATTGGAGATGGTGCAGATACAGGCTGACGAAAGCTGGAAGATATGGAATTCCTAATTTCCGCAATTACTAATTACCATTTACCGATTACTAAATAAAAAGGACAGCTCATTGACTGAACTGTCCCTTATTTACTCAACCGATCATCATATCCGTTCAACATCACTGTATCATCTGGACTCTGAGTTACGGAACAAGCAAAAATCTATGTCAATATAACGGGTTTGTTTACCAAGCCAAATTCAAAAATACATTTGTCACCAGTGCTCCTGCATAAAGAATTCCTAGTGCCACTATCGTAATCTGCCCGACCAATTCTGATTCTATCAAAAAAAACGTTTTCATATTTTATGGGTTTTATATTCCATAACCTATATATCCATGAATATGCCATGGTTTTAAATAGCTGCATGACAGCATTTTAGAATTCTGGATACATCGAATTCCTTTCTCAATATGAGAAGCGAACTAAATTTTTGAAATAAAAGTTAGGTGGATCGCTATTTAAAATAGCTCTTCGATCTTTAGATTTTGCAAATACTTATCGTAAACATATTCGTTGTCCGGACATTCTATCCAGTAGATCTGGTTCGTAGCCATTGATCTGCCAACTTCCACATAGAAGTCTTTCAATTCAAAGAGTTCAACATTGAAGGTAAGGTGACGGCGACGCATAAGATAGTCGCCCATTTCTTCAACCACTTTATGCTTGAGTGCCAGTGGAAGTCCCTTATATTTTTCTTTATGAAGCCCGTCCATATAATGCAAAGGAAGGCCATTTATGCTAATTTTGCAAGGAAAATCTTTAGAAATTTAGGGATAGGAATTTAGTATGATATTTAAACTGGAAGCCCCTTTTGAGCCTACCGGCGATCAGCCTGAGGCCATCCGCCAGCTGGTGGAAGGGGTCAATAATAAAGTGCCTTATCAGACCTTATTGGGTGCTACCGGAACAGGTAAGACCTTTACAGTGGCCAACCTGGTCCAGCAGGTGCAGAAACCTACCTTGGTACTCAGTCATAACAAAACGCTGGCGGCTCAGTTATATGGAGAATTCAAACAGTTCTTTCCGCAAAATGCTGTGGAGTATTTTGTTTCCTACTACGATTATTATCAGCCCGAAGCCTATATTCCCTCATCGGATACTTATATAGAAAAAGATTTAAGTGTAAATGAGGAAATAGAAAAACTCCGACTAAGCACTTCTTCGGCATTGCTTTCCGGCAGAAGAGATATTTTAGTGGTATCCTCTGTATCCTGTATTTATGGTATGGGAAATCCATCGGATTTTTATGAGCAGACCGTAAGAATAAAAAAGGGGGATATCATCAGCCGCAATCAGTTTTTATATAAACTCATTGAAGCTTTATACTACCGGACCGAAACAGAATTTAAAAGAGGAACCTTTCGGGTAGTAGGGGATTCGGTGGATATATTTCTGGCTTATGCGGATAATGCGGTTCGCATTATGTTCTGGGGCGATGAAATCGAGGAAATTGAATTGATTGATCCGTTTAGTGGAAAGACGATTCAACCATTGGAAAATTTTGTGATCAATCCAGCCAATCTGTTTGTAACCACCAAGGAAAGATTAAAAAATGCGATTGTTCATATACAGGATGATATGGTGGCTCAGGTAGAATTCTTTAAGACGAATGGGAAACACCTGGAGGCAAAAAGACTCGAGCAAAGAGTGGAACATGATATGGAAATGATCCGTGAACTCGGTTATTGCTCTGGTATCGAAAATTATTCACGTTATTTTGATGGACGTAGTCAGGGTTCAAGGCCTTTCTGTTTATTGGATTATTTTCCGGAAGACTGGTTGATGATCATTGATGAAAGTCATGTAACCATGCCCCAGCTCAGGGCCATGTATAATGGCGACCGTTTGAGAAAAACAAACCTGGTGGATTATGGTTTCCGTTTGTCAGCAGCATTGGATAACCGACCTTTAAAGTTCGAAGAGTTCGAATCGATGTTGAATCAGGCAGTGTATGTAAGTGCAACTCCGGGTGATTATGAATTGCAACAAAGTGAAGGTGTTTTTGTAGAACAGGTGATCCGTCCAACCGGATTGTTGGATCCGATGATCGAAGTAAGACCCAGTGTGAACCAGATCGATGATCTGCTGGATGAAATTCAAAAAAGATCCGTAAAGGATGAACGGGTTTTGGTAACTACGCTTACCAAACGGATGGCGGAGGAGTTGAATAAATATATGCAGAAACTGCATATCCGTTGTCGGTATATTCATAGTGAAGTCGACACATTGGAAAGGGTGGAGATTTTACGGGATCTTAGACTCGGGATTTTTGATGTATTGATCGGTGTAAATTTATTGAGAGAAGGATTGGATCTTCCGGAAGTTTCGTTGGTGGCTATCCTGGATGCGGATAAAGAAGGATTCTTAAGAAACCAGCGATCGTTGATTCAGACGATTGGTCGTGCGGCAAGAAATGTAAACGGATTGGTGATCATGTACGCAGATAAGATAACGGACAGCATGGCGAAGGCAATTGAAGAAACCGATCGTCGTCGTGAAAAACAGATTGCCTATAATTTAAAACATGGATTGTCGCCCAGGGCATTGGTAAAAAATAAAGAAGAAATTCTGCGACAGACACAGGTGGCAGGAAAGAAATTTGGTGATCGAAGCAAAGAATATATAGAGCCGGATGAGATTAGCATGGCGGCGGAAGAGAAAGTGAACTACCGGAGTAAAACGGATGTACAAAAGCTGATTGATCGTACCCGTAAGCAAATGGAAACTGCAGCCAAGGATCTGGATTTTATTGAAGCAGCAAAACTTCGTGATGAACTGTTCGAATTGCAGAAGTTGATGAATGATTTTAAGAATTAAGCCAAGACCTAGCCAATAGATTTAGTCTATATGATATCATTTATTATTATTACATTGTAGATCGGAAATTAAATTTATCCTTTCGTGAATAAAAAAGCAATCTGGACTTTCATTTTTGTTCTGCTTTTTGTTGGCATTGGTGCCTTACGTTTTTTTTATTGCACACAGCTTCCGATCAATACCGGTGATCTTCCAAGACATATATATCATGGACTCTATGCGAATCAACATGGGATCGATACTGCTGGTAAAACCCTATCTGAACTTGATCCGAAATGGGAGTGGGTTGCATGGTCAGACGTGAAATATAATTATCCTATTCTGACCTTTTTATTTTTCATGCTGATCGCGAAGATTTCTCCGACACTTTTTTTTGCGAAACTGGCGTTGACCATTATTGAAGCTTTCAATACATTGTTGATCTATAAATACAGTAAGGACCGGTTATTAGCATTTTTATTTTGGATTTCCCCGGTATCTGTCTGGTGGGTTTCTCATGAGGGGCAGTTTGAACCTTTGCAAAGTCTTTTTATGATTGGCGCCTTATGTTTATTACGCAAAAGACCAACTTGGGCGTTCCTGACTTTGGCGCTGGCTATACAGGTAAAACTAACCGCCATATTGATGCTACCTTATTTTGTTTTTACGGGTATCAGGTATAAAAAATTATTCCTTACGCAAATGGTATTTTTTATTACGGGATTTTTACCATCTATTGTAGCACAATGCATTTATCCGATGATGCAACAGGTTATTCCAAGCGGCCCAACATTTTCATGTAGTCCATATAGATGGAATGTTTTTGATAAAACTATTTATGCCTGGAATCCAGCATGGATGGTGGTGCTTTATCAATTAATGTCGTACGTTTTGTTAGGTCTGTTTCTTTGGGGAATAATTAAATGGAGGGAAATAAAATCCTGGTT
>JANWKQ010000039.1 GCA_025451295.1 Flavobacteriales bacterium | reverse complement strand
TTTTCCAGAGAAACATCTGTTAGCATCGAAATAAAAGCAGACCCATCGATTGTATGGGCATTATTAACCAAGGCATCCGATTATCCAAGATGGAATTCAACGGTTACTTCTATCGAAGGGAACATTGCCTTGGGTGAACAAATCAAATTGAAATCGATCCTGGATGCCAAGCGAACCTTTAAACTAAAAGTAAAGGAAGTGGAAGCAGAGAAAAAATTGGTTTGGGGTGATGGCATGGGAAAGCGAGTATATACACTTACTAATAATGGAAACGGGACCATGAAATTTTCCATGACGGAGAAGATCGGTGGTTTTATGTTTCCTTTGTTTGCAAAAATGATCCCACCATTTGACGAATCGTTTGAAAAATTCGCCAATGATTTAAAAAAAGAAGCTGAAACTATTATGAATGCTAAATAATTTAAACATAAAAATCCGAAAATGAAAACAGTTCAAGTTACCTATACAACAAAAGCAGAATACACTGAGCAAAATCAGGCCAACATTAAAAATGTAATGACTGATCTGCAAAAGCTCAATCATCCAGGTATTGATTATCGTGCCTGTCTCTCGGCAGACAACAAGACGTTTATCCATACTGCTTTTTTCTTGTCGGACGATGACCAGAAGATTCTGAATGAATTGGCTTCCTTTAAAACCTTCCAGGAGCAGTTGAAAGCAGGCGGATTGGAATCTCCTCCCAAACAGGAATTACTAACGCTGGTGGGATCATCGAGAGAGATTGTTTCTGCCTAACAGCCTATTATTTTTTTTCACCGCGGAGTATTAAGACGCAGGAGAACTCTGCGTCTTAATACTCCATTGTCCCTTTAGGGACAACATGTTAATATTCCACGGGTTTAAATACATATCGTTCGTCAAATGGAATCTGAAATTTATTCAAGAATTGGGTATATTCTTCTATGAATGTTTTTTGTCTATGATGAATTTCCTGATTTTTAATATAAATAAATATTCGGATGTGCAAATCTGTTGTGTACCTAAAGGCACACTATCATGTCTGGTTCATGATTTTCTATAAACATTTTGGACCCAAAGGCCCAAAATCCACTTCGACGTAGATCATGGGGTAAAATTTGGGTATTTGGTGGCAAAAATCTTTACATTTGTTCCACAAAACTAAATCTATAAAAATGAGAACAAGACTCTTGCTGATTGTCATGCTTGTTTTAGCAAGCTGCGGCAACAAAAAATCTACCCCCGACACCAAAGACACCTCGAAAAAAGATACAACCGGTGTACAGGATGCTTCCATGGACCAAACCATGTGTTTTGAATTAAAAGAAAGTTTTACCGACCAAAAAGTAAAAATGGATATGAACACCGTGATCCAGCTCACCATCAAAGGTGACCAGGTGAGTGGTAGCATTTCTGAAGAAAGATTACAGGATGGGGCGAATGTAGATGCCGCATCGGGTGATATTGCCGGTACGAAAAAAGGTGATACCTTATTTGTGGATTATACATTTACGATCGAAGGATATACCCAAACAGACGAAACTGTTTATGTGATCCAGGGAGATAAATTGTTGGAAAAAGTGGGAGAAATGATTGAGAAGGGAGATAAATTTGTGTATAAAGATCCTACAAAAGCGGTTTTTAGTAAGACGTATACAAAGACCACCTGTAAATAAAACGTTTTTCCCTTTAAATATTCAAATATCCGCTATGCTTTGCTGGCGGGTATTTTTGTTTTATAAAAGTATTTCTAGGGTGCGCCTCCAGCGATCTTTATTTCCAGTACCCAACCCATACCGAAATGACAGGATTGATATTTTACCATATACAATCCCGGTTGGAGATCATTCAATAAAACGGATCTTTCTTTATCAGATGCCATTCCATTGAACGTGATCAGCTTTAATTTTTTGTTCCAGTCATATTCAATCTTATCCTGTCCACAATAGGTGATCGGATAAAAGTATACATCATTCCCAGACCCACCCGATGGAAAAACGATATAGGTGGCCAATCCTTCCTTTAGCTCCGCTGTGATCAATGAAGTTTCATGCATTATTTCTCCATCCAAATTGATCCTTGAGTCAACATAAATGGCATTCCACATGCTACCCCAGCGATTAGCGAAGGTATCCTTTTGTTCGGCATTGGCTTTGGGTAAAAAAGAAACATCATTGGTTTGCGCATTGGCAATGTTCGATATGAACAGGAATAAAATAAAACCAATAAAGCATTTCTCCCTCATAAAATTATTTTATATGCAATAAATAACTGGTGCTATGTCCGCAGGAACCATAGTCGACATAATAGATCCCTTTTTTTAGTTCATTTAATTGCAGCACCTGGTCCCTTCGGTCGTTTCCCATCCAGATGATTTTTTTTAGAAGCAGGTGATCGTGATCCGGCAATATGCTTCCATCTTCCGTTTTTTCTATTGGATAAATAAATATATCCGTTTCGGTGCCTCCTAATGGGAATAAAATATACGTGGGAACACTGTCGACGAGGGTAACCTCCACAACAGCATGGCTTTTGATCTCTGGTTGACCATTTTCAATGGAACAATAAACCACCTGCACGAGATCCCCCATACTCCATGGGTTGATCATAGAAGGTCCCTGGGTATAGCATGCCTTGGGAAATTCTGATAAATCAATGTTCACCTGCGAAAATGCAAGACCTGGAAAAAACAAAATAAAAATGGACAGAAATTTTATTTTCATACTCAGGTTTAAAAAATAAATTTACAAAAAAAATCAATATGAAGCTGGAAGCATTAACCCCGATGATCTGGACCAACGAAATGAAAGAAACCATTCAATTTTATACCGAGGTCCTTGGCTTTACCTGCACGGAATACAGTGAAGAATGGGGATGGGCCTCGTTGAGCAAAGATGCCGTAGGCATTATGCTGACCAAACCCAATGAACATACTCCTTTTGACGGACCCAAATATACCGGATCGTTTTATTTCAATACCGATGATGTGGATGGACTATGGGAACAATTAAAAGACAAGACGAAGATCTGTTACAAGATCGAAAACTTTGACTATGGGATGCGGGATTTTGCGATCTATGATAACAATGGGTATATGCTTCAGTTTGGGCAAGAGCTGCATTCATGAAGCCAACAGACCGTTAAGTCTTCAACGAAGTACGAACTTTTTACGAACCTGCGAGCTCTGAATAGAGTCTGTTCGTAGGTTCGTATATATTTATTCGTACTTCGCTGAAATTGGAATGTCTAATAAAGCCAGTATGTCACCAAAAAAAAAGAGCCGCAACAAACGCTACAGCTCTTTCTTAACATATATAGACCCGATTTAAGGCGTTAAGGAGATACGAATATAGCGATTTATCATATTTGCTCAAAATATTGACATGAATTCAACAGCCTGAAGAATAGATTTTTATAAATTATTTTATTAAGATGGTCGGATCAAAACGACCTGTCCAGTCATGATACCCATCAGAAATACGATGATCCAGGATCGTAAATGATTTTGTATAGGGTTCCATTTTCAATTTTTCTCCTTTTAAGGATATTTTGATCGTGCTGCCTTTCGTTTTGGTAACGGTTAGGATTAGCTGGTTATTTTTTTTCTCCCAGGTCCCATATTCATAAGAAGTTTCCGGAGACAGGCGGCCTTCCTGAGATACCAATATAAAATGTCCATTCTTTTTCAGTGTAAGTGATTGCTGATGAAAATCACAATCACATTTGGAAGCCCTTCTGGTTTGTGTATTATCATCGTAATAATCACTTTCGGTATAACTATACAACGATTCCAGCGATTGGGCAGAAAGATAACCTTGAAATAGTGGAATAAGAATAAAAATGTATTTCATATGCTAATATAACCCTTATTCCAAAACTGGTTCAAAAAATCTCACCCCTAAGTATGATCTCGTTCATTCTATGGGATGATTTATGCAATAAATGTTCGTCGCTTTCAGTTATTATTTAAAATTCACCTACATGCTTTAGACTTTTCCTCAAATTTCACCATTTATGAAAAGTAAACACCTATGGATGATAGCTGCCATTGTAGCTATTACCTGGGCTTGCAACTCCAACCGCGTTAGCAATCCCGCCAGCATCCTCAGTACACACTCCATCACCAAAGGCCATCAGCGTCTTCTCACTCTCAAAGGAAACAGTATATCCACCACCAAAAAAACATCCATCACCAACACAAAAAAGAAAACAAGACAAACAAAAGAAATTAAACAGGTCGTAGTTGTACAATCTGAGGAAGTAAAGTCAACCGTTCAGGAAAGCTATATGCCTTCGGATTTTGAAGTGAATACCACAACCACTGATCGTCAGTCAAACAACAATGCAGTGATCCGTTCACTCGATGATCTCTTCACCAGCATCGACAAACCCAAACAAAATTTTCCTATCAATGTGGAAGAAGATGTATTGATCTATTGTAAAGAGGGAACCGCCATTTATATTCCGGCACTGGCTTTTGAATTACCGGAAGGAGAAGAAAACGCAACGGTGAGTATTGATGTACAGGAATATTACGGCATCAGCTCCATGTTGCATGGCAACCTCAATACCATGACCGAAGATGGTCTGCTCGAATCAGGTGGAACCGTCTTTATCGAAGCCAAAGCGAATGGAAAGGAAGTGAAGCTCAAAAAAGGCAAAGATATTCTCATTGGTTTTCCTATTGGCAAGGAAAAGAAAAACGATATGGACATTTTCGGAGGAAAGCGGGATGAGAATAACAAAAACATGAACTGGACCCCTTATACCTCCAACTATAAAACATTAGGAGGCGATAATAAAAAGACCAATGCAAGACCTAAATTGAATCTTGACGACTTTAATAAGATCCTGAAAGAAAAATATAAGCTTCCAAAAAAAGAAAGGTTCTTTAAATATAAAGAGATGGTTTATTTTGAAATGAAGATCAGTGATAAAGGGAAGCTGATGGATATCCAATACAGTAGTATCGAAAAAGAATCGGTTGAAAAGGCCATTGTGCCGATGTTGGAGAAGTTAAGAAAATGGCAACCGGCCAAAATGGATAAAATAAAAGTGGAATCCACCGTTACTATTCCGGTTCGTTTACGTAATCGGAGGGCAAAAGTGGATATAAAAGAATATCAGCGATTGCAACGGATAGAGGAAAATGCCAATGTGATCAAGACCAATGCAAAAAGCAAAGAATTACAGGAAGCCCAGGTATATGCCTTCGCATCTAATTCGCTTGGGTGGATCAATTGTGATCGTTTTCTGGACCGGAGTGCTCCTAAGGCAAATATGACGGTGCATGCAGATACAGAAGGCGATGTGGATTTTAAACTGGTCTTCAAAAAAATCAATGCGATCATGCAGGCTTCTGAGATCAACGGCGGATTTGAATTTTATAATCTGCCAAATGGAATGGAAGCAACGTTGATCGGTATGCAATTCAAAGGTGGTAAGATCTATATTGGCATACAGGATATGGTTACCGGAAAACCGGTGGAGGCATTTGCCTATCGGGAGGTTACCAAGGAACAATTAAAAGATGTGATCGACCAATTGAATATGTAAAATTTTCTCTATACCTGACGTATAGGGTTATGTTGAAAACAAGGGAGGTGGGCTGCTTCCCTTGTTTTTGTTTTTTACTGAACCACATAGATACATAGGGTTATGTATCTATGTGGTTCAAAATTTATAAATTGCTACCTTTGATCCATGATCCTCAATCAATGGTATCTTGCTTGCCTGCCGGAAGAGCTGAAAATACAAAATCCACTCAAGCGGAAGATTGTGGGAAGGGATATCGTGATCTTTCAAAATAAAAAAGGAGAGATCGGCATTATTGAAGACCGTTGTTGTCATCGCAATGTAAATTTATCACTCGGCTACATAAAAGATGATTGTCTTAAATGTGCCTATCATGGCTGGGAATATAATATCAATGGCGAATGTGTACATATTCCATCATTTCCCGAAGGGGAAGAGATCCCAAAAACAGCCAGGGTAGAAAAATACTATGCGATCATCAAACACAAAGCCATTTGGGTATGGATAGGTGATGAAAAAATGAAAAACTCCACTCCTATTCCACCTATGGTAGAAATGGATGAATATCCAAGGGTATATAATTATCATTACCTGGATGCGGATCTTCAACTGGTAGCGGAGAGTCTCATCGATGCGTATCATATCAATCATGTGCATCGCGACAGCATCGGAACTTTCATGGGAAATTTGCATGGAGAAAAAGTGGATTTTCACCTGGACGTACAGGATACTTATTTAACAGGAGAATATAATCGCCATAACGAAGGAACCTTTTGGGAGAAATTTTATTTTGGACGTGATAAGGAAATTACAACAAAGATCGGTTTCTGGTTCCCTGGAACAAGTAAACTGGATATTAACTTCCGAAAACGACGCATGGTGATCTATGAACATTTTTATCAGGTGGATGAAAACAAGGTTTGCATGTTACAAATTACCTGCTGGAAAAAAATACTTACCCAATTCCCCATGAATTTCTTTGCAAAATCGATGATGCTTAAAAAAAGCAATACGATTGTGGAAGAAGACCTCGTTTTTCTGGAAAATAACAAATCGACCAAGACAAAAACGGGTAAACGTGATCTGCTCATCAAAAGTGATGAGGTAACCTTTGAATTTACAAAGTTGTGGAACCGGAATCTGAACAATCACCGGGATGATTCATAGAAGATCATGAAGAACTGGCTGAGAAAAAAGATCCGGAAGAAATTCAATAATTATTTAGTTCCGCTAAATATTCCCGGGAAAAATTTACCGGAAAAATTATCGGTTAAGAGATCAGCTGCCGTTGTAGGTGGTGGAATTGCCGGCCTGAGTGCAGCCGCCAACCTGGCAGAGAGAGGATTTAGCGTAACCTTGTTTGAAAAAGAAAATTTTCTTGGTGGTAAGGTAGGCTCCTGGAATTTTGAATCGAACGGAGAAAAACTACAGGTGGAACATGGATTTCATGCTTTTTTCAGACAATATCATAATCTCAGGAATTTCATGAAGGATAAGTTGGGCAATTTCCAACATCTGATCCCGATTGACGATTATGTCGTATTATTTGAGAACAAAACACGTCAGGGTTTCAAAAATCTAGATCCTACTCCAGGGTTGAATGTATTAAGCATGCGGAAATTTGGGGTATTCAATTATCTCACCTTGATGAATCCGTTCAGTATTCCGTTTTTGGCCTTGCTGAGGTTTGATCTGCAAAAGACCTATAGAAAATACGATAAAGAGAGTTTTGAGCATTATGCGAAGCGGACGATGATGCCAAAACGAATGAAACTCATGTTCAACACCTTTGCCAGGGCTTTTTTTAGCGAACCTCATAAAATGAGTATGGCGGAACTCATGAAAGGATTTCATTTTTATTTTCTGAGCAATGAAGATGGGTTGTTATATGATGTACTCAATGATGATTTCTCCATTACATTCGAAAAACCATGGAGAGATTTTATGGAAAAACACGCAGTAGAAATCAAATTGAATTCGTCGGTTAACAAGATCGACAAAAAACCGGATGGATATTTGATCAATGGAAAGGAATTCGATTATTGTATTCTGGCAACCGATGTAAAACATGTCAAACCACTGATCGAAAACAGTCCATCGTTGCAGCAATATTCTGATTTCAATAAAAAAATAGAGAAACTCGGTAATTCAGACCGGTATGCTGTGTTACGCATCTGGACCGATACCTTCGAGAAGGACACTGATCTTCCCTTTTTTATTTTTACGGATCGGCAGGAATGTTTGGATTCGATCACACTCTATCACAAAATGGAAAAAACTTCCACAGCCTGGAGTAAACAACATGGAGGGGGGGTTTTTGAATTGCATTGTTATGCATTACCCGATCATCTGGATACAGAAGAAAAAATAAAGGCACAGTTGATAAAGGAGTTCTTCTATTATATGCCGGAATTGAAAGATCTGACCATTGTACATTCCTATTTTCAACATAAGCAGGATTTTGCGGCTTTTCATGTGGGCTTGCATGCGAATCGTCCGACAATCACTTCCGAAATCCCCAATTTATATTTAGCAGGTGATTGGGTAAAAATGGAAAACTGTACGATGTTGATGGAAGCTGCTTATACAAGTGGGGCCATTGCAGCCAATGAAATCTTTACCAAAGAAGGTCTTGCTGAAAATGCGTTGGTGAGTGTACCATCGAAGGGGTTGTTGAGATGATCCGATACATTAATGCAAGGTATACGATATCAAAGCATCCCTAAAACGAATTTCGCCATCCTTAAAAAGTGTAGATAAGATAAGTCCAACATCTGCGGCATAGTAATAGGTGGTAACATGGTCCATCTTAATAAATTTACCGCGAATCGTGGTTGTATTGGTAGCTTCAACAATCAGGATGTTTTCATAATCTTCTTCTTCAACTGTTATGAAAGCTCTTATTTCTTTTACGGTATAGATAGTGGCACTGTCGAGATCATGTGCATGGAATGAAACTTCCCAGGTATCACCTGGTTGTCCATCCAATTTTAGGATTTGTTGCATTTTGCCACCACCATAAACATCCGACATAAGCCAGTCGTTCTCAATTTTACTTGTTGATGATTTTATTCCCTTTGCAAAGTCGTTGGTAGCAACAAATTCATTTCCATTTACCTCTGTGATCAAATTCGTATAAGTTTGCCCATCCTTCATTTTATAGGTCCAGGAATTACCTTTTGCAACAGGAAAGTAATTTTTATTGGCCACCCGTTTCTTAATTATGATTAACGGTAACTTTCTTCGTGCCGATATGTCCGGCATTGTCCTCGGCTTCGATGATGATCTCAACCGGATAGCCTGGTGAAAGAGCTTGCATGGATTGATTATCATGTAATTCATACGTAGTTGGCAAGCCAGCAGGGGAAAAATCAACGTTATTTCCGTAAATCTTATAACTTACCCGCTTTACTCCATCCGGATCCGTTATGGTTGCATCTATGTAGATGTAAAATTCGGTGCCGTAGGTTTGTCCTTCTGTTGGAGATTGAATAGTAATTTCCGGTTCACTACAAGCAACCAACAGGATCAACAAGATAAAAACGGAAATTCTCTTCACGATCCTATTAATTTTTATAGACAGTTATTTTTTTTGTGGTGGAGGTTCCCATGGCATCTTCTGCTACAATTGTAACAAACATCGGATCACCTGTGTTCATGGATGTCATATAAGTAGCCCCACCTAACTCATAATTGGTAGGCATCGTACTGTCAAGCATAAAGATCTCCGTTTTCATATATCCATCATGATGGGCGATATAACCACAACTTCGGATACCATCATCATCTGAAATCGTGGCTGAAATTACAAAACCTTCGCTTCCATAACTTTGCTCTTCTATAGGAGAATGAATATCGATCTGTGGGCCTCCACAGCTGAAAAGAAAAATTAACAGGACGAAAAATGAGGGTCTTTTCATCTTTAATTGGGTTTATTCAAATATACAAAATTCTATGAAAAAACAGGCCAATGTCTTATAAAAATGGTATCCTCCGAACGGCAGGCAGTTCTTTTTTGTAAATTTATACTCAAATCGGGATAATGGAGGAAATTATTAAATATTTCGCGGAGATCCCTCCACACCATCGAACCATTATTCTACTGGGTGGACTCACTTTTTTCTTTTCCATCGAGAGTATTATCCCGATGGTTCGTTTTGCTTTTAACCGATGGAAACATGCAGGTGTTAATTTGTTTTTCACCTTCACAACCATCCTCGTCAATTTTGCTTTTGCCTTTATTATTTTAAAGTTGAGTGATTACTTAACATCCAATCAATATGGATTACTCTATCTTTTTAAGATGCCTGTTTGGTTATTTATGATCACAGGGTTGCTCGGACTTGATCTGATTGGTGCATGGCTTGCACATTTCCTGCAGCATAAGGTAAAATGGATGTGGTTGTTCCATCAGATCCATCATACCGATCCGGGGGTGGATGCGACCACGGCGAATCGTCACCATCCGGGAGAATCTTTGATCCGCGTTTTTTTTACCATGGTTGGCGTAGCTATAATGGGAGCTCCCATGTGGTTACTGATGTTGTATCAATCTCTGTCCGTGGTTTTATCTCAATT
>JANWKQ010000038.1 GCA_025451295.1 Flavobacteriales bacterium | reverse complement strand
GCCCCTGATACTCCCAGCACCATTGGTCTTTACAATACCGTTGGGCCGGTTACAGAAAAATATATCGATGGCATTGGTTCCAATAACTGGGCCATCAGCGGAGCAAAAACAAAAAGCGGAAGACCCATTTTATGTAATGACCCTCATTTGGGTTTAAATCTTCCATCCATCTGGTTCGAAATGCAGTTAAATGCACCCGGCTATAATACCTATGGCGTTACAATTCCTGGTTCACCAGCAATCATCATAGGTTTTAATGACAGCATTAGCTGGGGAGTTACCAATGGAACACAGGATGTAATGGATTATTATAAAGTAAAATTCAAGGATGCACTTAAAAAAGAATATTTATTTGATGGACAATGGAAACCAGTTACTACACGTGAAGAGGAAATAAAAATAAGAGGAAAGAAAAGTGTAAAAGAAACAACCATCTTTACACATTACGGACCAGTACTCAACAGCCCACTTTCCTCAGACACGACTGGTTCTGATCTGGCCATACGCTGGAGTGTACATGACCCTTCTAATGAGCTCAAAACATTTTTACTGCTTAACAGGGCTCATAACTATGCGCAATATGTGGATGCGATCAAAGGATTTGAAAGTCCCGGACAAAATTTTGTCTTTGCATCCGTTAGTGGTGACATTGCCATGTGGCACCAGGGTAAATACCCGGTTCGTTTTAATCAAATGGGTAAATACATCATGGACGGGTCAAAAAGTATTTACCAATGGAACAAATATATTCCACAGGAAGAAAATCCACATGTGCTCAATCCTGAAAGAAATTTTGTAAGCTCAGCAAATCAACATCCAACGGATGGTAACTATCCCTATTACTATTATGGACGGTTTGAACATTACAGGAACAGAAGGATCAACAATGTCCTTGGCTCTCTTGACTCAGCCACAATTACCGACATGATGAAACTCCAAAATGACAACTACAATCTGCAGGCCGAAGAAAGTTTACCAACCATGTTGGCAGCATTGGATGTTTCAGCCATCAAACCTGACAATAAAAAATATTACGAAGCACTCAAGTCATGGAATTATATAAGTGATCCAGGAAGTGTTGGTGCTGCGGTATATGAAACATGGTTTTCTGCATTCAGCATTTCAGTATGGGATGAACTTCAATCGAATTCAATCCTATTTGAAACACCACAACCTTATACGTTGATAGGATTGATGAAACGATTTCCCAATCATCAGATCTTCGACAACAAATTTTCAAAGAAGGTAGAAACTTCCAAAGATTTGCTCATGGATGCTTTTAGTTCAGCATGCGTAGAGCTGAGAAACTGGGAAACCAAATCAAAGAATAAAGAATTGAACTGGGCAAACTGGAAGGGAACATCCGTTCAGCATATTGCCCGCATTGCACCATTCGGTGAATACAATATAAATATTGGAGGAAACGGTAATATAGTAAATGCAGCCAGCGCCAGATGGGGGCCATCATGGAGAATGATTGTAAGTATGGAAGACGGAATCAAAGCTTATGGTGTTTATCCTGGAGGGCAGTCAGGAAATCCTGCCAGCAAATATTATCTGACAGGTTTGGAAAAATGGACCAATGGCGAATATTTTGAGCTCAATTTCTGGATCAATAAAGATGTAGCCGTAAGTAAAAAAATGAGTGTTCAGATTTTAAATAGGGCCGACTAAAATATCTTCCAGTGGAAGATATTTAGGAGGACCAGGCAGTGCGGTAGGTTGATAGTTCCGTTTTAAGAAAACATTATATATAAAGGATGAAATTTATTGTCAAATTGATTTTAATTGGTGTCGCTGCTTTTTTTGCACTCAGATTTTTCCCATGGTGGGTGATTGTCATCATTCCATTCCTGTTTAATCTGTTTGTGAAGACAAAAGGATCTGGGGCTTTCATTTCCTCGTTTCTTGGCACTGCGTTGGCCTGGTTTGTTGCAAGCTATAATTTTTACTCCATGGGAGCTCAGGCATTCACCGGGAAAATGGCCAAGGTGTTTTTTCTTCCCCAAAACGGCCTTTTACTGATCATTGTTGCCAGCTTGTTAATGGGTTTGGTGGCAGCATTTGCCGGTTTTAGTGGTAATGCTTTCAGAAATATTTTCGTAAAACCAAAGGATAAGCAAAAAAGCAAATACGGAAGGCCTGATTATAGCAGGTACTCAAGATAGGTTCTATTTACTCCGCTTACTTTGTGCCCTTTTATAAAAAAAACCGATGATTACCGCCACAAGTAAGGCACCCACTGAAATTAATCCCAGGGTCACTTCCAGCGAATCATATTGTTCGAAATCCAGTAAAGACAAACGGATGGCACTCATTTTCCTGCATTAATATGGATCGAATGTAAGCTTTGTTCCTGAATATTTGAATGAATAGTTTGTAAAACCATGGAAAAATACAATTTTTACCCTTGAAATGAGTGGAAACACTTTTGGACATATTTTACAGCTTACCACGTTTGGCGAATCTCACGGACCTGCCATCGGTGGAATATTGACCGGACTTCCTGCAGGACTTTCAATCGATGAAAAAGAGATCCAGAAAGAATTGGGAAGAAGAAAACCCGGACAAAGCATTATAACTACGGATCGAAAAGAAGAAGATCAGGTCCAGTTTTTATCCGGGATCTTTGAAAATAAAAGTACCGGAGTTCCCATTGGATTTATGATCCAAAATAAGGATCATAAAAGTGAAGATTATGATCAATTAAAAAATATACTTCGTCCTTCCCATGCGGATTATACCTACAAGACCAAATACGGGAACCGTGATCATCGCGGAAGTGGACGTGCCTCTGCCAGAGAAACTGCATGCAGGGTAGTTGCCGGTGCTATTGCTAAACAACTACTCTCAGCAAAATCTATCACCATTCATGCATATGTTTCGCAGGTAAAAAATATTAAAATCACAAAAAAATATCAGGAACTCGATTTAAGTAAAATTGATGAGTCAATGGTAAGATGTCCGGATGCGGAAATTGCGGACCAAATGATTGAACTTATTAAAGCTGCTAAAGAAGAAGGAGATTCGCTGGGTGGGATCATCACCTGTGTGATCCAAAATATGCCCGTAGGCTTGGGTGAACCGGTTTTTCATAAACTGCATGCGGATTTAGGTCATGCTATGCTGGGTATTAATGCTGTAAAAGGATTTGAATATGGACTCGGATTTGATGAAGTAGTAAAAAAAGGCAGTGAAATAAATGATGAGTTTTATGAAAAAGATGGAAAGGTCCTCACTAAAACAAATTATAGTGGAGGAATCCAGGGAGGTATCTCTAATGGAATGGATATTTATTTCAGGGTTGCCTTTAAAGCAATTTCCACCATCAAAAAAACACAGCGAACATTAAGTACCGAGGGAGACAGTATTCTTTTTGAAGCAGAGGGGCGCCATGATCCTTGTGTCCTACCCAGAGCTGTACCCATTGTGGAAGCGATGGCGGCATTGGTGATTGCTGATCATTATTTAATGAACCGAAACAGCCAGATATGAAAAATAAACTCGTATTCAATTTAGTTTATCTGAGCCTGTTCTGTCTGGTCGGCTTCATGCTCTATCTTCCAACACTTAACACGGGTGTTGACCCAGTCATATTTTTAGTCATAAGATATTCCCTTACTGCAGTTCTTGCTTATCTCACCTTTACGCGTAAAAAACTATCGATGTGGATATTTTTTGCTATGATTGCAGGAGTTCAGTTTGGCGTTGATTTTCCAACATATGCGTTAGAAACGGAAAGATTAGGGAAAATATTTCTTCGTTTGATCAAAACGTTGGTAGCCCCCCTCATCTTCGCAACTTTAGTGGTAGGGATTGCAGGCCATAGCAACCTGAAGCAGGTAGGCCGCATGGGGTTAAAAAGCATTATTTATTTTGAGCTGGTTACCACGGTTGCGCTTTTTATCGGGTTGGCTGCCATTAATATTTCCAAAGCCGGGGTTGGTGTAAAAGTAGAGGCCACAGAACAGGAAATCAAGAAGTCAGCTGAATTGCTCGAACAAACCAAGGCTCCGAAGGATCATATCGTGGATATATTTCCTGAGAATATTGCCAAATCCATTCACGAAAATGCAGTATTACAAATCGTAGTCTTCAGTATCATTTTTGCTATCGGCCTGAGTCTTGTGAAAAATGCGGTTCATAAAGAAACCATGCTCCGGTTTTGCGAAGGTTTGTCGGAGGTCATGTTCAAGTTCACCGACATTGTAATGTATGCTGCTCCTTTTGCCGTGTTCGGAGCATTGGCCAGTACGGTTGCGAAATCCGGGTTAGATATCCTGGTCAACTTATTGCAGCTAGTGGGTACATTATATGTAGCTCTCATCGTTTTTGTGTTAGCTGTTTTACTTCCAATTGCCTTAATGGCCCGCATTAATATCCGGCGGTTCATTAAACAGGTAACAGAGCCCGTTACACTGGCTTTTGCAACAGCCAGCAGCGAGGCGGCCCTACCAAAGGCTCTGGAGAATATGCAGAAATTCGGCGTGCCTGGAAAAATTGCTTCATTCGTAATCCCATCCGGTTATAGCTTTAATCTCGACGGAACCACCTTATATCTTTCTTTAGCATCCGTGTTTGTTGCACAAATGTGTGGAGTGGATCTTACTATCGGACAACAGATAACCATGTGTCTCATTTTAATGCTCACCAGTAAAGGCGTTGCTGGTGTAAGAGGCGCTTCTTTTGTGATCCTTGCGACTACTGTTGCCTCATTGGGACTGGACCCCGGTAAAGCCAGCGTCATTTTAGCCATCGATGCTCTGATGGATATGGCACGTACTTCAGTGAATGTATTGGGAAATTGTCTGGCTACTGCAGTAGTTGCACGTAGTGAAGGGGAACTCCACACGGAATCACAATTGGAAGAATAGCTTGGTTGGGATTAAACCATTATTCATTTCAATCGTCTACCTATAAAACCAGCAGCCATGAAGAAATTCATACTCTCAACCCTGTTTTGCATTGGTTACTTATGGATACAGGCGCAACCCAGCCTTACCTTTCTGAGCCACCATCCTTTAACACCCAACAACGAAGATACAATTGGAGTGTTTTGCAGAGTTTTTTACCATCCGATCAGAGAAAAATTTTATACTGTTTATGCCGGTCGTGATACGACGTCTAATGACCCACAGGGTCAGATGGGTTATTTTGCCTGGCGCGAATATGATACCAACTTTGTTTTTACAGGAGTGCATGATTCACTTTCAAACCACGTCTCCGCCGGTGATTTTGCCATGGTACAAGTTGGAACTGATTATTATCATCTAACCTCCGGTCCTCCAGGTAAGTATAAGCTTTCCAAATACAACGAAGATTTTGTACTTGACCATGATACTTTGATCACGCTTGATAGTCACGATTCAAATACCGATCAGTTGATGAACTATACAAATGGTCGGTTGGTAATAGGTGCATTCCACGAACAGTCCCAAACTTACCCATCTTTTCCAATGCAAAATAGCTGGACACCCGTGATGCATAAACTTGAATTTGATCTCAACCTGAATATGGTAACAGTAGATACACACCTTACTGAAACATTTTAGTCCTGGGGAGGTAGCTGTATATTCAATCCATTGAACAATACCTACAATATTGTTACGCTCGATAGTTTTCCTTTATACAATCTCAATTCATACCATTATGATGCCAACTGGAACTATCTGGGTTATACCAATCTGAACAGCGACGGTCAGTGGTCGCAAGGAGTTTTATGGGATGGAACCTATTATTATGTTTCCTATCATTCTGGTAATGAACATCGAGCTGGAAATATTGTGATAGCGATATATGATGTAAACTG
>JANWKQ010000037.1 GCA_025451295.1 Flavobacteriales bacterium | reverse complement strand
GGTAATCTGGGGACTTACCTTGAAACGGAAAGTCTGGGTAAAAAAGGCGTTGATGGATTAAAGGATATTTTCACCATCCGTTTTAGTGCCGGGTATTGTGGAGGAGCCAATGGAACCGCGTATTTTTTCTGGGATGGAAAAACCTTGTTTCATCCCCTTACTTTAAATGAAGGATTTGATGCGCCCTATTTCTGGAGAAACGATCTTTATTTCCCGGCAGATTCCTTAGGTAAAAAAGGATGTCTGATCAACAAAACGGAAAGTGGTTACTATGGCGATGATGATCTTGTCCATGTAGAAAGCTGGGGAAAGATCACGTATAAATGGGACGGAAAAAAACTGGTAGCTACCAAAAAAGAGGGAACCACTGATTAAATTGGGCCAGGGTTCGCCGCCGGGAACCACTGCCCTGATTGGCTTACGGAAGGTTTGTAGGTAAGTAGCTTCGCCGCGGCGAAGGACGAAAAGGAGGCGCCAAAAATCTCTTTTAAATTTGCTAAATTTGTTACCCTAACAAAAATAAGGGGCACCAACAATGAGTGAAGAAAAAAAGCTGTTTCTGATAGATGGATTCGCGATGATCTATCGTGCCTATTTTGCATTTATAAAAAATCCCCGGATCAATTCAAGAGGTTTAAATACATCTGCGATGTTTGGTTTTACCAATTTGCTCAATGATGTATTGAAAAAACATAAGCCAACTCATTTAGCGGTTGTATTCGACCCGATGGAAGATGATGAGGAGGTAGATGATAGAACTACCCTCTATGAAGAATATAAAGCACATAGGGAACCTATGCCAGAAGATCTGCAAAAATCATTGCCCTATATAGAAAAACTGGTGGCTGCATTTAATATTCCATTGCTGGTTATTAATGGTTACGAAGCAGATGATCTTGTTGGAACGCTGGTTAAACAGGCAGAAAAAAAAGGATTCAAATGTTACATGATGACCCATGATAAGGATTATGGTCAGCTGGTAAGTGAAAATATTTTCTGGTATCGTCCGGGGAGCTATGGCAATCCTGATGAGGTTTTAGGGGTGACGGAGGTATGCAAAAAATTTGATGTGGAGAATCCTGAGCAGGTCATAGATCTTTTAGGACTTATGGGTGATAGTGCGGATAATATTCCGGGGATAAGGGGAGTAGGCGAAAAAACAGCCCAGAAATTTATTAAAGAATTCGGTTCCGTTGAAGGTCTTTTAGCCAATACCGACAAGCTGAAAGGCAAAATGAAAGAGAAGGTGGAAGAAGGCGCTGAAATGGCAAAACTTTCCAAATTATTGGCAACCATTATTACCGATGTACCGATTGAATTCGACGAAGAACAACTCAAGGTAAAGGAATGGAATAAACCTGCATTGAAAGATCTTTTTGCAGAACTTGAGTTCAGAACCCTGAGCGAAAGATTGCTGGGAGAGTCGATAACACAGATCGTAAAAACGACTAACACCTCAACATCCGTTGGTGGACAAGGTGATCTGTTTTCGACGGAGGAAACAATGGAAGTAACTGCTGAGGTAAGAACAGAGGTTGTCGAAACGGTGGTAAGAGATGAAGAAGAGTCAACAGAATTTGTGAATCTGAAAAAACTACCTGATGTACCACATCAATACTTCACGGTTACTGAACCTTTGTGGAGAAAAGAATTATTAGAAGAGCTTTTAAAACAAACGGAGATCTCGGTGGATACAGAAACTACCGGGCTCGATCCTTTGGTGGCTGAGATTGTTGGCCTTTCGTTTTGTTTTAAAAAGAATCAGGCATTTTATATTCCAATGCCGGCTGAATTCGAAAAATGTGCAGAGATCCTGGCTGAATTTAAACCAATCTTCGAAAGTGAAACTATTTTAAAGATCGGGCAGAATATCAAGTACGATATGCAGATCCTGAAGAATTATGGTTGCGAGATTAATGACCCTCTGTATGATACCATGCTGGCACATTATGTATTTCAGCCTGAACAAAGACATGGGATGGATTATCTGAGCCAGACTTTTTTGCATTATACACCTATACCAACGGAAGAAATTATTGGTCCCAAAGGCAAAAAACAAAAAAGTATGCGGGATATTGAAGTTGAAAAAGTAGCGGAATATTGTAATGAGGATACCGATGTAACATTTCAACTGAAACAGGCTTTTGTACCACAGGTCCAAAAAGTAAAAACGGAAGATATCCTTCAGAAAGTCGAGCTACCATTGGTTCCTGTTCTCTGCAATATGGAGCGGGCAGGGATACGGATCAATGAACAATTTCTGGCGGAGTACTCTGAACAATTAAAGATATTGGCAGATCAGCATGAACAAGCGGTATATGAACAGGCAGGAGAAAAATTTAACCTTGCTTCACCTAAGCAACTGGGAGAAGTGCTTTTTGAAAAAATGAGCCTTACACTTCCCGGGAAGAAAAAAATAAAAAAGACGAAGACCGGACAATATGCAACCGGCGAAGAGATTTTAGTCCAAATGGCTTCAGAGCATCAGATCGTCAGAGAGATTTTAGAATTCAGAGAGATCACCAAACTCAAATCAACCTATGTGGACGCATTACCGGCGTTGGTGAACAAAAAAACAGGCAGAGTGCATACTACGTTTCAGCAAGCGATCGCAGTTACGGGTCGTTTAAGTTCACAATATCCGAATCTTCAAAACATTCCGGTGCGATCCGAACGTGGAAAAGAGATCAGGAAGGCATTTATTGCCCGTGATGCCGATCATGTTCTTTTATCAGCTGACTATTCACAAATAGAATTAAGAATCATTGCTGCGTTAAGTGGTGATCCAAATATGTGTGAAGCCTTTAGAAAAGGGATCGATATCCATACCGCCACAGCAGCCAAAGTATTTGGTGTAGCAGAATCTGAGGTTACCAAAGAAATGAGGTATAAAGCAAAAAGCGTGAACTTCGGTATCATTTACGGACAGGGTCAGCGGGGATTAGCCGATAACCTGAAGATCACCTCGGAAGAAGCGGGAAATATTTTGAACAGTTATAAGAATCAATATAAATCGATTGATGAATTTAAGGAATCACAAATTGATTTTGCGAGACAAAATGGATATGTGCAAACCTTGTTAGGACGAAAAAGATGGCTAGCCGATATTAATGAACAGAATGGTGCAGTAAGGAGTTTTGCAGAGAGAAATGCTGTTAATATGCCAATACAGGGATCTGCAGCAGATATGATCAAGCTGGCGATGATAAGAATTGATGCGGCCATGAAAAAAGAAAATCTACAATCGAAGATGGTTTTACAAGTGCATGATGAATTGGTTTTTGATGCGATTAGAGAAGAAGTGGAAGCCTTAAAGCCTATCATTCTTGAAAACATGCAGCTGGCAATGCCCCTTCCGAACAATGTTCCTGTGGTTGCAGAAGTTGGAATGGGAGAAAACTGGCTGGAAGCACATTAAATAAATTTTTATGAAGAAATTGACAGGATTTGGTTTATTATTTACGATCGTTTGTTTTTCAAATGCACAGACACATTATGACAGTCTGGTTCGTGAAAAAGAAGTCTATGTTGAGACCAAAATGTTCCAGGATGAGTTGAATCAAGAATATTCGACACTGGCAACTTCTCCTCTTGAATCAACAGATTTTGAAAAATTTTCCTCATTGAATTTTTTTCCGTCCAATGTTTCTGCGGTTGTAAATGCCAGTTTTACAAAATACAAAAAGACGAAAAAATTCAAGATGAAAACATCCACTACACGCAAGCCGGTGTATGTAAAATACGCGGAAGTCAGGTTCATTTATGAGGGTAAAACCTGCAGCCTTACAGTGTATCAAAATACAGAATTGATGAAAAATCCTGGCTATGAAGATTATCTTTTTCTGCCGTTTACTGATCTAACAAATGGCGAAACTACCTATGGTGGAGGCAGGTATATTGACCTGAGAATTCCGGAAGGAGAAATGATTGTGATCGATTTCAACAAAGCCTACAACCCATACTGCGCCTATAGTCATAAATACTCTTGCCCAATTCCTCCTCCAGAGAATTTTTTGGATCTGAAAGTGGAAGCAGGGGTAAAAGAAGGCCTTCTTTACAAGTAATTGTTGAGCTTAAAAGTTTTCTAAAGCTGTTTTTAATTTTTTGGTCAGCCCAGAAACTACCAGGTCATAAGAATGATTAACTAACTCTTTTACGAAAGAATCTTTCAGGGCCCCTGAATAGTTGATGGTGTTCCAATGTTGTTTATTCATATGATATCCGGGAAATATATCTTCACTGAATTTTTCACGCAATTCAATGGCGTATTCAGGATCACATTTGAGATTGATGGTTTGATCTTCATCGTCCAGTCCCGTTAGCGCAAACATCTTGCCCATGACCTTAAAAACAAGCGTTGTTTCATCAAAAGGACATTCTTCGGTGACTCCTTTTTTAGCAATGCAAAAAACTCTTAGATCTTCGATGTTCATTTATGCACTTTCTCTATCGGATAAATCACCGGTTTAGAAGGTGAGGCATCATTTTCGAAAGAGGCGATCTGAAGATTCAGAAAATAATAACCGTCTTTGGCTTCTTCGGGGACATAGATCATTTCGGTAATGGTGGCATTCAGCCGGGTTTTATGAGGATATTGCCAGAAGGAATGGTGGGCCTCTAACCGACCATCATCTTTTTCGCGGTCAACCGAAGGAAGGTCGATGAGTAAATGTCTGATACCAGATTTAACCAACTGGTCAGTAACCTGATAATGAATATAAGGGGGGTTGGTATTGCTATAATTCCGGGTAAGTTTATCAGGGCCGTTTGGTAAAGTCCTGATAATAACCGCTTTTACCATGGTCAACTCGTGAAGCCAAGGTTGGATCTGATTCATGAAAATAACCTGATCGCCATTTTCGATCTCCTGGGGTTTAATGGTAATTAACAGGGCACAATAAAAGGGATCGTCATGGCATTGGTTAATGGTATATGGCTCACTGGAAATATGGCCAACACATTCGGTATGAGTACCATGACCATGTGGATTGAAAGTAATATCTCTGAAATTGACTGAACCTCCCTGATTTACATCCCCAATAAAGCCTTCAGCAACAACGGGGGTGATTTTAACGGGCCCACAATACCAGGCCGTTGGATTTGAAGCCCCATTTTTCAAAGGAATGGAGAGGTCTATGGGGTGCGATAAATCGACGCTATACTCTTGGCTATCAATAACTAAAGTAAACTCCATGTTTTAAACCTCCAAATTTTCAATAAAAGTATGGATATCAGTGATTAAAAATGCAACCGGGGGCAAGTATTTTGCGTCTTACTTCTTAAAGATGGATAAAAGATTAACTTTGTTCATTGGTGTTTTAGCCCTATTTGCCTGCAAAACAAACAAAAATTGCCTAGGTAGTCCAAACCCGGATATGGTATGTATCCAGATTTACGACCCCGTCTGCGGATGCAACGGAAAAACCTACGGAAATGCTTGTACCGCAGAAGCAGCTGGGGTTTTGGATTGGGAGAAAGGCGAGTGTAAGTAACAAACAGCGGTATTTGGAGAATATTGAAGAAATAATCAAAGGATGCGTCGACGGAAAACGTTTGGCCCAAAATGAACTTTATAAGAGGTTCGCGGGTAAGATGTATGCTGTATGTGTTCGATATTCAAAAGATGCCACAGAGGCTGAGGATGTATTACAGGATGGTTTTGTGAAAGTATTCCAGAACATCCAGAATTTTAAAAATGAAGGTTCTTTTGAAGGCTGGGTGAGAAAGATCATGGTAAATACGGCGTTGGAAAAATTCAGAAAGAAGAATCATCTATATCCAGTAGGTGAAATTTTTGAATTTGCGAAGGATCTGAAACACGAGGATGTAGAACAAAACATTCATGCGGAAGAGTTGATGAAGGTGATCCAAAAACTTTCACCAGGATACAGAATGGTATTTAATCTTTACGCGATTGAAGGTTATTCACATAAAGAGATCGGGGATCAGTTGGGAATCAGTGAAGGCACCTCGAAATCACAGCTAGCCAGAGCAAGAGCAGTATTACAAGACGAAGTGGAAAAATTATATAATATAACACAAAAAAAAAACGTAGTTTAAACGATACGGATGGAAAACAATCTTCATAATATTGACGAAATCTTTGCTAAGACCCTTGGGGATCATAGCATAGATCCTTCGGGCTCTGTATGGGATAAAATACAGGGTCAGCTGGATGCATCGACGTCAAGCCATCAGGTTGATAAGGTCTTTGAAAAGGGCCTTGGTCAGCATACGATGGAGCCACCTGCTTATGTTTGGGATAACATAAAGATTAGTCTTGATTTGGCTATCGGCAGACGTCGTAGAATCATTGGATGGATAACTGGCGCAGCATCTGCAGTTGTTATTGCCTTTGTAGGCGGATATTTTATCGCTAACTCGGGTGAAAATGCTTCTGAGAATGTTATCAGTGAGAAAATCTCTAATACGCATCAGGTACAGATTGATATCAATCATTTCTGGGATATGCGTAATGTGGTGTTTGGTCAAACCACTTCAGGAGGCCAAACGTATACCTCCAATACTCCAAATAATGGTAATAATGATCCTATGAATATAGGTCAGGATAATGTTAACCATAACAGTAATACCAATAATGGTTATATCAATAAGAATATTGAGGATAATCATAATGGATATTTTGGAACTCACAGCCAACAGGATTTTGATGATAAGAGAAATACTCCAAACATCATTATGAATGATCAGCATAAATCTAACAGCCCGGCAGAAAGTCAGGATAAAGGTGGGGACGATAAAGGAAAAAAGGGCAAGGCAGTTACAACTGATGTAAATGGTCCAGTAGAAAACCAGATCGGAACCAATGGTTCCACCAGTGTAGCTGCATTAAATAATAACGAACAAGTTATTATAGAAAATTCTACAAACAACACAGTCATTGTTACAGACAATAACACAAACAATTCAGTTGAGGAAAATCGCACGGAAGCTATTAATCCAAACGAGCAATCCTCTATTAAAGATAACCAAGATGAAAATGGGAACCCCCTAACGGTAAAGGAAGACGTAACGACCACCTTTACCGTTTTACCTTATTTTTCCCCTACCTATACTTTTCGTAACAGCAGCATGACCAGTACCAATGGAATTCAAAATGCTTTTGGAACCGAAACCAAGTTTAAGGAGCAGGCAAATTTTTCTTATTCAGCAGGCTTGTTGGTAGGTTATAATTTCACACCAAGGCTTACTATATTTATTGGTGCTTCATTTAACTCTTTCAGCAACACTACCAGCAGAAATGATATTCATTCGAAGTCATTCGATCAGATTGCTGCCGGTGATTCAACTACATTCGCTATTACTACAGCAGGCGAACTTGGAGGTGTTAATATTGTACCAACACAAGGAACACCTGAAAATCCAACCTATATTGAGCAGGATTATTTTGTTGGCTCATCTCAGATCGGATCTGTAAAAAGGATCACACAGACTTTTAGCTATGTAGAAGTTCCAGTAATGGCACGTTATAAATTCTTTGGTCCTAAAATTGGATTGATCTTAACCGGTGGATTAAGCACTGGATTTATTGTGCAAAATGATGTAACACTGGAAAGTGATACGGAGACCAAAAAATTTGGTGGAACAAGCCAGATCAGAAATTTCAACATGAACGCCATTTTTGGAATTGGGATCGAAGCACGCCTTATGCCTTTTATGTATCTGAACATAGAACCTACTTTTAAATATAGCTTCCTAAACTGGAGTATGGATAACAGATTCCAAATGAATCCTATTTCTCTCGGATTAAATACAGGACTAGCATTTAAGTTTTAATATTCAAAATATCCAATCCCAAAAGAAGGAGGCGTTTTTGTTCACACAAAAGCGCCTTTTTACTTTATCCAGGTCTAAAATCTACGAATTTCCAGCCTATCCTTCAGCCTCAAAGTGCTCATTTACCGATGTAAACTGCACCTTTTCGATCTTGCCAGGTCGCAAATTCTTAGCTTTTAGAACCGGATAGATACTTACCATCAAATTGTCCCCCAAAACGCCATACCCAATATCAAAAAAATCCTGCTAATTTTGCAGTCTATTTAAAAGTATGCAGCAGATAAAGCCCATTACTGACCCCATCTATCAAGAAACAGAATACAAAGGCATGGATAAATTTTTTATCAAATTTCTTCATGATAAAAAAGATCTGCCATTTATATACCTGACACTCAAAATTACCTTTATCATGTTACCAGTGGCTGTCTTGTTGTACATGCCATTTGTTCCAACCTGGCTTTGGTGGGTACTTTCAGTTTTCTATTTCTACTTAAATACATTCGTTTATAAGGGCCCCTTTGGTTTAATGTTGCACTGCACCTCACATAGAACCTGGTTTAAAAAGAAGTACGGCATATTCAATCATTATTTGCCCTGGGTAGCAGGTCTGTTTTTTGGACAAACCCCAAGAACCTATTATAGCCACCACATCTGGATGCATCATCCGGAAAATAATTTAATGGATGATGAAAGTACTACCATGAAATACAGAAGAAATACTTTCAAAGAATTCATGAAGTATTTTCTGGATTTTCTGTTTATTGGTATGATCCGCTTGACAGGTTACTTCAGTAAGAAAAACAAGACCCGTTTAATTATCAATTGTATTACCGGAGAGACCTTTTTTATATTCCTATGTGTAGGATTGAGTTTCGTTAATTTTCCGGCAACTTTCATGGTATTCATTTTATCCTTTTTCGTTTCACGTTTTGTCATGATGTTAGGTAACTGGACCCAACATGCTTTTGTGGACGAACACGAGCCCGGAAATGCCTATAAAAACTCTGTAACTTGTATCAATGTGAAGTACAATCATAAATGCTGGAACGATGGTTACCATATCTCCCATCATATAAGACCTGGTATGCATTGGACGCAACATCCGGTTTTTTTCCAGGAACATCTGGAAGATTTCAAAAAAAATAAAGCCATCATCTTCCAGGGAATTGGATTCCTCGAGATCTTCTGGTTCCTGATGTGGGGACGATATGATCGATTAGCCCACTATGGAGTTAATATTGATGGAGATACTTTTAAATCTGACGAGGAATTTATTCATTTACTCAAAGAAAGGACCAACTGGAAACTTAAACGCGGAGCAGAAAATACGATCCGTTATGCGTTTAGTTAGAAAAAGTTTATTCCCCCTTATTGTAAAATAATTTTTTGTTCAACCGACCATTTCCCAGAGGTTAACCGAAGTGTATAAATGGCCCGTGCATTTCCTGTCAGATCAATTTCGATTGTAGTACCATTGGTTACATCTCCTACCTTATGTGATTTGATAACCTTTCCATTTGAGTCAAATACTTCAATGATGGCATCCACGGCAGTATGAGCAGAAATATAATTGATATTAACTTTCCCAAATGTGGGATTCGGGAAAATTCGCAATGAGTTGATCAAAGGATTCGTTTCAATACCTAACACCCCAACAGAAATCACAAAGCTGGTCGTACATCCGTTGGTATCCTGCACAGAAATATTATAGCTCCCCCATCCTAAGTTTGTAAAAACATTCCCTGGTTGATAAGGACCTCCGTTCATACTATACTGCAATGCACCGGTTCCTCCGCTGGCAGTAACTGTTATAGAACCATCAGTCGCAACCCCTGAAGATGCATCAACACTATTTCCTGAAGCTATGATGTTAGGTGGATTGGTAAACGTTAGCGGAGGGAGACAGGTAAATATACAACCTGCTGCATCTTTGATATAACAGGTCAATGTTCCGGGTCCCACATTGGTGTATACCGATGATGTTCCGTAAGATCCACCAATGCTATACGTATAGGGGGGCAACCCTGCACTGGCGTTAATAGAGATCTGTCCGTTGTTTTGATTCCAACAAATGATATTCTGATCCTGATTGGAGGTTCCTGTCAATCCAAACGAAGCAGGAATTGTGAGGAATAATGTATCATTTCCAAAATCTTCATCCGGCCCACCATTTGGATCTGAGGTATAAATAAGCAGTGTATTGTTTCCACTTATCAAAGGAGTTAAGGTAATCGGAATCGTATCATATAAGCCCGGACCGAGACTCCCGGAATATGGAATCACAACGGTACCACCTCCGTTGAAACTATAGGAAAGATCAAAATCAGTGATGGTAGAAATCCCGGCGTTCCGAATAATGGCATCAACCGTTCTTGACGTAACATTGCAAGTTGCAATGGTAAGGTCTTCTACTGCAAGCATACTCATATCAAGACTATTGGTAGAAAAATTAAATGCAAAATTCCGTACTCGCCAACTTCCACCGGTACTCATATACTCTCCATCGAAATAAAAAGTTTTCCAGTCAACGGGATCCTGTGTCATACAAAAATAATCGCCCCAACGATTGGTGGTCGTTTGAGAACTAAGTCCGGTAACAATATTGTATTCATTTAAAGTCATTTGTCCAAGTGGATCTCCAAGCGATCTAGCTGTCATTCGAAGTCCAGGAAACAATGTAGATCCGTTTCCAACTGCATAGCAAATAGCAATATTGCCATTGATGTCTTGTGAAATTGCCGGAAACCATCGGTTATAATTATCTGTATTTGGAGCATAGGTTCCCTGTTGAAATAATGACCATGAAGCTCCGGGTTTACGAATCTCATACCATCGGATTCCACCTCTATCGGCTCCATTCACATCAGTGACCTGGGCACATACAATACTTTGATATCCTCCAAAATTAATATACTGGGGGCGTTGTAAAATTACTTCTCTCATTGGCATTAATTGTTGGGAAGTCGCAGGCTGAGGAAAACAATCAAATCCAAACCAACCACCCAACTCCGAAGAAAATTCTGCAACCGAAATTTGAGTTGGAGAACTGGTCCATGTTGAAGATCCGGGACTGGCAAAATTGGGTCCAAATTCAAATACTTCCAGGTAATCAACTGTTGGGAGTCCTGCAGGACCATGTCCTTCAGTATCTCTGTGTCGAAGCATAATTCCCGGTGCATTTAGAGGAGGTGGATTATTACCATCAAAATCAACCGGTGCCAAAGACTGAAGTCCGAATCCCGAAAGATCAGAAGCTGCTCTTGCAATTACAATGGTAGGATTACCCACGAGCATTTGTGCCCGATCGAGTGCATATACATAAGGTCCGTTATCATTGAGTGTAAGGAAATAGGCTGATGGCCACATGGACATTTTCGGATAATCATATCCATTCAAAGGAACCTGATATCCATACCAGGATGTAGTAAGAATATCATTGGTCAGTGAAACATATACATTGTTATAATTTCCCTGATCATTCATTTCACATAGTACCCAACGATCAGCTAAATCATCATACACAATTACAGGATCTCCAATACTTCCTCCGGGTAAATCAAAAGAAGATTCAAAACCTATGGTGGGTCCGATCTGCGCACCTGTGATCTTATCATATACACGATAATTGCAACCTGTGCCCCCATTGATCGCCACCACAAAATGCAGATCACCACAAGCACTGATTGGATCCGGTGGATAATAACCACTTGGAGTAAATCCTGCCACATTGAATACTTCATTGAATGCAGGCGTCCTATTCATAGAATAATTTTCCTGTAACGCTCCATCCGGAAAATGAACATAATGTTCAGGAATACTGTCCGGCATTTCTTCCTCTTCCATATCATTTAATTCACGTTGGATGTCCCACGGATCCATGATACTATCCGGAACCGCTTTTAATGGTCCAACCAGTGTTGGATAAATAGGGCCCAGCACGATAAATCCATTTTCTATTCTGGTTTGTTGAGCAAATGTAACGGTGATGGATGCTACCATTGTCAATAAAATTCCGATAAATGCTCTCATGCTGATCTTCATTGAATTATTTATATCCTGGTGTTTAAAAAAAAGGCACATCGACTTTATTAAGTCAACATGCCCATATTAAAATTTATCAAAAAAATTATTGCAAAATAATTTTCTGTTCTGCTGTCCATTTTCCGGAAGTAAGCCTTAAAGTATAGATGGCTCTGGCATTTCCGGTGAGATCAATTTCAATATTAGCTCCATTTGAAATATCCCCGACAGACATGGTTTTAACTGCTTTTCCATTTGTTTCAAACACTTCAATGATGGCGTTTTCGGCATAAAAAGCACCAATATAATTGAGGGTTATTTTTCCAAATGTTGGATTTGGGAAGAGTCGTAGTGAATTTGTGAGTGGATTGATATCAATTCCCAAAGCACCCACTGAAATTACGAACGATGTTGTACATCCATTGGCATCCATTACCCCTATCGTATATGTACCTGGACCCAGGTTTGTGAACACATTACTCGCCTGGTATGCACCACCATTAATATTGTATTGAAGTGTTCCCGTTCCACCCGATGCTGTAACCGTAATTGAGCCATCTGTTGCTACACCCGAAGAGGCATCAACATCTACTCCTGATGCGTTTAACTGAGGTGGATTGGTAAATACAAGTGGTGGTAAAATTGTATCGATACAACCAGCAGCATCCTGTACATAACAGGTAACGGTTCCGGGACCTACACTGTTAAAAGATGATGACGCACCAAATGATCCTCCGATGCTATATGTATAGGTTGGTAGTCCTCCACTCGCATTAATCAATATCTGACCATTATTCTGGTTATAACATTGAATGTCCTGAACCTGAGAAGATGCTCCTGCCAGACCAAATGATGCATTGAAGTTGGTGGAAATTGTATCGTTGCTCAAATCAAGATCAGTTGACCCATTCGGACTTGATGTATAAATAACCAAACTATTACTTCCTGAAACAATCGGATTCAAAACGATCTGAATTGTATCATATTGACCCGCGGCTAAAGAGCCAGCATAAGGAATAACCACTGGTCCGGCTCCGTTCAAACTATAATTGATATTTGCTGAAGTAATTGTTGTCGTTCCGTTATTCCGGAAAATGGCATCAATGGTTCTTGAAACATCATCACAAAGAGGTGGAGAGGTAAGTCCTATAATAGAATACATACTCATGTCGAGCGCAATGTTTGAAAAATTAAATGCAAAATTTCTAATCCTCCATTGACCGCTAGTATTCATAAACT
>JANWKQ010000036.1 GCA_025451295.1 Flavobacteriales bacterium | reverse complement strand
TCTCCTTCATCTACAAAGGCTTTAACCTGGGTATTGATTTAAAAGGAGGTCGTTCGTATACCGTGGTATTCGACAATAAGAATATTTCCACTTCTGATATATCGGATGTTTTAGATAAAAGTTTTGGACCACCTACTGTGGTCAAATTCTACGGTTCTACTGATCGTGTAAAGATCATGACGAAGTATAAGGTAACCGAAAATGATACTGCAGTAGAAAAAGAGATCGATAAAATATTGTACGATGGGTTGAGCCCAATGTATAAAACCAAACCAACCATGAAGGAGTTCACGGATAAAGAAAGTGGGCTGGGATTGGTGGAAAGTTATAAGGTAGGGCCGACCGTTGCACGTGATGTAAGATTCAAATCAATTTGGGCGATCGTCTTATCATTGCTCATGATATTCTTATATGTGTTGTTCCGATTTAAGGGATGGCAGTTTGGATTGGGTGCTTTGGTTGCCCTGATACATGACGTCGTCGTCGTGCTGGCAGTCTTCTCCATCTTCGACGGAATACTTCCGTTCTCGCTGGAGATTGACCAGGCCATTATTGCAGCGGTGCTAACAGTAATGGGTTATTCAATGAACGATACGGTAATCATCTTCGACAGGATCCGTGAGTATATCGGAGAAGGAAAGAAGGGAAATATGAAGGACCTCATCAACTCTGCATTGAACAGTACGTTGGGACGAACCCTGAATACTTCGCTGAACGTATTCTTTGTAATCATCATCAGCTTCCTGTTTGGAGGAGATGGCGTAAAAGGATTCGCCTTTGCGATGTTGATCGGTATCCTCATCGGAACTTATTCATCTATCTTTATTGCAACACCAATTGTGGTTGACTTGAAGAAAGATAAATCTGAGTTGCCGGGAGTAAAGAAGTAATCAACAGATAAAAACAATAAGAAAAGCCAGACCTAATGTCTGGCTTTTTTGTTTTAGGGAGATGACGTCCTTTAGTAAGGAGATTCCCGCTTTCGCCGGAATGACATTTACCAAGGACGGGCATAGCTTCGAGCTCAGCTCGAAGCTATGCCCGTCTGATTCTTGGCCGTCATTCCCGCGAAAGCGGGAATCTCCAACAATTGAGCTCAAATCTTTTTTTATTACCCTGTAAGAAAATCCTTTTAAAATGTATTTTTGGATCAAATTATTCGCATCCGATGAACAAAACTACTTCTCCTGATCTTAAAAGCTGGGTGAATATTCCCGGAGGAAGTGATTTTACTATTCAGAATTTACCATACGGTATCTTTAAATATGGAACCAAAAAACCAAGAGTAGGAATTGCCATCGGAGAACATGTACTAGATATGTCGTTCCTTTATAAAAAAGGATATCTCGATAATCTTTTTCTCAATGAAAATGTTTTTAAATCAGTATCATTAAACCGTTTCATATTATTGGGCAAAGCATACTGGAATTTAACCCGTAACCGGATATCTGAATTATTACAGGAAGACAATACTGAGCTCCGAAACAATAAAGAGGATCTGAAAGCTGCACTTATACCCATGGTGGAGGTTGAAATGCTGATGCCAGTGCAGGTGCCCAACTATACAGATTTTTATTCAAGCATGGAACATGCCACGAACGTTGGTAAAATGTTCAGACCAAATGGAGATGCTTTGTTACCTAACTGGAAACATTTACCTGTTGGATACCATGGCCGTGCATCGAGCATCGTAGTTTCAGGAACTCCGGTTCAACGTCCCAAAGGTCAAACAATGCCTGAAGGTGCGGAAAAACCTCTCTTTGGTCCTTCAAAATTACTTGACTTTGAATTGGAAATGGGTTTTATTATCGGTCGTGGAAATGAAATGGGAACTTCCATTACAACTGCAGATGCGGAGAATCATATTTTTGGGATGCTCATCTTCAATGATTGGAGTGCAAGAGATATTCAAAGTTGGGAATATGTTCCACTCGGACCTTTTCTGAGTAAAAATTTTGCCTCGAGTGTGTCACCATGGGTTGTTACAATGGATGCATTGGAACCTTATAAATGCGACGGGCCGGTTCAGGATACCCCCATCCTTCCATACCTGAAATTTGACGGAGAAAAAAATTACGATATACATCTGGAAGTTTATCTCAAAACCGAGAAAGGTGATTCCACGTTGATCACTGAATCGAATTCCAAATTTCTTTATTGGAATATTGCTCAGCAACTGGCACATCATACTGTCGCCGGATGCAATATGCAGGTAGGTGATCTTTGTGCCAGTGGAACCATTAGTGGTCCCACACCCAATAGCTATGGAAGTATGCTGGAACTTACCTGGAGGGGAGCAAAACCAATCGTATTGAACGACGGCTCCGAAAGAAAATTCCTGCAGGATGGTGATACCGTTATTATGAAAGCCTTTTGTAAAAAAGGAGATCAACGCATTGGGTTTGGTGAAGTAACCGGTAAGATCGTACCGGCTTTTTAAAAAAAGGTTCCGCGAACATTTCTCTTTTTTCCTTATATTTAGTCTGCCATTTCTTATTACTACATGGAAGTATACAGTCCGGATCCTGAAACAGAACGTTTAGAACTGCTCCATAAATACAAGGAGCTGTTAAAGGCTGTAGAAAAGATCACTACGGACAAGGAAGATATTAATCATATCCGGAAGGCGTTTGAGATTGCCGTAGATGCGCATAAAGAAATGCGCCGGAAGAGTGGTGAGCCCTATATTTATCATCCGATTGCTGTGGCCATGATCACCGTTTCCGAAATGGGATTGGATACCACCGCAGTTATTTGTGCATTGCTTCATGATGTGGTGGAGGATACTGATATCACCATTGAGGAGATCACGAAATATTTTGGTCCTCAGGTAGCCATGATCATCGACGGACTTACCAAAATCGCGGGTGTTTTTGATAATACAAAATCTATTCAGGCCGAAAATTTCCGGAAGATCGTCCTTACCCTTTCAGATGATATCAGGGTGATCCTGATCAAGCTGGCTGATCGCTTGCATAATATGCGGACCCTTGAACACATGAAAAGGGATAAGCAACTTAAAATTGCTTCGGAGACCATGTTCATGTATGCCCCGTTGGCGCATAGACTCGGATTGTATAAAATAAAAACAGAACTCGAAGATCTCTGTTTAAAATATATTGAGCCAGAAGCGTATGATGATATCGTGAACAAGTTGGCGACTACCAAAGCCGTCCGTGAAAGATTTATCAGCCGGTTTACATTGCCTATCAAAAATTCGTTGAATGATCAGGGATATAAATACCAGATCAAGGGACGAACGAAGTCTATTTATTCGATTTATCAGAAGATCCATGAAAAAGGAGTGAGCTTCGAGGAGATCTATGATATTTTTGCGATCAGAATCATCATCGATGTACCATTCGAAGTGGAGAAAGCGGAAATATGGAGAGCCTATTCCATTGTAACGGATCTGTATCAACCAAAACCAGATCGTTTAAGAGACTGGATATCTTTCCCAAGAGCGAATGGCTATGAATCATTACACGTAACCGTCATGAGTCCCACCGGAAAATGGGTGGAGGTACAACTCAGATCCATGCGTATGGACGATGTGGCTGAACGGGGACTTGCGGCTCACTGGAGATATAAAGAAAACAATGCGGTTGAATCGGCCATGGATGATTGGTTGACCAAAGTAAGGGAAACGATGGAGTCTCATAACGAAGGAGAAGCGGTAGATTTTATTGATGCATTCAAGCTTAATTTATATACGGATGAAATTTATGTATTTACTCCAAAGGGTGAATTGAGGACAATGGCGGTAGGTTCTACAGCCTAGGATTTTGCCTATGAGATCCACAGTGATCTCGGCGATCATTGCCTGGGTGCCAAAGTAAATAACAAACTGGTGCCGCTGAGTTATAAATTACAAAGTGGAGATCAATTGGAAATTATTTCCAGCGAAAAACAAACACCGAAAGAAGACTGGTTGAATTTCGTTAAATCGAGTAAGGCCCGTTCAAGGATCAAAGCGGCATTAAAAGAAGAGAAAAGAAGAATTGCGTCAGATGGCCGTGAAGTTTTTGAAAGAAAGATCCGGAGACTCAAACTAAATTTTGTAGAGGAGGATCTGCCTAAACTCCTCAAATATTTTAACGTGGGTGATTCCATGGATTTCTTTTACAGAATTGGTAAGGGAATCATTACCAGCCAGCAGTTAAAAGATTTCTATAATGAAGAGAGTAAGAAAAGCTGGTATAGTTATCTGGCCGCAAAATTAAAACGCAAACCCAGAAAATCTGATCCGGATGCGAAAGATAATTTTGAATCTCTCATCAAAGAATATAAACGTGAAGGTGAATTGCTTATTGGTGACAGTATGCAGAAACTTGATTATAAGCTGGCACCTTGTTGCAATCCGATTCCCGGAGATGAGGTGTTTGGATTTGTAACCATTAGTGAAGGAATCAAGATCCATAAGATCAGTTGTCCGAATGCAGTGCAGCTTTTAAGCAATTATGCCTACCGGGTGGTAAAAGCCAAATGGACAGGAGCTGATGACCTGGCATTTTTAACCGGTATTAAAGTTACGGGGATTGATGAAGTGGGGATCGTGAATAAGATCACCAAATTGATCTCTACCCAGATGAAGGTAAACATGCGAAGCATTTACTTTGATTCCAATGATGGGATTTTTGAAGGGAGAATTACCCTTTTTGTGCAGGATACCCGACACCTGGATGAATTGATCCAGAAGCTGAAAAAAGTAGAAGGAATTATTTCGGTTGACCGGATGAATGAGGGATAATACATGAACATAAGGGTTAACCCTGAGAGTATGTGTTCTCCATTTGTGTTTTTTTAACTGATAATTAAAGCTATGATAAAAAAAATCAACCCAGTTTTTTTTCTTCTGCTCATTGCAGTGTTAACCGGTTGTAAGTTTACGGAAACACCGGCCGGGGTTTATACCGGAACCTACACAAAACCCAGTTATTGGACTGATCCTGATACTTTACCTGTTTCAGCTGGAAATGGAACCCTAACCATTAGCGATGCTGGTGTGGATAAGGTGGATGTTCTATTTAGTTCTCCAGGGAATCCGGATGTACAATTCACAAATTTGGATGTGGATAGATATATTAATTCTTTCCAGGGAAATAGCTTTGATATTACAAGCGCTGATTATGATGATTAGGATGATGGTTGTGTAGGTGATGTCGTTAATGCAAATATGCGGGTACATTTTAAGAATTACGACACCCTTGGTTTTGATTTTGAAGGAACCCGGCAGGAATAGGGGAGTCGCTTATCACAATCGGATTTTATGAAAAAAAATACATCCTATCTTTTAATTCTGATCATAACCCTTTCCTTTTTTTCTTGTTCGGTTACATTTGAAAAAAGAAGATACAGACCCGGATACCATGTCGATGTGGTGAAGCATAATTTCAGATCAACAAATCAATCCATTCATTTTTTCGAAACAAGGGTTGAGAAAAATAATCTTCTCACTCCCCCAATGCCTACTCATAAGGGCTCGCAACTTAGAATGGATTTGACTATTGATTCCCTGAATGGTCCCAATAAGAAAGATCATTTGTCAGGACCTTGCTACCATCAGATCATCAAAAGAAAAAAATATGAGGATCATCACAATTTTCTCAGAAAACCAATACCAAAGAATCTGGCTGGGAAAAAAACCAGAATTGCGATTGGTTGGGGCTTGGGAGGGACTGCAATTGTAGCCGGGACCGCTGGAATTTTAATGTCCGTCTTCGGTTCTTTAACTTTGCTGGCTGCTGGCCTTGGCGTGTTGGCTTTTGCTTTTATCCTCGGAGTGTTGGCCTTCATTTTTGGATTCAAAAAATCAAAAGAAGAAAAAGCAGAGGATGCAGACAAGTACAAACCGGTAAGCCAGGGTTTCATCAACACAGGTTTTATTATTTCAATCGTTGCCATGGGTCTTGCCCTGGTTGGATTCGTGCTAGGGTTTTTTATCTATCCATTTGGTTTAATAGGTTGGATTATCAGCATAGTTGCGGTATTGGCTTCCATTCTTTCTTTTAGTTTAGGATTCAGAGCACTCAAGGATGATAGGGGTATTAAAACAAAATTGATCATCATCTTTGGATTCATTGCCTTGTTAATAGCGGCATTGGGACTCATGATGCTTTTTATTTAAAGCGGATCTTTAATAAGAAATTTTCCTATATTTATTCTATCAACTCAACTACCATGCGCATAACCCTCAAAAATCTTTTTAACGGCTGTCTTTTACTATTCGTTTTTGTCCAGCTAACCTCCTGTTCACTTACCATCGAAAAAAGAAGATACCGCCCTGGTTATCATGTCAACATGATCAAACCGGTCATATCACATCCCACAGTTAATGATGGAACTGTGAACGCTACAGATATACCCAATGGATTTTCTGCACCAGATGAACGTGATGAGCATACTGTTTCTACATCGATACCAACTCCGGTTGAGATAAAATCAGAATCGGTGTTATTACCAGCCATCACTATAACAACCGGAACGAGTTCGTTAACGGAAAAAAATAAAAGCTGGGAGAGGGACAAACGAATGCCCGGTTATTTTAAAACTAAAATAAAAAAGCGTGATCATCGTCCTGAGGTGAAAGGTCAACATGCAACCAAAGTATCAAGCGGCATTGCAATCGGTGCATTGATCCTGGGGATCCTTGCCTTGATCCTTGCCATCCTTTTCGTTGTTTTTCTTTATCTCATTGCCGTTTTGCTCAGCTATGTTCCCTATATCATCATGGCAATCCTGGCTGGAATTACAGGAGTAGCCGCTGTTCTCATGGGGATCATAGGACTCCAATCTGATAAAAGAAAAGCAGCCCTCATTGGAATTATCTTAGGTTCTCTGGGCCTGGCAATTCTATTAACCTTTTTATTATTAGTGTTTGCCATTTAATTCATCAGAAAAATCTTAAAATACAATTAATGCCAGTACAATTTTTAATCGTTATATCGTTATTCAATGTCAACTAATCAACCTTTCAGCGTATGAAGACCAGATCATCTCTCTATCTATTGTTATGCTTTTTATTAATTGCCGCATCTTGCGGAAAATCACCCAAATCAAAATTTAAGTACGACACTTATACCAACGATCCCCTCAACACAAAGATCTATACCTTAAAAAACGGACTCAGGATTTATATGACCGTTAATAAGGACGCTCCACGGATCAGCACGTCTATTGCGGTTCGCACGGGAAGTAAAAACGATCCGGCCGATGCCACCGGTTTGGCCCATTATCTGGAACACATGTTATTTAAGGGTACCGACAAATACGGAACGATTGACTATGCCAAAGAGGAACCCTTACTCAACAAGATCGAGGAGTTATTTGAAATCTACCGGACCAAAAAAGATCCTGCTGAAAGGGCAGCTATTTATGCGCAGATCGATTCGCTTTCTCAGGAAGCCTCCAAATATGCCATTGCCGGAGAATATGATAAAATGATGAGTGAAATGGGAGCTACCGGCACCAATGCATATACCAGTTTTGAACAAACTGTCTATATAAATGATATTCCTTCGAATCAACTCAAGCGATGGCTGGAACTGGAAGCAGAACGTTTCCGTAAACCTGTTTTACGTTTGTTCCATACCGAACTTGAAGCCGTTTACGAAGAAAAAAATATTTCTCTCGACAATGATTATAGCAAGGTATATGAAACTTTATATGCTTCGTTATTCAAAAATCATAATTATGGAAAGCAAACAACCATTGGTACGGTAGAGCATCTGAAAAATCCATCGCTTAAAAAGATAAGGGAATATTTTAATACCTATTATGTTCCCAATAATATGGCGATCATCCTTGCAGGTGATTTTGAACCTGATTCGGCCGTAACCTGGGCTGAAAGATTTTTCGGCGCCTTCCAGAAAAAAGAAGTGCCAAAATATATTTTCGATGAGGAAGAAGAAAGCAAACCTGAGATGCTAACCGTATATGGACCCGATGCTGAGTCGGTAACCATTGGTTATCGTTTGAAAGGTTATCGTACCAGCGATGGCGTGAATCCCAATGATGATAGAATAATGCTCGAGTTGGTCGATATGATCCTGAGTAACCGTACCGCAGGATTAATTGATATCAATCTTAAACAACAGCAAAGAGTGATGAATCCTTATTCAAGTCCCGATCAGCTTACCGATTATTCAATCGAATACCTGGGAGGCAGTCCTAAAACAGGCCAAACACTTGATGAAGTAAGGGACTTATTGCTGGCTCAAATAGATTCTGTAAAAAAAGGAGCCTTTCCTGATTGGCTTATTCCTGCAGTTATTAAAGACCTCAAGCTAAGTCAGACCCAGCAGTTTGAATATAACTGGGGACGTGGTAGTTTGCTTACCGAAGTTTTTGTTAACCAGTGGAATTACGACTACCATGTAAACAGATATGATAAGCTGAGTAAGATGACCAAGCAGGATGTTGTAAAATTCGCAAATGAAAAATTCAAGGATAATTATACAGTGATCTATAAAAAAACGGGAGCTGATCCAAATGTGATCAAGGTTGATAAACCGAAAATTACACCAGTAGATATTAAACGAGATACAGCATCCGCATTCTGTAAACATATTGTTTCCCAACCGGTAGCCGCCATAGAACCGGTGTTTGTGGATTTTAAGAAAGAAGTAAACGAAGTAAGTATCCAACAGGGAGTAAACATGTATTATCACCAGAATGCCACTAACAACCTTTTTAGTCTTACCTATCTGGTTGACATTGGCAGCAAAACGGATAAAATTCTTCCTGTGGCGATCAAATATCTCGATTATCTGGGTACTGGTAAATACAGTCCCATCGAATTAAAACAGGAGTTCTATAAATCAGGATGTAGTTTCAGTGTATTTTCAGCTACGGATAAAGTTTATATAACACTCAGTGGTTTACAGGAAGATTTTACAAAAGGCCTTGAGTTATTTGAGCACCTGCTTACGAATGCAAAACCAAATCCGGATGCATTAAAAAATCTCGTACAGGACATGATCAAAAAACGGGCAGATGATAAACTGGATAAATACTCCATTTTATGGGGAGCTATGTATAGTTATGCCAAATATGGTGCAGATAATCCATCCACCTTTATTTTTAACAATGCTGAGCTAGAAAAAATACCTGATTCTGTTTTGATCCAATCGATCAAAAGCATTGAATCTTTTGAGCATAAAATACTTTATTATGGTCCTGCTACTTCCGATGATGTGGTAAAAGATCTAAAACAATATCATAAAGTACCTGCTCAGCTCAAACCGGTTCCGGCGGAGCGTGATTATCCTGAAATGGAAATTCAGAACCAGATCTATTTTATTAACTACGATATGCAGCAGGCAGAAATTGTGATGCTATCCAAGGATGTAAAATTTGATAAGGCATTGGTGCCCATGAGTTATTTGTACAACGAATATTTTGGTGGCGGCCTTTCATCAGTGGTTTTCCAGGAGATCCGCGAATCAAAAGCATTGGCATACTCAGCTTATAGTGGTTTTTCTCAACCGGGTAAACCCCAGCATTCCTACTATATATTTTCCTATATAGGCACACAGGCCGATAAAATGCCCGAAGCAATTAGTGGTATGATCAATTTACTCGATTCAATGCCACAATCCGAAAAGAACCTTGAAACGTGTAAGAAAAATATTCTGGAGAATATCCGTACCAAACGTATTACCAAATCGTCCATCTTATGGAATTATGATTATGTAAAAAGAATGGGATACGATTATGATATCCGAAAAGATGTATATGAAAATGTTCCAAAACTTACGATGAAGGATTTGTTAGCTTTCCAGGCACAGCATATAAAAGGAAAAGCCAAGGTGATCTTTATGGTAGGTGATAAGAAAAAATTAGATCTCAAGAGTCTTCAAAAATACGGAACCGTAAAAGAGCTAAGTTTAACGGAGGTATTTGGCTATTGATTTTTGAAGGATGGCAATCAGGTCCTCCCGGCCCAGGGATAGCAGGCAGTAGCCCGCAGACACCTGGGTTAAGGTGGTGGGCTGTAGCAAGGTGGCGAGGACTACGCCGCATAGCCCGGCCCGACGGGCTTGTGGGCCGATCTGCGGGTAGGAGGGAGGGCCCCCAAAATCATAAAAAATTCATACCTTTGTTTGTATAGTAATCAGTAATTGGTAATTAGTAAATCGGAAAAGAAGATTTCCGATTTACTAATTACCAATTACCATTAACAAGCACATGAGTTCCCCTGAAATACTCGAAAAAGTAAAAAAAATATTTGAAGATTTTCTGGAAAGCAAAGGGCATCGGAAAACACCTGAACGCTTTGCTATTCTGGATGAGATTTATCACCGGCACGAACATTTTGATGTGGAAGAACTCTACATTAATATGAAAAACCGGAAATACCGGGTAAGTCGTGCGACCGTGTACAACACACTGGATCTTTTACTCGAATGCGACCTGGTTCGTAAACACCAGTTTAGCTCGAGCCTGGCCCAATACGAAAAAACTTTTGGTTATCGTCAGCATGATCACCTGATCTGCACCGACTGCGGAAAAGTATTAGAATTTTGTGATCCACGCTTGCATCATATTCAATCAGGCATAGCAGACCTGTTGAACTTTGAGGTAATGAATCATAGTTTTATCTTATACGGAAGCTGCAAGAATAAAGCCTGTGCAGAGAAACTGAAAAATAAAGAAGCTGTCATCCCGGCCAAGGCCGGGGCAAAATCCTGATCATATGCCTTTCAGCTATAAATTTGAATCAAAAAAAGATTATGCATTGCTCGTTGCCGAAGGAAGTCTTCTTTCCGTCTTCGATGGTCATGAGATGCTGGAAACTGTTAATAATGATCTGAAGGATCATAAGAATTTTATCCTTGATCTTGGAAAGGTGCAACATCTGAGCAGCGAAGGACTTAATGTTTTGCTACATATACTAACCAGATCGAGGAATGAAGGAGGGGAGACCATTCTTTGTAACTTATCAACACATATTCAATCTCTCTTTATTATCACCAAACTAAATAATATTTTTACCATAACGAACGATAAAAGATCAGCTGCAGAGATCCTGAAAAAATCCCGATCCATATCGGGAAAGGATAAAAAAAGCTGATCTATACTAAACCAGATAGAATGACTTCAAAAGCAGATGTATTATTGGGATTGCAATGGGGAGACGAGGGAAAAGGAAAAATCGTAGATGTTCTTACCCCACATTATCAAATGATAGCCAG
>JANWKQ010000035.1 GCA_025451295.1 Flavobacteriales bacterium | reverse complement strand
TCGAGACAATATTATTCGCGAAGCTGGTATTACCACTTGCACTAATAACATTCAATCTTGTTAAAACTGCTCCGTTTACGGTATAATATCCTGTCATCGTGCTATCGTTACCTCCAAATTTATTGTTGGATATTGTGTTACCTCCTGAAGAGGCAGTCGCAGTAGACACAAGAATGATGTTATGGGTATTTGAAACAGTAAAAGTTCGGGTGGCTGTTTGATAGAACTCATTATTTGAAATATTCCAGGCACGGTTTCCAGCTCCAATATTAATGGCATTTGTAATACCATTGGCGATAAACCAGTCTTCAAAGGTATTGTTGAAGAGGGTCATGTTGGTCCAGCTATTGGCAATAGCATTTGCGGAATACAAATATTGTTGCGGTGTACTAATTCCATCCGAAAACGAACTGTTATTGATGAACAAATTTGTTTTACCAGCAGTAGTCGCGGAATTTCCCAAAGAAACTACACCATTGGTAGTACCTGTAGTAACTCCAACTAATTTTATATAGTTTGCACCCAAATTATCCCCATCTCCTGTAAAATTAATGGCCGAAAAACCGGTAGCGGTGTTTTCGATGGTCAACTCTTTACTTGTACCAACACCTCCTGGTCTTCCATCAAAACTAAAGTAGCTGGCATTGTTAAATACGATGGTATTAGCCGCAGCATTGGTAATAGAAAGATTTGTAGCACCTGGTTCAGGTCTAACGGTTATCGAAGTTCCAGGCCCTGATCCAAGGAATGGTACGTTGATTGGAAACGTCTCTACTGCACTTAAATAAGTGGCCTGTAATTCAAAATTACAAGGGCATAACAGGCCATTTAGCTGGGCATCCGCAATGGCTGCTGTTAAGGAAAGATAAGCTCCGGTTGGTCCCACTGTATAAGTTCCACAAAGGGTTCCTGGAAGGGTTGCTTGTGTTCCACTTAAAGCTGGGGTGCTTGGAGTATTTGCGATTGCGTATACCTGCCAATAATAAAGTGTATTAGAAAAAAGTCCGGTCTGTGGAAGATTGTAAGGTGTTCCAGTAGTAGCGGTTGTTCCGGACACAACTGTTCCTGCAAAGGTGTAGCTGATACCATCCAGTGAACGATAAACCGCAAAGCTAAGTTCGTCTATCGAATTATCAATCCAATTCACCGTCATTCCTGTGGTTGTTACTCCTGAAAAAGTTAAGGTTGTTGGAGGAGCCGGAGGAGGTGGCGGGGTCCATGTATAGGTTTGTCCGACCGCGGGTAATAATCCATTCTGTAGATCACCTGTTGAATTATTAAAAGCTCCAGGATTTGATGTCGCCCAGGTATTTGCTAATGGGATCGATACCTCGCGATTATTAAAATCTGCATTTGAATTTCCTCTAAGTCCTACTTGTACAAAATCATCCGTACTTGGATCTTTCACAAAATTGCCATATACTACTTCAATTACATTGGTTGTTTCCGATAAACGTATTTGAAAATCCCAGTCATCCCCAGCATTACTAAAGTAGTCCTGATAATTGGTCCATTGCAGCACCAATGTTCGGTTAGGTGCAACGCCAATAGTTTCATAACGCAGATCACCGGTAGCTAAACCTTGAATATCCTCGTTGCAGCCTGCCACGATATTATTGGTGGCGCCTGTACTAATAGCAGTATAACTTGATGCAATAGCTGTTCCAAGGGCTAAAAAGCCGTTCGAGTTAACACTAAAGGCAGTATAAGCAACCCCGTTGTACCAAAAAGTAAAACCAATTGGGTTGTTGGGAAAACTAGTATCATCGTTTGTAGGAACCCCTAAAATTGTGCCCCCGGTAATGGGTGTATAAGTCCCTCCCGTTTGAGAGAAGCTATAACTTGCTACCTGCGAGTAGGATTGGATAAGAAGGCCGGTTAATGCTGTAAAAAGTAGAAATTTTTTCATTTTTAAATGATCATTAAATTATAATTATAACATAAATAAGAGTCGACAAAGGTAAGAAATCCTTTTCTTCAGATAAAGGATTTTTGTGATAAAAAGTTATATAATTCCCACCCATTTATCATCCATACGGAAAAATCACTATATAAATGATTTTCAAAATCTTATGGTAACCTAAACAAATATCTAATCTAAAATGCGCATATTCGTGCTGAAAATATCATTTGTATGATTTCCTCCAACTGTAAAAAAATAATCCCAGGCCTATTTCTAGTTTGTTTCCCAATATTCAATTATTCACAAACCCTTATGACACCTCCTGTTGCTAAAAAAATTGAGAAAACCCTTGTTACCAACGGGGATACCCGGATTGACAATTATTATTGGTTGAACGACCGAACAAATAAAGAAGTCATCAAGTATCTTGAAGATGAAAACGCCTATACCAAAGGAATGATGGCTCATACCGATGACTTTAAAGAAAATCTGTTTAAAGAAATGGTTAGCCGGATCAAGCAAACCGATCTATCTGTTCCTTACAGAATAAGGGGGTATTGGTATTATAACCGGTTTGAAGAAGGCAAAGAATATCCGGTTTATTGTCGAAAAAAAGGAAACCTTGAGGCCAAAGAAGAAATATTGTTAGATGTAAATGTATTGGCAAAAGGAAATAATTATTATGATGTAACCGGTCTCTCGATAAGTCCGGATAATAATTTATTGGCTTATGGGGTGGATAATGTTAGCCGGAGACAATATACATTGTATGTAAAAAACCTCAGTACAGGTGAGACCTATAAGGAGACAGTTGCAAATACCGACGGATCATATGTTTGGGCTGCAGATAACAAAACATTATTCTACGATGTAAAGGATGAGGAAACTTTAAGGACCTATCTGATAAAAAAACACATGTTAGGGACAACCTCGGATAAAGATGTAAATGTATTTGAGGAAAAGGATGTAACCTTTAACTGCGGTGTTTATAAATCAAAGTCTGAAGAATATATTTTCATTGGTTCCTATAGCACGCTTACCTCTGAGGTTTATTACATGGAAGCGAAAAATCCCGATGGTGAATTTAAATCAGTCGCCTCTAGAGAGAGAGATCATCTTTACTCGGTTGAGCAATATGGTACCGACTTTTATATCACGAGCAACAAAAATGCCCCCAATTTTAAGCTGATGAAAACGGCTATTGGGAGTTCCAGTGCAGATTCGTGGGAAGAAGTGATTCCTCATCGTAAAGATGTTCTTCTTGATGGGATCGATATTTTTAAAAATTATCTGGTTGTTTCTGAAAGAGAAAATGGGCTAACACAAATTCGCATCATAAGCTGGAATGATAAAAAAGTAGATTTCAGGCTTAAGTTTCAGGAACCAACCTACACCGCCTATTCTTCTATCAACCCCGATTTTGATACGGATCTACTTCGGTATTCCTATACCTCCCTTACTACTCCTAATAGTATCTTCGATTATAATATGACCACTGGTGAAACTACGCTTCTCAAACAGCAGGAGGTACTTGGAGGTTATGACGCATCTCTCTATAAATCGGAAAGGGTATTTGCCAAAGCTGGCGATGGAACTTTAATTCCGATTTCAATCGTTTATAAAACCAGTACTGCATTAAGTGCTGAAACTCCGCTTTTGTTGTATGGCTATGGATCTTATGGCGCAAGCATGGACGCTTATTTTAGCTCTGTAAGATTAAGCCTGCTCGATAGAGGTTTTGTATTTGCGATTGCCCATATTCGGGGGGGACAGGAAATGGGACGACAGTGGTATGAGGATGGAAAACTACTTAAAAAGAAAAATACATTTACTGACTTTATTTCATGCGCCGAACACCTTATTAATTTTGGTTATACTTCACCTCAGCATCTGTATGCAATGGGTGGAAGCGCCGGTGGATTGCTCATGGGAGCCATTGTAAATATGAGGCCTGATCTGTTCCAGGGAATTGTTGCTCAGGTACCGTTCGTAGATGTAGTAACCACTATGCTCGATGAAAGTATTCCTTTAACTACAGGTGAGTTTGATGAATGGGGAAATCCAAAGGATCCGGTTTATTACGATTATATGAAGTCTTATTCTCCCTATGACAATATTGAGGCCAAAGAATATCCAAACATGTTGGTGACTACAGGACTGCATGATTCACAGGTTCAATATTGGGAACCCGCTAAATGGGTAGCCAAACTTCGTGACCTTAAGACGGATAAAAATAAACTATTGCTTTATTGTGAAATGGAAGCAGGCCATGGAGGAAAATCCGGAAGATTTGAAAGGTTGAAAGAAGTAGCCATGGAATATGTATTCCTTCTTGACCTGGAAGGAATTAAAAAATAAGCTCGGTTAACATTCCTTAAGACGAAGTTTTAATGCTTCTGCTGATCCAATCGCAGCTCTTTGTAAAATATTCTTTTTCAAAAATTGAAGAGCCTCTTCAACGCTGTATTGGGATACTGGTCTGGTGAATGCAGGTTTGGCAGTTATAACAGAAATCAGCTCATATACCTTATCAGGAATTGTTTTTTGTTTTTTAAGTGCTACAGCCAGCATCATTTGAAGTAGAATAGCAGGATGTCCTTCATTATAAGGAGGGTCTCCACCGTATGATTCATACATACATACACCCGTACTAAAAATATCAGTAAGTTCAGAAATACATTCGGGCTCGTTTAACATAAGTTCAGGAGCTGAGTAGAGCATACTAAAATGAAGACGTTTCTCTTTATTTTTTAGTGGTAGATTATTTTTTTGTAAAGCCAGTCCAAGATCCAATAGCCTAACATTCGGTTGATCCTTTCTGAAATCATTTCCACCGAAAAGAAGGTTAGACGGTTTAATGTCGCCATGAATAATACCTTCCTGGTGCAATGCTGTCAATTTTTTGCATAGATCAATATAGAATGAAGTATAAAGGGATTGATATTTTTTTCTCCCATATTTCGAATGGATCTCCTTGAGAGTTATACCGGGAAGATACTCCTTCACCATATAATATTTCCCATCTGATTCGAGTAGATCGAGGATCCTTGCAGATATTCCAGCTATGAAAGGTAAATTCGCTTCTTCTTTAAAACGGAGGATATCCTCCACCGAACCAGAAAGCCGGGGATGAAGCTGCTTTACAATGTAATGATGACCTCCTTTTTCTACCAGATAGACCAGCGAGAATTTACCCTCGTGAATCTTTTTAGATTTTGTAAGATCCATTATTCGCTTTTCAGGGAAACACTTTTTTTAACCAATCACGAATAATTACCAATGCATCCGGCGAAAAGGTTTCTTCAAGTTTTCCATATTCGGTAATGTCACCGGTGGTGCTTGTTTGGAAGAGATGATTCTTATTTTCCAGTTCCTTTATTTCGTTCTTCAGATTATTACCCAGGTATTTCTTAAATACTGTAAGATTGAGTTGTGAATTCACCTGTTTGTCTACCGTTCCGTTTAAGGCTAGCATAGGTGTTTGAATGGCCGATAAGCTGGAGGCAGGATCATAGGCGATAAATGTTCTTGTAGATTTTGTAATCCACGGTGCTACGTTTTCCGGCGTACCCAGTGAAAAACGTGCTTTGGCTGCTTCTGAAAATTTTTTGGAGGATTTATTATATAGTTTGATGATCTTTTCGGTTGCAGCAACACTATCCAATGAAAGATCGCCGATAACTTTAAAAACCTTTTTTAGAAATGGCGTAATGGTTTTATCAAATTCTTTTGTGGTTATTCCAAACCAATCACAAAGATCCCTATTCTGCCGAATCATCATATCCTTTATAGGGGCGGCTGGTCCGGCCAGAGAAATAAAAAAACCAAGGGGACGCTCCTTTAAGACGATCTGTGAAACCATCGATCCTTCGCTATGGCCGATCAAACCAAGTTTGTTATCACTCAACCCTGTTCTTTCTTTTGCCAGGTCGAGTGCTGCGTTTACATCATTTGCAAAATCATAGATCGTAGAAGTTTCAAAATTACCGCTGCTACGATAGGAACCTCTGTCATCAAAACGTAAAACAGCATATCCATTTCTGGTAAGATAATCGGCGATCACCCAAAATGGCTTATGACCTACCATGGTTTCTTCCTTATCCTGTTTGCCACTTCCGCTTACCAACACCGCACAACCCCTCATATAAAAACCTGCAGGGATCGTTAGTGTCCCATATAGTATCACACTGTCTTTGGCATTGATAATGTTTACATTTTCTTCAATATAGTCATGTTCAAGTGGAGGATTTTGGGGACGAACGGGTTCTATATTATCATAAGATCTGGTTAATGTTAATGGTATTTCGAGGCCGCCCTGCATCCATATTCCCACCGCAACTGAATCGTGATGTTCCTTTTTTCCGAAAAATTTTACGCCGGCAGCCGGGATCGCAATATTAAAACTGTCTTTCGACCATTTGAGTACTTTGCATTCCAAATCCCAGGTATATTGTTCAGGACAATCAAGGGTAACAAATTTGGGATTGGGCCATTCGTAGGTAACATTGAATTCAACGGTGATCTCTGAACCAACATTGATCTTTCCTGTCCAAAAATCCATGAACTGGGCATGAAGGATAAAGGGAATGAAAAACAAAATGGTGAAAAATGTTTTTTTCATGGTATCACTTATTTTCAAATATACGTAAGAAATGTTGATTTTACCTGATGACCCTAAAGATAGCTGCAAGTGGTCCAGGGTATAGTGATATTCCTTTGCGCAGCAAAAGATATAGCGGTCCCGATAGCTATCGGGAGGGAACCGATAAAAAATCAAAATTGACGCTATCGTTTTTTATTTTTGAGATCGCCTTGCTCGATCTTTTGTTCATACTCATAATATCTATGAGTACGGTAATTGAGAATATATTCCTTTTTTAAATATTCAATTTCACCTTTGGTTCGATTGATATCTGTTGAAGCGGTTGGGTTATAATATCCCCGTATCCTACGTTCTTTATCTACCAATACCAGGCTATAAGGATCAGGCGCTCTTTTGAGATCCGGATCAGATACAAAATAGCCATTGGTTTTTACCGAATCCAATTTATTATCCGGGACCAAAACATATAACCAGGCAGTATCTCTACCAGCCAACGCCTTTGTAAATGAGGAAGGTAAAGGTAAAGGTTGATTTTTATAATGTTCAAAATAAGTTACAAAATATACATCCGGGTGCTTGGTAAGTATTTCGGATGCAGCAAAAATGATCTGTTTGGGAATCGAATCCAGTTTTGAAAAATCAAGAAAATGTGCAACATAAATCCTACGCTCTAACTGAAGCGGATTAAATATGTTTGAATCGTTTTTTAATAATCCAACGGAAGGTATTTCGAAATAAAGGGTATCCTTTACTTTCTTTCCATGGTAGGTAGTGTCTATTAATTTAATGGGACCATAAAATGGAAGACGACTCACTTTGTGTACACCGGTATAAATGAAAAAATAAAAAAGAATGGTTGGTAGTACAAGTACTGAAACCAAAACAACGATCTTAAATATTTTTTTTCGGGTTGAATCTTTTTTAGGCAAATCACTCATAGTGATACAAAGGTAATCTCTTATGGATGTAAACAAAAATGGGTCCCGGTTAAACCGGGACCCATTTGAATTTTTTATAGAAATAGATTAATGGCCGCCGCCGCCTTCCGGATTTCGCTGCATAAAGTCAGGAAAATCAAAGTGAATAACATTTTGATAATATCCTTCGTTCATCATTAAGATCACGAAATAGGTAAGAACGATAACCAGAAAGCCCAAAGTCATTTGAAATGATTTTTTCTCATCCTTTAAGTGCATATAGGAGAAAATGATATATCCTGCTTTTAGTAATGTAAGGCCGATGTAAACGAATTTTAAAAACTTGGTGATGTTATGATGCGTATGTGCATCGACACCCCAGGTATTGTAGAAATTCATAAATGCCAGCGATACCTCTACTGTTGTAACGACCAACAGTATCCAGAACACCTTCCATATCCACCAGGTTTTAGCAGGTGCAATTGGATCACCGGGACGATGAATGTGCTGCTCATAATAATCATATTCCATTGCCATAGAACCGAAATTTATTTATTGATCAATATAAATTAAATAAGATAATAGAACGTAAATACAAACACCCAAACCAAATCTACAAAGTGCCAGTATAAACCAATTTTTTCTATCCATTCATAATGTCCTCGTCGCTCAAAGACCCCTCGTATCACCATAATTAAGGTGATAACGTTTATGACGACTCCTGAGAATACGTGTGATCCATGAAAACCCGTGACAAGGAAGAAGAGATCACCAAAGGCAGTGGCCCCATATTGATTGCTTTTTAAGCTGGCCCCAAATTGCTTACTTCCATCAGGGAGTAAGAGTCCATCGTGGGTTCCGGTAATGAACTGGGTCCACTCCCATGCCTGACATCCAAGGAACATACAACCACCCAAGATGGTAAAGGCCATCCAGATGATCACTCTTTTTTTATCGCCTCTATGTCCGGCATCAACGGCCAATACCATTGTAACGGAACTCATGATAAGAATAAAGGTCATCAACGAAACGAAAAGCAACGGAATATGCTGGGAAGTTCCTGGAAAGTGATTAAAAACCCCATCCGGATCAGGCCAATGCTGTGCATTTGCGTTACGTGTAGCTCCGTAATAAATAAGTAAAGCAGAAAAGGTAAGGGCATCCGATACAAGGAAAAACCACATCATCATTTTTCCCCACGAAATATTATAGGGCGCTGCACCCCCGCCCCAGGCTTGTTTGGATGATACTGCTTCAGTTGCTGAGTGAGCCATATTCTCTTGTTATAGTGTTATTTTAAAAATATCTGGTCTGCGTAATTCCAAAACAGGAACAAGTATAACCATAATCCGCCTAAAAAATGCCAATACAACGCCGTAAGTTTCACACCTGTATACCTTTGCGGACTATATTTTCCTGCTGCGGAACGGATCCCGGTAACCAACAGGGCAATCAATCCACCCAGTACGTGTGCCAGATGAAGCGCTGTAATTACATAAAACAATGAAACGCTATTATTAGCTGCACTTGTTCTTGGGTCGGTGGGATGCAAATCTCTTTCAATCAATGTAACCCATCCTTGCCACTGCAAATAAGTAAATATTATTCCTAAAATCAAAGTGCTGAATATAAATATTGTAGACAAGCCCCTTTTAGCGGTTTTGGTAAACATGCTGCCCAGCACCATCATGATGCTGCTGATCAATATAACAACCGTGCTCTGGGTAAACTGAACAGGAACATCAAATACCAGCCAATCGCTCTGAGCATGCCTTACCAGAAAATACGAACAGAATCCACCGAACATGATGAAAATAGCAAACATGGAAAGCCACATCATAAATAACCTGGCCCTTTCCCGATCCTTTGGGGCGCCGCCTGCAGCCATCTTTTTTGGTTCCATTAACTCCACTTTTTGTATCATAAGTTCACCCACATAAATATTTGAACCACCGGAAGGTATAAAAAGCTGCTAAACATAAGGGCGGAGGCGGCTTTCATGTTTAAACTCCGGTATAACCAAACCGCCGGAATAAAAAATGCTATTCCAGCTAAACCAATGATCACGCCAGTAATCGGATTAGAGTATCCAATAAAGGCTGGTATAAGGCTAACGGGTATCAAAAACAAAGTATAGAGAAGGATCTGAAAGGCATTTTGAAGACTATGACCGGATGGAAATGGCAATAAACTAAATCCCGCGGTTTTATAATCTTCATTTAAGCGCCAGGCGATGGCCCAGAAATGTGGAAATTGCCACATAAACTGCGTAGCGAATAACAACATGGCCATATAGTCGATGGTTCCACGGGCAGCTACATAACCTAAAAGCGGTGGCAAGGCCCCCGGTATGGCTCCAACAAAAACAGCAATAGAACTAACCCTTTTTAAAGGAGTGTAGACAAAGGCATATAAGAATAGAGAGGAAACACTCAAAACTGTGCATAATGGATTGGTCCCAAACCATAAAAAGAGAGTCCCCGTTAAGGCAAAAACTACTACCAATACGTAGGCTTCGGTAACCGACATTTTTTCTTTAGGCAAGGGGCGAGACATGGTCCGCTTCATGAGTTTATCCAGTTCTCTTTCGAAAATTTGGTTGAGACCATTGCTGGCAGCGGTAATACAAAATCCACCAATAAGTAGACAGGTAAAAGTCCGCCCATTAAAAATACCACCAGCGATGAGATATCCCAAACCCGCGGAGAATAAAACGAGCAAGGAAAGTCGGAGCTTGGTAAAAGCTATATAATCAGATATTTTTAGGGAAGATGATTTTTCGATATGTACTGAATTTTCTGCCAACACCTGTAGTAATTGCTAAACCGGTGCAAAAGTAATGTTTTTGGATAAAAGAGAGGGGTGTTAACAAAAAAGAAATCTACGTTTTTTTTGTACTTTCGCAGTCCTTTTGAATTATTTGGAGAGATGTCCGAGTGGCTTAAGGAGCACGCTTGGAAAGCGTGTGTACCTCTAAAGGGTACCGTGAGTTCGAATCTCACTCTCTCCGCCAAAGAAATGAAGCCCAACTTGTTGGGCTTTTCTCTTTCCCAAATAGGTCTTATCAAGCTCCGCTTGAATTAAGACCTATTTGGGAAAGAGAAAAAAGCAGCATTGCTGATTCATTTCTTTGAATAGCTCCCTCCCTCCGAGATCACCGAGCGCAGCAAGGTAATCTCAAGCTCCGCTTGAATTAAGACCTATTTGGGAAAGAAAAAAAAGCAGCATTGCTGATTCATTTCTTTGAATAGCTCCCTCCCTCTGAGATCACCGAGTGTAGCGAGGTAATCTCAAGCTCCGCTTGAATTAAGACCTATTTGGGAAAGAGAAAAAAACAGCATTGCTGATTCATTTCTTTGAATAGCTCCCTCCCTCTGAGATCACCGAGTGTAGCGAGGTAATCTCTTATCTCCTCTGAAGGACGTTGGCCTTCAATATTCATTGATCAAAATTTGGATTTATAAAACATGTTTCATAGTTTTGTAAAACATATTTTATAAATATATGATGGCTACGGATGATAGTATTTTAAAATTAGGCTACCTGGCCGGGGCCACGCGGCTGCGTAGGATCGGGGAGCAGTTGCAAACACAGGGTGACAGACTTTATGCCGAATCCGGGATTCAGTTTAAAGCCAGTTGGTTTGCCACTTACCATACCTTACTTCAGGCAGGTAATCCACTTACCATACAGGAAATTGCCGCATCCATTGGATTTACCCATATTACTGTAAAAAATGTGACACGTGAACTGGAGCAACATGGTATTGTCAAAATAAAACCCAATCCTACCGATGCAAGATCCAAGCATGTAAGCCTGACCACCAAGGGTCAGAACCTGCTTGGCAAACTAAACCCCCTCTGGCAAAAGATATCCAGGTCATTACAGGATCTACTCATCACCGGTCATCCTGATTTCATCAACATTGTTTCGCGGATCGAAAAAGAAATGGACAACTTTCCATTGTACAAGCGAATTCATGATGAAACTCCTGAACAGGCAAATATTCTGGATTATCATCCCGATCTGAAGAAATATTTTTATGAGCTCGCAGGTAAATGGTTATTGGATGTGTTAGATGGAACACTTGAACCGGAGGATGAATTTACATTGCGAAACCCAGATGAGTCCTATATTAAAAACGGAGGATTTCTATTCTTCGCAAAAATAGGAAGTAAGATCATTGGATGTGTTGCACTTAAAAGACTCGATTCGGTCAAATTCGAATTTTGTAAACTTTATATCAATCCGGAATACAGAAAGTCAGGTATTGCCACCCAACTCATCGGAAGATGTATTACCCGTTGCATGGAAAATAATGCAACTGAGTTATGGCTACAAACGACCGATCGGGTAAAAAATGCCCATCAGCTTTATTATAAACTTGGTTTTGAAGAGGCTGCTCCACCCAAGGAAATGGAGGTACTTCAACGAACCGATAAAACGATGCGGATCAACTTCAAACAAAATATGCAATGAGAACAACATCAATCGAAAAAAACGCCATAATTATGGATATTGAAAACCAAAAAATAGAAATTGTTGAATACCGACCCGAACATCACCAAAGGTTTAAGGAAATCAATGAAGAGTGGATCACCAAATCATATTTCATGGAAGAAGAGGATAAAAAAACACTCGATGACCCCTATGATTACATCCTAAAAAATGGTGGTCGGATTTTTATCGCATTGTGCAATGATTTCCCTGTAGGTACCTGTGCATATCTCAACCTGGGAGATGAAGTCTTTGAAATGATAAAGATGGCTGTTGATGAGAAATACAGGGGTCTTCGAATTGGAAGAAAAATTGGCGAACATTCAGTACAGAAAATAAAAGAATCAGGAGCCAAAAAGATCATTTTATTCTCCAATACCAAAGGCTCAGCCACAGCCATTGAACTCTATTATAAATTAGGATTTAAAAAAGTGGATCTGGATAGTTCCGAATTTATACGGGCAGATATAAAAATGGAAATGATCTTTTAAACGGTTCTTTCTCCCCTGATCGATTGTAAAAATCTGGTTTTTACAATCTCAACATCTGTTTCATTTCCCAGCAAAAACATCAATTTGGTCAATGCTGCTTCACAGGTCATATCTGCACCACTCAGCACACCAAGTTTTTTAAAACTAGCTCCTGTTTCATACTTCCCTTGTTCCACCATTCCCTGGATGCATTGGGTAATATTCACAATCAGGATTCCTTTTTCCAGGGTAGCTTTCATCCAGTTAAAGAAGAATGGTTCCAGTGTTGCATTCCCTGCACCAAACGTTTCCAGAACAATCGCTTTGATAGAAGGAATATTACTCATCGATTCCAATACATTTTGGGTAATCCCTGGAAATATTTTAAAAATTACCACATTTGGATCCAGTACCTTAAAAAAATTTGTTTCGCCTTTTTCGGGTCGACGAATAGAATGATCCATATATTCTATATTGACGCCTGCCTCTGCCAGTAAAGAATAGTTAGGACTCATATATGCATTAAACTGACTTGTACTGAATTTAAACGTTCGGTTGGCTCTGTACAATTTAAATTCAAAATAAATACTCACCTCCGGCACTCTGGGTAAACCATCACTGGTTTTTGCACAGGCTATCTCAATCGCTGTAATAATATTTTCCTTAGCATCTGTCCTTATGAGCCCAAGCGGTATCTGTGAACCGGTAAAGATCACCGGTTTTTTTAAATTCTCGATCAGAAAACTAACTGCGGATGATGAGTAAGCCATTGTATCGGTTCCATGCAACACAACAAAACCATCAAAATTCTCATATTCTTTTTTTATGGCATCTACAATCTTTATCCAATCAGCAGGCAACATGTTGCTACTATCTTTGGGTTCATCAAGGGTATATACAGTTACATCGGCGTTCACCTGGTGTAGTTCGGGGATAAAATCCACCAGTTTTTCAAAATTAACAGGTCGTAAAGTCTCTGTTTCCGGATCCAAAAAACTTCCGATCGTGCCACCGGTGTAAATGATCAATATTTTATTTTTCACCATCGGTCAAATTTAAAAATTCTGTTGGCGTTTTGTGTTGTTTTTTCTGCGATCTCTTGGAACGTTATCTTAAAAATATCTGCCAGCTTAGTGGCTATAAGTTTTGTATAGGCGCTTTCATTGCGTTTCCCGCGATACGGGTCCGGACTTAAGTAAGGAGAATCCGTTTCGAGTACGAGATCATCCAATCCAATTTCCTGCAGTGTTTCTCCCAATTTGGCATTTTTAAAAGTAACCACCCCACCTATTCCTAGGCAATACCCCATTTCAATGATTTGTTTTGCTTCATCCAAAGTGCCTCCGAAACAATGAAAAACACCTTTATGATCGCAAATAATTTTATTCTTTAAAATATTTATTACTTCTGAGGTACAATCACGGGTATGAAGTGAAACCGGCAATCCAAGTTCATTGGCCCATGAAACCTGGGTTATCAACGCTTCTTCCTGCTGGATTACAAAAGTTTTGTCCCAATAAAGATCCATTCCTATTTCTCCAACGGCGATATATTTTCCATTGTACAATTTTTCTTTTACGGCCGCTAGCTCCTCTTTAAAATTTTCTTTTACCGAACAAGGGTGTAATCCCATCATAGGTAAGAAAAGTTCAGGATCTTTTTCAACGGTTTTTTGCAGGCTATCAAAAGTAGAGCGATCCACATTGGGTAAAAGGATTTTCTTTACATCCGCTTGCCGGCACCGTACTATCACCTCCTCCCAATCAGGTAAAAAACTTTCCTCGTATAAATGCGAATGGGTATCAATTAACATGTACAAATGTAAGATTTTTATTTAGTTGGATGCACACTGGTTTCGATGGCTATCAGGAGAAGAGGCAATAATTCATGTAAATTTTAATACGTAAATATATTAGTCTATCTAAGGATCTGCATATTCTGCGAATCCATTTTTACAAAGACCCAGAATAAAATGGTGAAGCCAAGAAGTGATGAGCCACCATAACTAAAGAAGGGTAAAGGAACCCCGACGACAGGAGCCAGACCAATCGTAGTGCCTATATTCATAAAATAATGGAAGAACATGAGGCATGCAACACAATAACCATAGACCATGTAAAATCGGTTTCGTTGTCGATCGGCTGCGAGAATTAACCGAATTAAGAAGGCCAGATAAATAAGAAGTACCAGGCTCGAACCCCAGAAACCCCACTCTTCTCCTACTGTAGAAAAAATAAAATCGGTCCGCTGCTTAGGAATAAATTTGAGTTTAGTGAATGAGCCATGTAAATACCCCTTTCCAAGAAAGCCTCCTGACCCAATAGCTACCTTTGAATTTTCAACATTCCAGGCGGCTCCCCTGCGATCTTTTTCCTTGCTTAGCAATACCATCACCCGGGTACGATGATGAGGTTTGAGTACGTAGTTGAAAATAGGTTTAACGGCCAGCGTAAATGATGTAAGAAAAATAAATATCGCCAGTATAGTAGCGCCTGCACCAATGAGTCTCCGTAGAAAAAAACAGATCACCGATACAACACCCATAGTAGCAATCGCTAATAGAGCTGGAAGACTGGGTGGTAACCAGGGAGGCATCCAACCAGGATAACCTGGACAAAGTTTAATTTCTTTTGCTTTCAGATCGACAGAACAAGCGGGTAAAAGATCAGCAAACCAACCGGGCAATAACATGGCCAGTCCGAAAAAGAAGATCATGAAGGCAGCCGCCTTCCATCCGTTTCTTACATCCGTAAAAATGAAAGATGCCAATGAACCTGCAATCAATAGACTGATCAAAACATAGTGAGGTGGGTTTAACACCCCCACTAAAAATATAACGATCATCAGCACACCCGTTATTAAATACAACCAGGAAAGTCCGAAGCGAAACAGCACCAAAATAAACGAAACGAAAACGAGTGTTGATCCTGTATCATTTTCAAGCAGGATCAATACTGCTGGTATTGCCAAGGCAACAAAAACCAGTGTGCCACTCACTGTAGCATTCACGACTGGTATCCGTTCGAAAACGCGAAATACGGCTCGGCTTTTCGATGTGGGTTCAAAAGAAAAATTAGAACCAGACATCAATTTCGCCAATACCAAAGCTGTTGCAAATTTTGCAAACTCAGATGGTTGGATCTTAATGGAAGAAGTGATCACAAACCAGGATTTATTTCCGTCAACCGTTTGCCCTACCACAAGCACCAAAACGAGCAATGCCAGTGAACCTCCGTAAAATATATACCAAAGATTGGTATAAAATCTACTGTCGAAAAGCATAATAAAAAAACCTACTGCGAAACAAACTCCCATCCAAAGCAGCTGTTTACCGTGGGAGGTAGACATATTAAAAACCTCTCGGCTCTCTTCCGTACTCGAAGAAGAATAGATATTTGCCCAACCAAAAATGACGAGGAAAAAGTAGAAGAAGACCAGCCACCCATCAATGTTGCCAAATATGCCATTGCTCCGGTTCAATTATCGTGACTTCTAGATGTTTTTTTCACATTCATCAAATTACCTTCCATCATCTGTTTTTCCATTGAGGGACGCGATGTTTTTCTCTTCAAATATTTTTCAATCATTAATGTCGCAATAGGTGCCGCCCAGGTTGCACCAAAACCTGCATTCTCGATTAAAATTCCAATCGCAATCTTAGGATTTTCACGAGGTGCATAACATGTAAATACGGAGTGGTTTTCTCCATGTGGGTTTTGTGCTGTACCTGTTTTCCCACAGATAATAATATCCGGAAGTTTCACAAAATAGGCGGTACCTCCAGGCTGGTTAACAGCACCATACATCCCTTCCTGCACCACATCAAAATATTTATCATCGACACCTACGTAATTGTTTTTGAATTGAGATGGGTCAACTTCTTTGTTTCCAACTTTCTTACCTACATGTGGTGTAATCCAGTACCCCCTATTAGCAACAATGCAAGATAGATTACAGATTTGTAATGCGTTTGCCTGCAGCTCCCCCTGGCCAATTCCTAAGGAAACCAAGGTCATTCCAGTCCAGCGGCCGGGATATATTTTATCGAAATATTCGGGCGGTGGCACATTGCCTTTTTTAATATTGGGAATATCTGAGTCAGGAAAATTTTGGCCGAATCCAAACCTGTTGGCATATGCTTTCCACGCCCCATAGCCCTCCTCGGGAGTGGGGTACCTATTAACGAAATTGACAAACAATCTGCAATAATATGAATTACATGATGCCCGAATAGACGTGACCAAATCAGGAGAACCATGACCATGACAATCAATGGTATGAGACGCTGAAATTCTGAAACCACCACCACATGGATATCTTGTATCATTATGAATAAACCCTTCCTGTTGTCCTGCTAAAGCTTGAAATATCTTAAAAGTTGAACCCGGAGGATATCCGTCCATGATAGCCCGGTTGTATAATGGTTTGTTAGGGTCCAATAAAAGTTTTGGATAATTCTGTTTTCTGCCCCTACCCACTAGTAAGTTTGGATCATAGGTGGGTGCAGATATGAGTGCCAGTACCTCACCTGTATTAGGTTCAATAGCTACGATGGCCCCTTTTTTATTTTTCATCAGCATCTCCCCATATTCCTGCAAATCCGCATCAAGTGTTACCGTTAGATTTTCTCCCTGCACCGAAACTGTATCTTCTTCACCGTCGAGATATTTTCCCTTTTCATTTTGTTTTACGTCCACAAAAACTTTTCTAACACCTTTTACGCCCCGTAATACTTTTTCATACGATTTTTCTATTCCGCTTTTTCCGATGTAATCTCCGGGCCGGTAATAAGGATCATGATTGGTGATAGCTGTATCACATTCCGCCACTTCACCAAGGATCAATGCAGCAATGGGGCGTGGATATTTCCTTAGAGATTTTTTCTCCAGATAATAGCCTTTAAATTTTGACATTTTTTCCTGGATAGTTGCCACATTTTCTTTTGAAATATCCCGAACGATAGGTACTGGTTCTGTTTTACTCGCTTCTTTATTTTTGATCCGTTTCCACGCGGCACGGGATACCCTCACAAAATCTTCCTTTGGGATATCTGATAAATAGCAGAAATCGGCGGTATCGATCGGTTCTGCATCCGTAGGTAGCATATAAATATCATAAGCGTAATCATTTCCAACGAGGATTTCGCCGTTCCGATCGAGAATATTTCCACGGGCCGGAAAACGGACAATTCGTTTAATCGCATAGGTATCTGCAAAGCGGCGATTGTATTCTGTGTTGATCACCTGCAACTGCATCAATTTAAAAATAAATGCAATGGCAATAAAGACAAACATGCCTATGTAAATATATTTTCTAGCGCTTTCGTCTTTCATTTTTCTTCTTTGCCGGTTTCATGAAAAGCATTTGTATAAATAGAAGCAACAACACGTCCAGTGTTGCACTTGCAGCTGTCTTCTTCAAAATTAGCAAGAAAGAATCGGTTTTAAAAACTTCGAGTGCAATGAAGGTTAATTGATGAATGAGAATAAGCACTGAAGAATAGATGATGTATTTTCGGGCACCCAGGGTAAATAAACCGGGAGCAATGTTGTTATCCTCGTCCTCGGGAGCCAGGTATAAACGAAGTGTAAAGATCCTTATAAAAGCCAGCATGGTAGAGGCTGCAGCATGCAGCCCGCCTGTATTCATAAAAAGATCCATTGTTAAGCCGGAGAAAAATCCAAAGAGTAGTAACACTGATTTTTTGGTCCGAACCGGAAGCAACAGCAGACTAAAGAAATAGATGTGAGGTACAAAGTAAATACCAAACTCAAGCCGGCTTACCAGGAATATGTCCAGCAAAAGCAGGAGCAATAAGCGCAGGAATATGACTAGGTTCCTGTTATTCATCATTCGAAATGTTGGCAATGTCTACAGCCACACTATCTTCTAATTGCTTTTGTTCTCTTTTGTATATATAGTCGAGCGCATATACCTGTCGCATGGACGTAAATGAGGTCGAGAGCCGGAGAAGGATGATGTAAGATCCATCATCGGGGTCAATCTTATAACCAGCCACAAACCCTGCCTGTATACCTTCAGGAAACAGAGAGAAACCGGTGGTTTCGATTGTATCTCCCACTTGAATATTTACGTGATTAGGGATCCCTATTAGTTTTGAATAAACAGGGGATTGCCCATCCCAAATGAGTGTTCCCGCCTCTTTTTGTTTCCTGGTTTGAACAGACACCGGGAAATTCGTATTGAGCACCGACATGCAAACAGCGAAATTGGGACTTACGCCCCTCACCACTCCGGCAATACCTCCCGGAGAAATAATTCCCATATCTGGCTTGATTCCTTGGGCTGAGCCCGCATCAATCGTGAAATAGTTTTGAGACTTGGAAAGTGAATTGTTGATCACTTTGCAAGGTGTGTAGGTGAACACCTGCCGATAAGATGAGTCTGTTCCTTTTGGCTGAGCTGCAAAATTTCGGAGACTTTGCTGGATCAGACTATAGAGTCTTACATTCTCTTCGGCCAGCATTTGATTTTCCTTTTGTAAATAAAAATACTCCTTAAAACTGCCATAGTAAGAATATACCTGGCCGGTAAGCTCGTTTGTAGAATTCAGGAAAGCGACTTTCTGGAAGTTAGTTCGTTGAAGGATCAAAAAAAATGCGGCTCCTTCCAACAACAAAAACAGGAGTATAAATCCAAATTTTTGAAGTAAGAATGATAGGTTGCGCATCTAATTTCAACGTTGCATTATTTAATAAGAAATGAGAATTTATCAATGTTCTTCAAGGCGATTCCGGTACCTCTCGCCACAGCGCGTAAGGGATCATCGGCCACGTGTACGGGCAGTTTTGTTTTCATGCTGATCCGCTTGTCGAGCCCTCTTAAAAGCGCTCCACCACCGGCCAGGTATAATCCATGTTTGTAAATATCAGCAGCCAGTTCAGGTGGGGTTAACTCCAATGCACTTAAGATCGCCGCTTCAATTTTCGTAAGGGTCTTATCAAGGGCATAGGCAATCTCCTGGTAAGAAACCATGATCTCTTTTGGTATTCCGGTCATCAGATCACGACCGTGCACCGGAAAATCAGCCGGAGGGCTATCCAGTTCCTGCATGGCAGAACCTACCTCAATTTTTATACGTTCTGCGGTTCTTTCTCCAATGGTAATATTATGCTGACGACGCATATAATCTTCGATGTCATGCGTAAGATCATCACCTGCAACTCTGATTGACTTATCACAGACAATACCCCCAAGTGCAATCACCGCAATCTCACTGGTTCCACCCCCTATATCAATTACCATGTTTCCCATAGGTTCTTCCACATCAATGCCTATTCCTATTGCGGCAGCCATTGGTTCATGGATCAGATAAACCTCTTTTCCCCCGGCATGTTCAGCGCTGTCTTTTACCGCTCTTTTCTCCACCTCCGTGATCCCGGATGGGATGCAGATCACCATTTTGAGGGTAGGTTTCATAAACTTTCCCTTGTTGTATATTTTCTTAATCATCCCCCGAATCATTTCTTCTGCCGCATAGAAGTCAGCAATCACACCATCTTTGAGCGGTCGGATAGTTTCGATGTTTGCATGAGTCTTTCCATGCATAAGCAAAGCTTCTCTGCCGATCGCAATAACTTTTCCGGTTTTTCTATCCACAGCTACAATGGAAGGCTCGTCTACGACCACCTTATCGTTACTGATAATCAATGTATTGGCTGTGCCAAGATCGATTGC
>JANWKQ010000034.1 GCA_025451295.1 Flavobacteriales bacterium | reverse complement strand
GACGATTCCTTCGGCGGTTGCCTCCGGAAGCTACCACTAGTGAAAATTCTTATTTTAAAATTCATCAATTGAAAGGGCGGCTTATCCGGCTGTCTGCTATATCTTTTTTTGCTAGCGCAAAAAAAAGGATGCCGCTTCCATCCGGGCCGCTTGCGGTTTATTAAGGAATTTTAGGTTACTGTTTTATAAACCGTAAGACGGATTTTTGTTTACCATCAAATGTAGCTACGCCAAGGTATATTCCGGTTGAATAACTGTCGAAGGAAATTGCATTGGAATTAACCTTTTTTCTTTCTAGTAATTGACCCAGGATGTTGTATACTTCCAATTCTCCATCACCAAATGAGCCTTGAATAAATAGAGTACTGTTGTAAAAATACATCGCATTGGATTGGTTTTCATCTTCAATTCCATTTGAAGTAACATTTATATAATTGTAAAACTGGTGATGGTCAGCATTTCCACAATAATCAGTAATATCCAATGTTACATCATAGATACCACTGGTGGTATACAATACATTTTCATTAAAGTTAGTTGACGTTGATGGAGTTCCGCCTTCAAAATTCCATACCACAGATGCGATATTTGAATATGGGTTGTTAACTGTGTAGTTGACCCATAATGGAGCTGTGCCGTTTTGAGTTGAACTATTAAAGACTATTGGAGAGCTTGCTTCATTGACGTAAATATTTCCTATGACGGTTGTGAGATTATTAAAAAAACCAGTTGGAATTTCAGTATAACCTACCGGATTTACGGATACTTGAAGTACATAGGTTCCGGAACAAATGTTGTTGGGAACAAATAATTGATAATCGAAAACAGAATATTGTTCTCCTCCAAAACTTGTGAACATATAAGAACCCACAGGAAAACTGACAAAGGCACTTGTATTGACCAGAAAGAAATTTACATCAACCTGGTTAACCGTACTATTGCTGAGATTTTCTACCGTGATGCCATTAGCATAAAACATATCACCGGCATTTAAAACATTATCTGTGACATAAGATGCGTTTAATCCGTTGGATGCATAATATGACTCAACTCCGACATCGATAATTGAAGGTTCTGATATCCATGCATCATATGCTTCCCTAACCAGGTAAGCATCTGGTGTATGAATGTTTATATCATTCTCATATAAACTATTGTAAAAGGAGTGCATCACACTCGGTTGGTTATAGTCATATGTTTCCGTATACATTTCTCGTTGATATCCCCAGCTATGTCCAATTTCGTGCATTGCAATCGTGGTAAATTTGATCACACCTGCAGGCACTGGTTGATCTGATATTCCATAGTATACGGAGAATGCAGGATTAAAGGCGATATCTGCTTCTACAATATCATAACAACCAACAGGGGCATAGGTGTGACAAACCGCAATGGCACCAGGCCCCCATGTAAAACCATATTGAGTGTTCATGGTTGCATTATCCTGCCAGCCGGCAAATTCATTTATATAATTGCCACCCTGAAAAGTATTATCTCCATTTGTGGTAAGAAGAATTGGCATATAAACGTTCCAATCGCCCATTGCATAATTGAATTCGGTTTGCGCTATCCCAAGAACATCGTTTACTTCAAATACATAGGGCTTATTGCTTTGAACACCACAGTAACCTAAAGTTCCGGCTTTCGGCATGTTTAGAATATCAGGCTGATTTTGGTCATCGTAACGGATTAAGTTACTTAACGGTAATTTAAATGTATCAAGATCAGTTATGCAGGTTACTTCGTTATAATCAAGGGGAATGTTGTTTAAGTATAGAATAGATTCCGAGATTGACTGAAGTGTCTGTAAGTTTTGTTCAAGGGATAAAATTGGAAGATTTTGAAAAGTTGTTCTGCTTGCTGTTAGGTTATCGTTGGATACAGGAATTGGAGCTTTTGGAGTTAAGAATTGCCCTTTTTTATGTACGAAAACATCGTCGTAAAAACTAACCTTTTCACCATTTCCATTAGTAAGATATTGGTTGTTGTCTTCCTCAATGATCTCAAACATTCCCTGATTGCCACCTACCACGCATGACATGTAATTTTTACCAACATACATAAACAACAGGTAGGTTTTGGCATTCTCGAAATGTGGCTGTCCGCAAACTGAAAACGAAACATCATTCATGGTTCCCCCTGCAAAACTTTCCGTTATGGTTTCTCCCTGAATATTGATTCCAGGCCTTTGGCTAACAATTTTCCCAATTCGAAATGTAATTTCTGTTTTAAGCCCAGCGGGATAACGAATAGGTCGTTGGCTTATCACTTCTGCGATAATTACAGCGTCTGAGTAACCATATAATTGTTCAAGAGTTAACTTTTCGTAATGGGAATAGGTTAAGTTAACAAACAGTAAGCAGATGATCGTTGCAAATTTTATTTTCATTTTCTTTTGTTATTGAATGATTAATTTTCCGCTACCTCCAATAACTTCCTTTTCCCCCTTAAAGATCTTATAAAAATAAATTCCTTTTGGAAGGATTGGATTTAATATAGAAATATTGGAACCTAAATTTTGGTTATACATCTCACGACCCAAAGCATCATATATTTTTAATTGCACGTCCAAAAATGGTAAGGAGTAATCCTTAATTTCCAAAGTAGTTGATTGGGAAAATGGATTTGGATAAATTGTTGAAGAAATGGCTAAGCTATTCTCAGAAATCCCGAAAGTGTTGTTTTGACAAGCTGATGTATCAGTACAACCGTTTGAAGTAACAATAACTGCAAAATTGCCATTGGAGGTTCCGGTATAACTTTGATTAGTAGCTCCCGGGACAATTGAGTTTCCATTATCGCAGTCAATCCATTGGTATGTTGATCCAGTCGCGTTGGCCGTGAGTGTAGCCCCAGTTCGGGTAACGGAAGTATTTACTGAATTAATGGTCAAATTAAGCGTAATGATGGAATCACAACCTGAAGGTATGTTGATTGTTTGGTAATAGGTTCCACTGCCGGTATAGGTTTGGCTGTTAAGCGTATAACTAAAACACGCAGTTTGGTTGATTGTATTGGAGGCATTTACACAACCAATGTATCTGGCAACGGCAAAATCCATATCGGTTCCATTATTGCTTATTCCGGCAACAACGATTTTTCCATCATTTTGAATTGCCATAGAACGACATCCATCGTAAGTTGCTCCAATCGCAGTTGTAACTTTACCATCTGCGTCAAAAGAATTATCCAGATTACCGTTACTGTGATAACGTGCAACTCCAATATCATAGTTGGGAAATGCACCAACCAGACCTGCCATAACAATCTTTCCATCGCTTGCAATGTCGATTGAGTTTGCCGCGTCTTCACCGCCTAGAAAATGAGTTACAGCAATACCACCCAAACCAAAACTGAGATCAATACTGCCATTAACATTGTATCGAATCATGGCAAAGTTGCCATCAACACCATCGAAGTAGAATCCGCCAGCAATAATTTTCCCGTCACTTTGTATCGCTAGAGAATTGGCTCCATTATCGTTACTTCCAATGTCTGAATTTACTTTTCCATCTGAGGAAAATGTGTTGTCCAATGTTCCATTACTATTATAACGAGCCAGTGCATGATCAAAGTTTGATCCATTAACACAACCACCACCTAGAAGAATTTTACCGTCGGTTTGTATAGCAACCGATTGACAAAAATCTTGTGAACCGAAGAAGTCCACCGAAGCAAATCCAGCGGCTCCAAAGGTATTGTCTAGGTTTCCATTGGTATTGTACCGCGCAACTCCAAAATCCAGGTTTGAAAGCACGTCTGTTTGAATGCCAACTATGATCTTGTCATCATTTTGAAAAGCAAGAGTTTGTCCGAATTCCGTGCTGGTGCCTCCAAAATCTGATACAACAATTCCTCCTGTACCAAACGTATTGTCTAAACTCCCATTTGTATTATATCTTACCACAGCTACATCTGATTGCACCCCATCATAACTTGATCCTACAGCCACAATTTTTCCGTCATTTTGGATGCCAATGGCTAAGGCGGAGTTAACGGATATACCAAAATCGGTGTTAACAATTCCGCCAGATCCAAATGTATTGTCCAGACTTCCATCCGTATTATAGCGTAAGACAGAAAAATATACGGCAAAACCGTTTCCACTGGTTCCTGCCACTACAATTTTGCCATCGCTTTGAATTGCCATTGAATTGCCATAATCGTCCGTAGGGCCTATGGGAGTGGTTACAATTCCACCGGAGCCAAAGGTGTTGTCTAATGACCCAGGTTGGGCGTAGGCGGTGGCAGAGGTTATTCCTAATACGATAATGCCTGCAATTAGGAATAGTGGAAATTGTGATATGCGGATAAGTTTTGTTTTCATGATTTTTCTATTTGCGTTTTAGGTTAATGAGTTATAATGATCTTTAAATTCACCTGCCTGATTCTAAGTAAATAAATTCCTGATACAATATTGCTTGTTTGAATTATCCCATTGGTGATACCCTGTTCAATTATTTTACCACTAAAATCGTAAAGAATATAGCTTTCTGACTCGCTGTTAAGGCCTTGGATCTGTATGTATTCATTACCAGGTTGTGGAAATATTTTTAATTTTTTATTTTCGGATTCTAGGTCCTCTATTCCAATTCCGGAGCATATGCAAGCATCCGAAGCAGCAATATCTGAAATTATTTCTTGATGTGGATAGAACCCAAATCCGTTAGCAAGCGGTATGGATCCATAGACTAATGGGCAATAACTCATAACCGTTCCTCCAGAAGGGCCCGGATCTGGGCCAGGTGCACAGGAATTTCCCCAATTATCTACTTCAGCTGGTACGACACAATTGTCTATAGCACCTCCCGGCCATCCGCACCAATGTGTATGGCGTGAACCCAAGTTATGTCCCATTTCGTGCGAAACTGTAAAGATGGTATTCGAGAATGTAGGATAACCATTGAAAGAATATGGTATTCGAGTCGTTGCAAATCTACCTTGAGTATTGTTCATATTGCCATCATAATAGAAACCCTCCGAGCAAAAAGCATCAATTACCGCAATCCCAACTGGATTATTCCCAAAGTCTACCTCAATGAACATTGCAAGATCGTGGCCAGGGAAATATGGATCATATAAATGAACATTTTGTCCAAAATTCAGAAATGCTGAAACAATATCAGTTTCGCTATATGGGTCGGGTACAGTATATACTGACCAGTTTCCCAATACCAACTGGACACCTTCGTTTTGGTACAAGGTAGCCACATTATTGAAAATGGCGCCTAAATAAAAGCCTGAATTACTTGTATTATAACCATTCGAAGCAAATAAATTATATCCACCTACCCAATAAAGATCAATTGGGCATGTTTGCATTTGATCGGAATTATTCAAACTCTGTTGTGGAACGAAGGAAGTATCTGGCGCAGTCATAGCACATTCCATTGCCAAATCTATTTTTAGATCCTGATCGTTATAAACAACATAATAAGGTTGGTCTCTCATTTTCCCTATTACCCAATTTCCCTCATGTGTAGTGGCAATTCCTATTATTTGATCACTTGTAATACTTAAGGCGATCCAATGATTTTCATTTCCATTTACGATACCTCTATAATGTAGCCCGACTTCTGCATTGATCTCTTTTCGTCCATTTTCGGTTATTGCACTGGCGGTTGCCTGTTCGGAGTAAATATCATATCTGGTCATCATTAGATTTAAGGGATGGCCATCTGATAACGATAAAGTCATTTCAATTACTTCGGGATTTTCAGAAAATAATACTGCTAATTTATTGGAATCTAACTCAAAAAAAGTGCAGGATTCTGCAAATTTATTATCAACAAAATTGATTGCATTGTCCTCTTTAACCCTATTAAGTATTTCACCAGAATAGGGCGTATTTTTTTTTAGGGCAAGTTCAAGGTTATGAGCAATACCGTTTTTGGTCTGTGGAGTGACCTGTGCATAGGATTCTAAATGAAAACTCAAAACCAACAAGACAATTGGCCAATTCAAATTTCTTACAATTATTTTAATATGTTTCATTTGTTAAGGGTTTGGCAGGTTTAGATAATTGTTTTAATTACGGTCTAAAAATATACATAACGCGCTGATTTCCAAATTTCATGATAATTGAAGATAAATATGAAAATCAAAATTTAATGTACCATTGTTTTAAAATCCTCATTGTCTCTAACCCCAAAAAACTCAAGATCCCCTTTAGCCTTCGTTTTCAATTCAGGATCTTTCGCGATGGCAATCTTTAAATGATCTATTGTTTTTTGAATATTATTCATCCTTGCAGCCGTGATCGCTTTCAAATAATATGAAACAGCCTTTTCTTTCTCAGCCGAACCATCGATGATCGCATCAACTTTTTCAGGATAACCGGCCAGTAAATTTGCCAAGGCAGCATTAAATGAATTATAAGCACCAAATGCTTTAACCGCCAAGTCATAGTTTCCTTTCTGTATATAAATATTCCCCATATTTATTTTTATAGCCTGCTCGGTACCAGATACTTTTTCTGCCTTTTGGAATTGAAGCAGCGCATCATCTAATTTACCCTGGTTGGCGTAGATTATACCCATATTGTTATATGCACGCCAATCATTCGGAAAATGGTTGATTGTTTGTTGCAATACACTCATCTTTTCAGCATCATCTGTTAGAATTGTCTCGGTAGTATAAAGTAATTCCTCAAGGGTCAACTGTTTCGGATTGTTTTTAGCTAAATCACTTAACTCCGAATTGGACTTAGGTTTTTCAATAACCGTTAATTTTACCTCTGCTTTTCGCAACGGAGTAAGAATCTCTTTTTCAAATTTGTTGTATGCCTCATTTCCGACAGATTTTAGTTCGGTATTTTTAGCACCTTCCTTCACTTTTTTTATAAGCTCAGTTAGACCGGGAAAGTTTTTACCATTCACAATGGCATTGAAACCATTCATATCTGTTCCGCCTCCTTTATTCGTTACGGGTGGGGTTACATTTTTACCTTTAAAATAAGTTTGAATGTATTTAGTAACCTCTCCTGCTCTTTTGGTAGAAAGCTCATTATTCAAACCTTCTTCGAAGTCCGAGGGTGCTGACCAGGCAGTTATTTCTACATTCTTAAAAGTTCCTCCATTCTTAATTTGAAGATCAACAAAACTGTTGAAAGTTCCTTTCGAAATGGAGTCTTTTTCTGCCGGGCGAATGTTGAATGAATTGTAGGCAAAATAAATGTTCGCTTTTTTGGTGAGTGTTATCGGTGTTAGATTATTTTTCCCATACGAGAAGGTTTCTCCTTTTTCCCACAATAGGGGTGTTGTGATGGTTCCCAAAGCAATGGGTTCTTTAGTAATGCAGCTGCCCACCTCTCTGTCACCTTTAAGGAATTGTTTACCCTTAACATGTAACTCTGCTTCGAACATACCAGCTTCAAATGGAATCGATGCTGTATATTCAATCGTTCCACCAGATCGGTTAATTATAATTCCACTTCCCTCAGCTTTTTCACCTTTCAGAAGTATTGGTTTAAATGCTTTCTCTCCTCCTCTGTATTTTAATACTGGAATAAGTTCAGCGGTAAGTTTTTTATGTAAAGTGTATTTTGGATATTCAATGGTAAGATTAATTCCTACATTTCCTCCCTGATAAGTAAGAGTGGATGGTTTTACCTTGTAGTGTATTCGGTCTAAGCCAAATATTGTACAACCGTAATTAAATACGGAAATTAAAATTATTGCGCAAAAAGTCTTAATTTTCATATGTCAATTATGTTAACGAACACCTGTTATAATGTTTACTTTTTAATATATTTGGCCTTTTTCACAGAATACGAATAATATTCTATTTTTTCCTTGTTACCTGATTTCTGCAACTCAATATCATCATATTCGCCATTACCCTTTACTTGTTTCATCTCTGTTTTTTCCACCATTGGCTCATCACTTACTTCAATAAAAATTTGAGAATTGTAATAATCGTAATTAAAAAGGAGGGGTATGCCGCGTTCTTTCAGATGAGATTGGTCAATTGTGTAAAAGGACTCAAAACCATTGAGGGATCCCATGTTGCCGCCTATTCCCTGGGTTAACTTTAAGGCAGTCATTCTATCTCCCATTTTTACCAAACTTATCTTTCCGGGTTGGGCCTGTTCATCATAATAACCCATTTTGTCCAATCTATAAGCACCAAAATATCCCAACTCTGCAAAACGTTTTTCAAAAGCATACAGCTTCCATGTTTTATCTTCGTTTTCTGAGATCAAAGCGATGCCAATAGCTGTTCCACAACTGCGACAGTCTGCTATCATTGTTTTGGTGCTATCTTCACTATCTTCTATATAACTATAGGTGGTTAAGATGATCGCTGCGCATTTTCTTTGGTTGACATCGGAGAAATACATAACGGTATCAATGTTCGTATGGCAGTTACCATCAAAAGAAACGGGCAATTGAATGGTGTCATTTGGATTTTGTTTCCAGATCGCCTTTCCTGTTGAATCAAATTTGACATCCGCAAGAAGGTTAGTTAATAATTCTTTTTTTAGATACTTTTCAATGCTAAAATTGCCAGAGCCCGATGAAATCAGTTGTTTTTTTGGAACTGACGAACAGCCAATCAACAGGATTGAGAAAATAATGGCAGCGGAAAGGGTGGTTCGCATTGGTTTAGTGAGATATATGGTAGTTTAAAAACCGGTCTAAAATAACTAAAATAATACAAGGGTCTAAGGAAGTAGAAGCTTTACGACAATAAAAGATGGCTTACCTAAACAATTAGATTTAATAAATGAGCTTAATTACTCGCTGGTACCTCCGTTTGCGTTTTTCCCGTAATTACATTCAAATACACATTCGATCCGAATTTTTCGTCTTCATAGATGAAAATATAATCCATATTATCCCAATAGAAACTGATGTTGTCGAGTTCGAAATGGTAAATCGATTTGCCTTTGGCGTCAATAATATTCCATTCTCCATCATCGCAAGCAACGAAAGCACCTCCAACCCTTATCGCATGGACCAGTCCGTTTTTATGAAGTTTACGTCCTTTGGCGTTGATAACGTAATAATCGTCTCCCTCGTTTACAATAGCTGTTCCGTTGCTGAATCCCTCGGCTCTGGAGTATTTGGGTTTGATGACCACCTTACCGGATGTGTTGGTGTACCCATAGCTGTCGCCGTTGAAAAAAAGGATAGGATTTTGAGAAAAAGCAATGGTTAAGTTCGTTAGAAGCGTGAAAAATAGGAGGGAGATTCGCATAGTTGGTCAATTAAATGATGAACGAATGTTGTTTAAAGGGTCGGTTAGATTAGCATAAATATCATGCCAGAATTTTTCTTTTGACCAACGGATCGGTGCAACTCGCTACAGCTATCTTTTATTGTGTAGTTGCCCGAAAAATTACTTCTTCTTAAATCTCTTCACATCCACCATCACCACATCCACATAATGGGCCGTAGATTCGGTAATGAAAGCAACGATCACAACAAGTTTATTTTTATCAAGAGGATTTACAAGCCAGCCTAAAATGGTGATGCGGCTAACAGAACTTTTTACAGTGAGTACATCTTTTTCTACGCCACCAATGCTGGCCTGGATGATAACCGGATATTTACTCATATCCCAATATAAATGAACGGTATCTGTTTTATTCGCCATTACCGGAAGCGTTTTTGCTTCGACGGAAGTTGTTAGCGGGACAATTTTATTTCTCTCCAGGGAATTCTGGATCGCAAAGGATTGTTGCTTCCACATGGCGTCTATCGGATCGATATAACTGGTATAATCAACCAGGCTATCTGTGTATTTTCCACTAAAATTTCTAACATAGTGTCGAACTGTAAGTCCATCCACCGCACCATCTATATATCCTTCGATCATATAGGCAAAAGCATTTTTACTCCAACCGATTGGGTAGATCTCGTCCTGGTAAACATCACCTTGATTAAGTCCAATGATCTTTGCGGGTGGTGGGATCAATCTTTTTTTGAGTTGATTGTGAACCACCCATCCTAATCTTCTACCCTGAGTTTGAATTCGTGTCCATGTGCTGAATCTGTCCATTCGGTTCATATATGAGCCGGAAGTATCAATCGCCTGTTTTTTTGTTCTTTTCAGGATCTTAACCGTATCGCCATAATATATATAGGCTGTGGGGCTATAACCACACTTTCGTGATAAACTAATGCTGTCTTTAGCTACATACATTACCTGGGAAAAAACGGGTAATGAAAAAATTGATAGGAGGAAGGTGATGAGGAATTTCATTCCTTAAAATTATAGCTTTATTTGATCTTAACAGCCACGAAAAAGAAATTATTATAGGCTGCGATGATCTCGTAATTGACCCGATATGCATCCACAAAATTGGTAAATGCCAGAAATTCATGTTTTGGAACCGCAAATTCATCGAACATGAGAATATCTCCGGGTTTGAGATAAGGAGCAAACATGCCAAGCACATACATGGTGGAAGTAAAAAGATCCGCATCAAGGTGAATGATCTTTCTATGCTTATCATCGAAAAATTTTAAGAAATCGGGCAAGGTATCCTGAAATAATCCTTTGATGAATTTACCCCGACCGTCTTCAATCTGGGGAACCGCATCATCGGTACTCATATCGCCTGCTTTGTAGGGTCCCCAGTCTTCAGGTAATCCTGTAAACGTATCGAAACCGTAAAATCTTGAATCGGCATGGGTATTTTTATCCATCCACCATTTAAAGGAAACGCCGCGGGCTACCCCAAATTCCATATAGTTGACAGGCACACCCAATCTTTCGTATTCAAATATCTTCTCGTAGAGCGTATATCGTTTACTATAATCCCATTTTTTGCTATAAAAGTCGTTGAACGGAATATTTTTCTGGGAATGAATAAATTGTGACAATTTATTCAGGTATGCCAGGTTGAGTAAAAATGGATTGAAGGGAGAAAATATTTTATGCAGGGCCAGCCGGTAAAACAAAAACTTGGTCCGACGGATGAATTTTAATTTGCCTTGCATGTATTTAATTCAGGTTGCAAATATAGGATTATTAGAGAGATAATCCATTAACCCCCAGCATCCGCGCCATATGGGTGTTCAGGTCCATGCCCAGTTGTACCATGAGATTGGAAGGAATATTGAATTTTTTTTCGGGTAAGCTCCGGATCAGATCCACCCAATGATCGGGAATAAAGTCGGAGGCTACCATCCCATATTCAAGTTGGATGATCTCTTCGGCCCCGGTATTTTTTGAAACGATCACAGGTAATTGATGATGCAATGCTTCATTTACGATCTGTCCATAAGGTTCGTAGATGGCAGGATGCAATAAATAATCCCCCAGTGCATAAGCCATTCGCGGATCATTGAAGAATCCCAGGGACTTTATGTTAGGCGCATCTGTTTTTACCGGATGCCCAACAATGAGCAATGTATGGGGTGTATCTTTTAATTTGTTGAATGCACTCATGAGTAGAGGTAATCCCTTTCTATCATGAGAAACGGATACAAACAAATGATAGATTTTTTTTGGATCGAGTTGATGGGCTGCTTTTAATCTATCCTTTTCTTCTGAAGTAAATCTTGGATGATTCACTGGGTTAAAAGGTGGATACAATACATGCAGTTTTTGTTCAGGTACATTATACCATTTAATCAATTCATCCTTCACCATCTTTGAACAGGCAAAAATATTGTCAGACGCATCATACCCCCGTTGATCCATTTCTATCTGGAGTTGATCGTCATCTGTTAGTATTTTTTTATTCAGGGCCATTACATAACCCTTGTGAGAAGCCGGCGCCAGGATGTTTTTCTGAATGGTGGTACGACCTAACGATAATTCAAAATCAAAAACCGGCTTCTTCCATTTCTCCAGTTTTTGG
>JANWKQ010000033.1 GCA_025451295.1 Flavobacteriales bacterium | reverse complement strand
ATATGGTTGGGTAAAGCTATATCATCCGAATCAAAAAAATTCAGGAATTTACCATGTGCTTTCGTGGCACCATAATTTCTGGCCGCTCCCCTTTCGCTATTGCCAATGTGAAAATATTTTACCTGATCGGATAAATAAGCCTCCACTAACTGACGGGTCTTATCGGTGCTTCCATCATCCACAATGATCACCTCAAAATCCTGGTTGATTTGTTTTAAAAAACTGTCGATCGTTTGTGAAACGATGTCCGCCCTGTTATAGGTTGGTATGATAACCGAGATCGAACTCACAACGATTTATAAATATTGGATAAGGCATCCAGTTTCATATGAAACCCAAAATTCTGGTTGACCATTTCAAATGCATCAGCGGTCATCTCCTTGGCCTTATCCGGGTTGTTGATCAGAAAGGCAACACCGGCTGCTATTTCAGCCGGGCTACGGTAATCCACTACATAAGAATTTTTGAGATGCTCCAGGATCTCATTCCCGATGCCTGACCGGGTGGCCACAATAGGCACATGTGCTGCCATGGGTTCAATATAAACCAATCCGAATGCTTCCGAATGATCATCAACGGGCACATGCACCAATAGATCTATACATTTATAAAGCGCCATTACGTCATTCTCAAACGGAATTTCAACATATGAATCTTCCGGAAGTTCTTTCAGGTGGGCAACAATGGTTTCTACATAATTCCCCTTACCCGAATTGGCCAGAATGAGTTTGGCGTTTGGAAATTCTTCCAGAAGTAATTTAAAAGCCATAATGGTGTATTGTACACCTTTCCATTCATCGTATCTGGATACAGAACCAATCACAGGAAAATGGTTTCCCAACTTATACTTATTGTTCACAGGTCCGATCTTGGTGGGTTTTACCGCCACAAAGTCGTTTACCCAAATACCATGGTTCACCACTTCAATCTTTTCAGCCGGAACACCTTCGAGTTTGATCAAAATTTCCTTTACCTTTTTTGACACGGCGATCACCTTGCAAGCGGTACGATTTGACCATTTATCATATTTAACACCATGTGGAGCGCTTTGGTGATGAAAGGAGGAATGATGCCGTGTATAAATTCTTTTTTCAATCCCGGCGTATTTAGCAGCTCTTAATCCTATCACAGTTGCATCGATCAGATGACAATGAACAATATCAGGTTTTATTTTTTTAAGCAATTTGTAAATCCTGTAGAGGATTCCAAAATATTGATACTTGGAAGTATATTTTAGCTCGTAACATGGAATTTCATGCTCTTCCAGAAAACCTTTCAATTGGGAGGGTGGATTTGGAAAAAGACTTATGAAAATCATATCAAAGCCCGCCTTTTTCAATCCAATAGCCGTATTCTCAAATTCAATCGACTTGTCAATTTTTGATATGATATATACAATTTTCACTCTACGAAATTAATGTGAATTTTCGTTTTAGTTTCAGGAAAAACGATTCAAAATACCGATAACTTAAAAAACTAACAAATAAGGTTAATGTAAAACAACAGATAAACTGCAGCACCCCGAAGAAAAGGGTGGTTTGACTTATATGGATCCGATGAAGGAAATAACTTACAAAATTCAATACAATTGGATGGAGCATGTAGATACCATACGTAAATACTCCCCATTTCGAAAACAGTGAAAACCTGGAAAAGCTCCAGGCAGATTGATCATTCAGCACCAGCTGTGCAGTGATCAAACCAGCAAATAAGACGGAACAGAGACTTTTAAATACTCCGTATGAATATACACCCAGAACCTCATAGGCGCCAAGCATTTTTAGTATAATAATGCATCCCACCAGGATACAAAACTTCATTCCGGCTTTTATCCTGAAAAAATCTTTAAATCTGGTATTATAAAAGGTAAGGTAAGCTGCAATGGAACCAATGACGAGTTCAAATAGAACCGAGAATGTATGAAAATACAGTACCGGAACATCTTTAATAAAGATCCATTTAAAGACAATGGAGAAACCAAACAAACCGATCATCACATAGATCCAAAGCTTTTTAGGAGCTATAAAAAAAACAAGTGGCCAGAAAAGATAAAACTGTTCTTCTATGGCAACTGACCAGGTAATGTTCTGCGATAAAAGGGTAACATCTGTGCAATGTTTAAATACCTGAATGAGATCAAAATTTCCAAGGAAAACAAAATACATCCATGGTCTTGTGCAATATTCCATTCCTACGTTGAGAAATCCACGGGCCAGCGGATAAACAAGAAAGACAAGTATCAAGACAGTAAAATAAAGTGGCCATATCCGAAGCACCCGTCTTGTGTAAAAATAGAGCACATTCACTTTTCCATTTTTTTCAGATTCCTTGATCAACAGATACGTAATGAGAAAACCACTTAACACAAAGAAAAGGGATACGCCAGCACTTCCATCACAAAAAATGGATAAGAAGTTGTAGAAAAAAGAACCTTTGGGGGAGATATGAGAAATGGAGTCGGCAAAACTATGTTGAAGGACCACCATGGTTGCAGCAATCAATCTGATCACATCCAGGCTTCGGAAATATGTTTTTGATCCTTCCAAACAGTCTTATTGTGATGGAGCGGATTTTACTTTACCAAAACCGGCAAAATGGTATGTTCCAGCCAAAATATGCATCCATCTGTTATATAAAAAATCAAACATCTTAAGATTTGGGATCAGATAGGCCTGAGCATACACCAGTGGTCTGAACGGAACCAACAAATGATAGATAGCCATTTTTGTTTTTGAATATCCAGGATCTTTTTCTTTATAGCCAAAGATCTTTACAGCCACCCCTCTCGTCTCTCCTGCCCTTTCACCTCTTCTGAGCCAATTCAATGGTTCCGTTCTGTCGAACTCGTTGTGATAAACTGTAAATCGGGTATCCCAGAATATTTTAATGCCGGTTTTTTTAATTCGTTCCTGAAAATCATAATCTTCAAAGCCGGCATGTGGAAATTTCTCATTGTATCCACCGATAGAATGGAAGACAGACTTTTTCATGATCAGGAAATGACTCGCCATGGAATTGGTTTCATAAAATGCATCCGGATTCCATCCAACACCCTTTACCCATCCTTTCATGCTGGTGAGTTCATTCTTTATCATGAATCTCCCAAATTTTTTTTTCTGAAGGGTGGATAGTAAAAGCGGTGGATAAACCCAATCCAGATTCAAACAGTCGGTCGGATGAGCATCAATAAAATCCAAAGCCCGTTTTATATGAGTTTCATCCACATTAATGTCATCATCCATAAAAAGTATTTGTTCCGACCTTGCGAGTGTAACCCCAAAATTCCTGGCAGAAGCGACTCCTTTTTTAGGATTCCTAACGATCGTAAGGTTGGGAAGAGATTCAAATTCTACCTCGGTTTCCTGTGAATCATTCACTACAATAGCCTCAATATTCGTGTTGGCCAAAAGAATTTTCTGAAGGCAGTTAAGCGTTTCCTGCAGAACAGGTGGCCTGTCTTTCGTAGGAATAATAATGCTAAGATTCATACATATTTTTCAATCTTAAACATAGATCCAATAGCCTTTTAGACGCATTTCCATCCGGCTTAAACAAATATTTACCTGCATGTTCACTCATCTTTTGGCTGATCAGGGTTGAATTCTTCAATATGAAGGTAATTCTTTTTTCAAGTTCTGCCAGATCACGGATATTAAAAATAAACTCTTCCCCAATAAATGGAAATAACTCAGGCCAGATAAGGCCTTGCGAAAGATTAATAAATACTGTTGGTTTTCCATAAAAAATCGCTTCTGCACTTACACTTGAATTTTGGGTGATCAATATTTCTGAAGCCCGTAGTGCATCCTGCAATTCAATTTCACCATGTTCAAAAACCTTTACAAACGCCGATCCTTTTCCTTTCACCAGCTCATTCAGTTTTCCATCAGTCTCCGCTGGGTGCTTTTTAATGATCATATTTACCTTTTGTTGTTCACAGAAGTCAATCAACCGTTCCACAATGGTCATTTTCTCTTTGTTATAAAGATCATTTGTTCCTGCCCAGGTGCTTGCAAAAAATATGGTGGGTAAGGCCGGATCGAATCCCAAAGATCCGATAAAGTTCTTCGCATCACTTTTTCTGAGCGGTTTATCAAGTTTGATGAATCCGATCGCCTCGTGTTTTGGAGTAGGATCATTTCTTTTTTTCCAGATCCCGATCCCCGATTCTCCAATACAAGCCCTGGCAGAAAACAAAATATTACTTTCCATATGAATGGCATCATCCGTAAACAATGCATATTCAACGTTGATGACCGGAATCTTTAGTGTCCGACCAACATCACTAATGGCCCTGCCCGCCTCCGCCGTATTCGCATACACTGCAATATCGGGTTGAATCCTCTTGAAGCATTTTGCGGCAAAAGCATAATAAACTGCCAGATTGTGTCGCGTAGGTGCTTTTCCAAAAATATCACCATAATATGGATCCACCATATTCAGCCATCCGGTGAAAGATACATCATCTGTTTGAACGGGTGACTTAAAATCCTTGAATTCAAAAAAGTGAATATTGTCACCCTCGTATTTGGCAGCACTTACCACTTTATGAGCAGGCACACCTGATGATATTTGTATGATAGATAATTCAAGATCTTCTCTTTCCGCTACGATCTTAAAAAAAGTATCAAAAATTTCCACCTCACTCGCAATATCAAAAACAAACAAAGCAATATGCGTTTTTTGGGTTTTAACAGGGCAAGACGTATGCAGAAAAGAATGTAATGAATAATATAAATTCTTTAGTACGGGGCTGACCTTAGGAGTGGGTCCATAGAATGAGAACTTACTACTCATGGTTAACGAACTCGTTCTTTTCGGATCAGCCAGGAGCTGATAATCATTGTGCAGATAAAATTCAATCTGATCACCTTTGGCCTTCACTTTTTCCGAAACAAGTTCCAGCATCCTGTCAAAAACATTTCTTTTCAGCACATAGATTTTAAAATCCTGATATAAGAGAGAATATCGGATATCAAATTGGCTTCGGGTGTTCAAAAACGGATTAGCGTTCACCTGGATCTCCGGCTTAAGTTGACAAAGTGCACGAAGCTCGGTGATCATATCCTCCGCAGCCCTGATCTCGTAGCCATTCATTTGACGATTGATCTCCGTGATCGCTTCATCCGACAATACATTACCTGAGATCAAATGACCATTTCCAATCAATATTTTTTCTCCACTGAAAGAATTATAGTTATTATGATTATCTGTAATGAGCATAGATCAAACAATGTCTAAGGCCGACTTCCATGATTTAATATTTTTTCTTCTGGCTCCTGAAATAAAAATAATAATGAACGCAATGGTGGAGCATACCAAAGGAACAAAGAATAACATCATGGTTAAATTCGGTGCAACCGGAAAATAAGCAACCATTAAATACAGAAATAAACAAAAGAGTGTATTCAATATAATAATGGGATGCAAATATTTAAGATCAAACCTGAACGAACTGCTCCTTAAGTACCAATAAATAGTTGGAAGGAGGATCACAATCCTGGATGCAAAGAAAACAAGGGCCGCACCTTCAATCCCCAGGAAAGGAATAAGTAAAATATTTCCTACAAACCCAAAAACACCTGCAATGAGACTTAGACCTGGAAGTTTCTTGGTTTTTTTGAAAAAGAAAATAGGTTCTGCATAAACGATATAAAGATATCTGTAATAATACCCGGCCACAATAATGGGAATAATGGGAATAGCCATCCAATATTCTTTTACCAGAAAATTAATAATGGCAACTGGCGTGCATGCAACCAGAAGCAGGGTAATTAAAATGACAAAGACACCTACCAGTCGATACAGTCGGTTGATGCCATCGGCATTAGCATGCGGGTCCTCCTTGAACATTTCGTAAACGGAGGGATAGGTAGCAGTCTGGATGGCAAACATCATGGTTTCAATGATCTGTCCAATCGCCATCGCCAGGTTAAAAACAGCCAATGCATTTAAATCAATATTCCGTTCAATAATGAAGCGATCCAGATAAGAGAAAATGATAGCTAATCCACTATACAATAAAACCGGCAATGCATATTTGAGAGAAGGTCGAATAAATCTTTTTTCAAAATAGATCCCGGCTTTTGAAAAATGGATCACAGAAAAGAGTAAACACACAAATACAGAAGCGGCCGTTTTAAGGAGAAGGATTTTTTCGAGATTAAGTTTAAAAAATACAATAGCGAGGATGTCGAATATGGTGATCAGAAAAAACAAGAGCAGATTGAACGACGCATAAGCCTTCACGTTTTTGCTGCTTCTGTAGAGAACAATAAATAAAGTATTGAGTGAAGAAAACACTGAATTGATCAATGATAATACTCCAAACGGGTAAAAAGTAAAAACGTCATTTTTGAATATTGTTTTGAATAACATTCCGCCTGTAAGCATAAAGATCACACTGAACACTACAGAAATGAGCAGAATAAAGATAAACGCCGTAGAAAAATAGGCGTTCAATAATTTCTTGCTGGATTGATAATCGAAATAAAATCTGGTAAATGCATGTTCCATCCCCAGGGTAATAATTACCGGAATAATAGAACTGAGCATGCTGAACAAGCCAATGATGGCAAAATCAGCAGTGGAAAGATAGATCAGAAAAACGGGAAGCAAAAAGATTCTTGAAAAAGTGGGTAAGAATCCTAATATCGTATAAATACTGGTTGCCTTTACGATATGTTTAAAGTTGCTCAAATCAGATTACAGTAAAATCAAGCTGTTTGGCTTTGTTTAGTAAATTCTCATTCAGCTTTCTGGTTTTTAGGTTTTGATAAAACGGTTCGGGGCGATTCAGAATAAACTCCAGATATTCATTGGCCGTACTATTGTTGACACTAAACGCATTAAAAAAGGCAATTTTTGATTTTTCCTCTGGCACTTCTTCCGGTTTGACCGTCCTGGGAAAAGTAGCGCGGTGATTTGTTTTAAAATTAAAGATCACCATATCGCCGGCTTTACTATCAATATCGACGATCTTATGATGATTTGGATTGAGGTGATCACCCAATGGGTCTTTATCGCCTAAAATCTTTGTGGCAATCCGGTTTGAAAGCGATTTCGGAGGTCTTGGTTTTGTATAAAGATCCGTTGTTTTATGCGAACCTTCCATTACCGTAAGCCCCCCCCCAAGTTCATCATTATCCTGCAGGTAAAATCCACATTCAATCATTAAAGATTCCGGTTGATGATGAAAAGTATATCCCATTTTTTCCTGGGTAGTAGTATCTTTATGCCAGCCTGTATACCATTTATGGTGAATGGCGGTTTCAGGCATCAATACCGGTTTATCGCCAAGAACCTGCTTGATCATTCCCAATATCTTTTCATTCAAGGTAATATCAATGAATTCCGGAAAAGCATTGTAAACATCACTGAGTACCCGGTCTGTATTAAAGGGACTCACCTTGTATTCACCACTGCTGAAAATATCTTTGATACGTTTGCGCATTAATTGAAGATCGGCATCTGTGAGGACATTTGGAACCACCAGATAACCCATCTCATCGAAAAATTTTAAATCCGCTTCATTTATCATTTTTCACTGTTTTAAGTTTGTTTGATATCACCTGCCCGAGGGATATGAATCTTTTTTCAAGTGTAAAATAAGAAAAAATGCTGAGTATAAGCGCAAGTATACATGAAATGATCATACAAAGATATCCAGGAAATCCAAAACGGGCTTTACCATATGAAATGAGGATATAGATGAACAAAGGATGCAACATATAAACCGAATAAGAAATATCTCCCAATAGTTTAAGTCCACGGTGAACCATTCCACTTCCTTTCAGTTTCGAGGAATACAACAAATAACAGATGAGAATACTACAGGCCGAAAAAACAAACCTGTTGATTCCAGTAACCAGCGTCACTGAATCTCCATGAGTAGGATAAAATGAAAAAAAGATCACGATAAGGGGCAGAAAGATATAAACCCACTTAGTGGATCGTTCCTTAAAGAACAAAGGGATCAATGCACCTGCCACAAAAAAGAAAAGGTGATTCATTGGATGTGTGTATTTATTCCATCCTTTGGCAATACCCCCCTCAGCAGTGATGTAAAAAAAGGAGAACCACACAGCGGCACCCACCACTGCCGCCAGAAGTACCAGCGAAAGCCATTTATTGAGTTTATGCAACAAAATAATTCCAGGAAAAAGCACATAGTATAACAACTCATCACCAATGGACCATTGACCCATGGCAATACCGGCTGTATGATCAACTACAGAAAAAAGACCGGTTATGTTGAGCACAATGATCTTCAATGGATAGTATTGACGGGTGATCATAAATGTCAAAATAATAGCGAGCCACATCAATGGGAAGATCCGGAAAACTCTTTTTATATAAAATCCGAGGATGTTCCTTCCGTTGTCGGTGATCGACCTGGAATAAACTACGCTTAAGGTGAGTCCACTTAATACAAAGAAAATAGAGACGCCATAATAACCCACTCGTTCAATAAATGCCTGTGAATTTAAAGGGCCAACGAGATAGATATAGTTATGATAGAGCATAATACCCAGGGCCATTAACCCCCTCAGGTAATCCAGCGAATCTATTCGTCCGGTTCTATCCTTGTTCATCCCACAAATTATCTTTTTTCCATTCGCCACTGGCAGTTTTCCACCAAACACGTGGATCCCTGAATGTATCCGCAACCTGATCAAATTTTTCTTCAGTCCAGCCTACATATTCGAGCCAGCGATACAAATCTTTTGATTTCACCGGATCCATTTTTCTCACAATATCAATTCCTTCGTCTCTTGTCATTATTCCGGCCCTGATATCCTTGCAGACATGATCAGTGGCTCTGCCATAACCAAATTTTATATACTTGAGGTAATCATGAATTCCATTTTCATGCATATCGTCGAGGTTGCTCATTTTTCGATACGTTCTTTCAAATGGTTCCTCCGATTCGAGAAAACCATATTCCTTTTTCATGAGTTCACCATGCTCATTAGCTTCCCATTTAAAAAAATTGGAGATATAAATTCCACGTACGCCTACTTTTTCAATTTCCTCGTCAGACGGATACATCCATGTGAACAGATCCTGTTTGGTTAATTTTTCCCCGTATTGCGAAGCTCGTTCCAGAAAATCCGGCCACTCATAACCACGTAAACAATGTTCATGTCTATATCGATAGGTAAACTCGATCATATCATTGTAAGAGTGCATTCCCCCCAGATCCATAAATCCATGTTCACCCCAGATCATTAATGGAATGTTCATTTGTACAGCCACCCTTATTGGATAAGTAAAGATCCCTGCATGTGCATGCCAGTTCATATCGCCCATCATCAGCATGGCCATCCGATTCATACTTTTGAGCACCTCGATGTTAGGTGTATAAAAAATATGATCCACCCCGAATGCAGTCCGCATGTTGAGTAGATTCTTCATACCGGTTGGGGTATAATTATTCCCATGGTAAGTAACCAATAGGGGATTTAATCCATAGACCTTTTTAATGATATGGATCTGGTAATAACTGTCTTTCCCTCCGCTTACCGGTATTAAACAGTCGTAATTACTTGCATCCTTACTTTTATAATCGTTGATGAGCTGATCAAATAATTTTTTTCTCCGGTTCCAGTCAATCTCCACTCTTTCGCTGGCTGATCTACAACCCGAACACAGGCCATTCTCATCAAATGCCAGCGGTACAGCTGAGCTTTTAGGATAGACACATTTGCTGCAGTATTGCATCCTGGGCGGTCTCTCAGGCTCAATAAAATATTTTTTATCTAACGTCAACTCCATTTTTCTTCAACATCTTTTTGGCACGTAAATAACTTCCTTCTACAAAATGAAACCAGTTTCCAGCTGCAATTCCCGATACCTTCGTTTCTTTGGCCAGTTCCAGAAAATCATATTCATTTCCGGCACCTCCGCATGCAACTACCGGCAACATCGTTTTTTCCACCACTTCACCAATCGTTTTCAAGTCATATCCGCTGGCCTTCCCATCCCGATCAATGGCGTTTAAAAAAATTTCACCGGCTCCCAATTGTGCTCCCTCTTCAATCCAATCCAATACATTTAATCCTGTATTCACTATCCCAAATTTAGTAAAAACTATCGGGGTATTATTCAGTACTTTATAATCGATTGACAATACAACAGCCTGTGATCCATATTTTAGAGCGGTTTGTCTTACCAGATCAGGGGATTCATGGGCAGCACTATTGATACAAATTTTATCGGCCCCGTTTCTGATCAAAAAATCCACATTCTCCATGGTTCGTATACCCCCACCAAGGGTTAAAGGCATAAAACATTCCCGGCTAATTGTTTTAATGATCTCCTCATGACTTGAATAGGCATCCACCTTGTGGTCATCTCTACCAAGATCATAGACGGGATCACGGCTAATATCCAGATAAATCAATTCATCCACATTCCATGAATTATACCGTTGGGTTTGGTTCACTACATTTCCGATGTTCTGGTGGTAACTAAAATCCTCGCTTCGGACAATGAGGCCGTTCTTGATAAATAATACCGGTATTAATCTGGTTTTTACCATTACTGGATCGCTGCAAAATTTTTTAAGACCGCCAACCCGCTTTGCTGACTTTTTTCAGGATGGAACTGACAACCAAAAATATTTTCATTTTCAATCATTGCATCGAAACTCAAACCATACTCAGTGGTTCCGGAAACAACATTCCGGTCGCTTGCATCACAATAAAAACTATGCACAAAATAAAATACACGTTCTTCCTCCGGAATATTTTTAAGTAATGCAGAAGTTCCGGATTCTTTTACCTGGTTCCAACCCATATGCGGTACCGGTAGTCTTGAGATCTCGTTTTTTAAGGATCTTACATTTCCCTTTGTCATTTTCAATCCTTCATGATCTCCCATTTCTTCGCTTTGATCAAACAGCAATTGCATACCCAGACATAATCCGAGCACGGGTTTTTTTTTGTGCAGAATATGTTCACTTAAACCATCGATCAGTTGAAGTTCCTGCAATGCTTCCATTGCTTTACCAAAAGCACCTACCCCAGGTAATATTAACTGATCGCATTTTTCAATCTCAGCAGAAACATGAACAATGGTGTTGGCTATATTCAAATGATTCAATGCATGTTGAACTGAAGCGAGGTTGCCCATTCTATAATTCACAATTCCAATCACTGGTTTTATTTTGAGCCAGATAAAAATTCAAACTTATATTCTGCCAGTTTCCAATCGGATTCCAGATCTATGTCCTGGCAATGCATGATATCCAGCACAAAACCCATGGTATCCTTCATGAAGATGGTCTTTTCTTTTAAAAAATCAGCCGTTCGTATCCAATAAAACTGGGCAGTATCATGATACATGATTTCAAGATCCTGCGTTCTTGCCTTGGCATATTCAGGAAGTTTAAATTCCACCTTCCCGTTACGCATTGAAAGTGCACGTTGTACCGGATGGACATATTTTGTTACCGTTACCAGGGAAGAACATGTGGATGCTGAAAAAAGATTGAAGGCTTCAGACAATTTCTCCGGGAAAGCAAAAACCGACGTTGGATAAATACAACAAACATATTCCGGTTGAATTCCTTTTGATTTATAAAATTCAAGTACTTCATAAATTACATCGGAAACCGTAGCCACATCCGTTGCGTTTTCTTTTGAACGTATAAATGGGATCTTCGCACCAAATTCCTTGGCAATTTCTGCAATGTCTTCACCTTCGGTGGAGACCATGACTTCATCAAATAACCCGGCTTGAAGTGCATATTGAATCGGAAATGAAATAATAGGTCGTCCTTTAAAATCGCGGATATTTTTCCCGGGAAGTCTTTTACTTCCTGCTCTGGCCGGTATAATCGCAATCGCTTTCATAGTTCCCATTCAAGTAGTGTCTGGATATTGCGCTCATTAGCTCCCGGTAGATTTCTGTTCTTCTTCAGTGCCTTGGTCATCCTGGTACAATTATAATCATTTTTTTTGGGGCGGGCAATTCCAATGCCTCAACCAAGACGGGTATTCGCCGAAGGCATTCGTCTCCCGATAGCTACCGGTTCGTAAGTAGTGATTCATCAATTTTTCTTCAAAAAGTCCTGATATACCTGTTGAATTCCTTCTTTCAATCCAATTTTCGGTAACCAGCCTAATGCATTTATTTTAGAAGAGTCAAGTAATTTTCTGGGTGTCCCATCCGGTTTTGAAGGATCAAATTTAAACGCTCCTTCATATCCCACTACCTCTGCTATCAACTTCGCCAAATCCCGAATATTGATTTCCCTGCCTGAACCAATATTGATAAATTCAACATCATTATAATGTTGCATTAAAAATACACAGGCTTCAGTCAAATCATCCACGTGTAAAAATTCGCGTAGAGGATTTCCCGAACCCCATATTTCGACAGAGGATCCTTGATTGATTTTTGCCTGATGGATCTTCTTAATCAGGGCAGGTAGCACATGTGAATTTTTAAGATCGTAGTTGTCGTTTGGCCCATATAAATTAGTGGGCATTACCGAAATAAAATTACAGCCGTATTGAAACCGGTATGCCTCACATAATTTAATTCCTGTAATTTTTGCAATCGCATACGGTTCGTTGGTGGACTCAAGTTCACCGGTAAGCAAATAAGATTCTTTTAACGGTTGAGGTGCCAGTTTTGGATAAATACAAGACGATCCCAGAAATAATAATTTTTTGACCGAATACCGATGTGATGCCGCGATTACATTCGACTGGATCATTAAGTTATCATATAGAAAATCGGCTTTATACTGATCATTGGCAAGGATACCTCCCACTTTTGCAGCAGCCAGAAAAACAAAAGTTGGTTTTTCTTTTTCGAAAAAAACAGAAACCTGCTTTGGATCCCGCAGGTCTACTTCATCCGAACCAAGTCCTACAATATTGTCAAATCCCAACTGCAACAACTTTCTTTGAATGGCTGAACCCACCATACCATGAATTCCAGCAACGAATATTTTATCTTCGGTATTCATCCGGTTCAGGATTTCAAAAATAATTTCATTTCGGCATCTATCATTTCATCGATCAGGTCATCCACTGTAAATTCAGGCACCCAGCCAAGTTGTTGTTTTGCTTTCGTTGCGTCACCGATAAGCGACTCAACCTCGGTAGGTCGTTGATAGTTGATATCGATTTCAATCACAACGTCACCGGTTTTTAAATGTTTAACGGACGATGGTATAGATTTAACTAACCCTTTTTCGCCATCACCGTTCCCGGTAAACTCAATTTCAATTCCCACTTTTTTAAATGCCTTTAAAGTGAAATCACGAACGGTGGTCGTATTACCAGTAGCGATCACGTAGTCTTCCGGTTTTTCGGCCTGTAACATTAACCACATCGCTTTCACATAATCCCGTGCATGTCCCCAATCTCTGGAGGCATTTAAGTTCCCGAGATAAAGTTTATTCTGTTTCCCATGAAAAATATGAGCAGCTGCTCTGGTAATTTTACGTGTTACAAAAGTTTCTCCCCGAATGGCACTTTCATGATTAAACAAAATCCCATTCACCGCAAAAAAATTATAGGCTTCTCTATAGTTCACCACGGTCCAATAGGCAAATAATTTTGAGATCCCATAAGGGGATCGGGGATAAAAGGGTGTTTTTTCGGTTTGAGGTACTTCCTGGGCTAAGCCATACATTTCAGAAGTAGAAGCCTGATAAATTCTGGTTTTATCACCCATTTTCAGTAGTCTGATGGCTTCCAATACTCTTAATGCGCCAAGGGCATTTACGTTCGCCGTATAATCAGGCTCATCAAAGCTCACTTTTACATGGCTCATCGCTCCTAGATTATAAATCTCATCGGGCTCAACCTCCCTGATGATCTTGGTAATATTCAACCCATCTGTAAGATCCCCATAGTGGAGAATCAGCCGTTTATTGATGTCATGCGGGTCATTGTAAATATGATCGATCCGTTGGGTATTAAAAAGAGAACTTCTCCGCTTAATACCATGCACCTCATATCCCTTTCCAATTAAGAACTCAGCCAGGTAGGCCCCGTCCTGACCTGTTATTCCGGTAATAAGCGCTTTTTTCATGAAATGATGGGTATTAACCGGGGGTTAACGTGTTTTTGAATAAAAATGCGGGTTAAAAATAGTATTCTCCCGGAATCCGGGTTGTTGATCCGATAAATTTTTAGGAAACCCGGCCGATAAATGCCAAAAAAAAGGGGCGGACAAGGATTTTGGCCTAAACACGGCCACTGGAGGGTCTGGTGAACCAGCCGATAAGATCAAAAAAATGTTATCCAGACCCGGGAAATAAAAATATGAATCTTACTTTATATGATGTAAATATTTTTACTTTTGGCGATATTTAAAACAAACCAGGAAAACATTAAAAATCTTATTTAACATTTGTATGGAAAATTATCAAGCACCACGTAGTTCGGCAGGAGGAATGCTAAAATCCCTGTTTAATCCAATTGTAATTGTTATATGCTGCATACTTGGATGGTTAATATTCGACAAAATATTAGGTGCTTCTATGCACTTTGAAGGCAATAACAGAATGAATCATCCTGTTAAAGGTGATTTTTTAGGTGTAATGTATAAGGGAGGTCCAATCGTTGCCCTTTTGATAGCTATTCTGCTTATCATCATTACTTTTACCATAGAGCGTGCATTCACAATAGTTAGAGCCAGAGGCAAGGGTAATTTAACCAAATTCGTTTCTAAGCTTCAGTATATGATCAAAAATGATCAGATTAATGAGGCTATTGCCGCCTGTAATAAACAAAAAGGTTCTTTGGCAAATGTAATGAGGGCAGGTCTTGGCAAATTTGATGAATTGATGAAGGATGATAAAATAGAAAAAGACCAAAAAGTGTTGGTTATTCAAAGAGAATTTGAAGAAGCTACTGCCTTGGAACTACCTATGTTATCAAAAAATATGGTGATCATTTCCACCCTGGCCTCGGTTGCCACTCTGGTTGGTTTGATCGGAACAGTAAGAGGTATGATTGTAGCCTTTGCGGCCCTTGCCCAGGCAGGTGCCCCGGATGCGATTGCTCTTGCGAACGGAATTTCTGAAGCCTTGATCAATACATTCCTTGGTATTGGTGGTTCAGTTATAGCCATTATCATGTATAACTTATTCAGCTCTTTGATCGACTCATTGACCTATAAAATCGATGAAGCTGGTTTCAGCCTGATCCAAACTTTTGGTGCTAAGACAAAATAATACCTGAAGAAAGATGCCAAAAATTAAGATGCCCAGAAGTACCCCGTCCATTGACATGACGCCAATGGTGGATTTGGGGTTCCTATTGGTAACGTTCTTCATGTTAACTACACAGTTTAGGCCCGATGAGCCGGTAACACCGGATACCCCTTCGTCTATCTCCGAAATGATCCTGCCCGATAAGGACATGATCGTCATCTCAGTGGATAAGGAGGATCGGGTGTTTTACACATTCGATGGCCAGCAAACCCGCAGGGAAGTGCTGGAAAAAATGAGCAAAGAATGGAACGTGGCTTTTACCGAAGAACAATATAAAACGTTCTCGAATCTTACGACCACCGGGGTAAGCATGGCTGAATTACCGGCATACCTCGACATGGATGGAAGTGAACGACATAGTTATCAAACCAAAGGGATTCCAATCGACTCAACTTCAAATGAGTTATTCGACTGGTTATATTTTAGCCGTACAGCCGTTAGAACCGCGCCGAACAAACCTTATAGGATTGCGGTGAAAGGTGACCGTACCGCCAACTTTAAAACCATCAAACGGGTCATTAAAATACTTGAAGAAGTTAAAGTATTCAAGTTCAATTTAATAACCGACATGAAAACAGAATGAACCTTTTCCTGAAGAAAGGGTATATATTTAAGAACTATATTTTTTTAATACGGAGATGACCAAAAGGTATCTCAAAAAAAATAAAAGATCATGGCAGAACTAAACACAGGTGAAGGCGGTGGCCACAAAAAAGGCAAGAGTAAACCCCATGCCAAGAAACAATCCACCCGGATAGACATGACCCCGATGGTGGATTTGGCATTCCTCCTGCTTACATTCTTTATGTTAACCACTACCTTTAATAAGCCGAAGGCAATGGAGATCAATATGCCAGTGCCAAATGATGAGAATACCCCACCAACCAAAGTGCAGGATGATATAACAACCACCATTTTGATCGGTAAGAATAATAAGCTCTTTTATTACGAAGGAATGTTTGATCCAAAAGATCCTTCAAAAATCAAAAAGTCAGATTATTCCAAAAATGGTATCAGAAAAACATTGATCACAAAAAATCAAAAACTCTATGATATAATTGCCGGTTTTGAGCAACAGGCTAAAAATGGAAAGCTTACTGAAAAACAATTAAAAGATACTACCAACTGGGCCAGAAAACAAAAAGAGAACCGGGGTATTTTTGTGATCATAAAAGCGGTGGAGCTTTCAAAATATGAAAACATCGTTGATATTTTAGACGAAATGCAGATATGTAACGTTGTAAACTTTGCACTGGTTGATATTACTAAGCCAGAAGAAGATATTATTGAAACTTTATGACCTTAAAATCAGTATACTTTAATATTTAAAATTAACACTATGGCTAATTCAGATTCTTCAAATTTTGGACACTTCGACGACCTGGTTTTTGAGAAAAGAAACAGGTCATATGGTGCTTTCATAATTCGCCGTCAATATACCTTCAACATCATCATGGGTTTGGTGGTTGGCTTTTTCATTATTGGAAGCGTGCTGGCTATTCCTTATGTACAGGTATATCTGTCATCATTGAAGCCTAAAAAAGAGGTAGCGATCAAAAAACAAGTCGTACAAACCCTTCAAAATCCCGAGTCGTTAGATGAGGAAGACAAAGAGGAAAAACAAGAAGTAACGCAGGAAGCCCCAAAACAGGAGTCTGTTAAATTTACCGTTCCCATTGTAACCGATAAGGAAGTAGATGAAATCATTACGAATCAGGACCTGGAACTTTCTAACCCTGGTAAAGTGAATCAGGTAGGTGAGCCGGGTATTATCGGTATGCCTGGTGATAATGGTGATGAAGATATTATTGGTGACACAGAATCAGATGATCCTTTAACCTTTGTAGAACAACAACCATCATTTCCGGGTGGAGAAGATGCCTGGAAAGCATTCCTTGAGGCTAACCTCGAATATCCATCAATGGCAAGGGAACAAGGGATTGAAGGAACTGTTTGGCTGAAGTTTGTGGTAGATAAATTTGGAAACGTTACCAATATTGGTGTGGTTCGTGGACCAGGTGGTGGATTGGATGAAGAGGCGGTAAGAGTATTGGGTTTAAGCCCAAGATGGAACCCGGGAAAACAAGGTGGTCGTCCGGTAAAAGCGGCTTATAATTTCCCTATTATATTTAAAATTAACTAAACTAAGATTGTTGCCGGGTGATACTTAACCCGGCAGCTTTTTTTCATAACCGCCTGCCTGCAGGCCTGTTCCCCCTTCATCCCCTTTACACAAGTAAAAAGTAGTTGAACTTTAATTATTTGTGAAACACTTCAGTGTATAAGATGATTATTATATTTTTGTGCTCCTGCGGTGGAAATAGCTGTCCTCAGCAGGAAGATTAATAAGAGGGAAATTAACGAATTTACAATGCAAGGAAATGATAAAATAAACCTGATCGTCCAGATCTGCCGCGTATCAATGTATTTCGTGGCTGGTTTAGCAATTATCTTTTTACCAATTCCCTTGTTCAAAAATGCAGGCATCGGATTAAGGATAGCAATGGGCCTTATTTTTGTTTTATACTCCGCCTTCCGCACCTATCAATTGATCCAAAACAGAAAACGTCAACCAGAACAATAAAAAATCGATGAAAAATTATAGTATATCAGGTCTTTCCCTTTTTTTACTGGTTTTGCTGGTTGGATGTGGAAAAAAAAGCAATACACCCATTGATGACCCAACCTCAGGAAAGATTCACATTACCGTTGATGAGTCCTACCAACCGATGATCGAGGCCGAGATCGAGGTTTTTGAGAGCCTTTATCGCCATGCAAAGATCATGGTCACCTATACAAACGAAATAGAGGCTTTTGAGGATCTGCTGGCAGATTCTTCAAGATTTATCGTTGTCATCCGTGAGTTGAATGAAAATGAAAAAGAATATTTCCAAAGCATAGCAATTACGCCGAAGGTTATAAAAATTGCCTATGATGGCCTTGCCTTTATCATTAACAATGAAAACAAACTTGGCAAGCTCCTTTATAGCCAGGTAGGAGATTTATTTACAGGTAAAGTAAGTACCTGGAATCAATTGCATCCTGCTTTACAAAAAGACAGCATTCAGGTGATCTTCGATAATACCAAATCAGGAAATGTAAGAATGATCTCAGAATTATTTCAGATCAAAGATAGACTACCTGCCAATTGTTTCGCCGTGAATTCGAATCCGGAAGTGATGAGTTATGTGGAAAAGAATAAAAATGCCATAGGGATTATCAGCATAAACTGGATCAGCGATGATGCCGATACAAACGCCATTGCTTTCTTAAAAAAGATTAAAGTCCTGCCGATTGGGAACAAGGAAGTGACCGACACAACCGGTGAATTCCATGGCCCCTATCAGGGCTACATTGCCGCTGATATGTACCCTTTCAAGAGAACGGCCTATATAATCAGCCGTGAAGCAAGGGCAGGACTTGGCACAGGGTTTGCATCCTTTATTGCAGGAGATAAGGGTCAACGCATTGTACTTCGTTCAGGAATGGTTCCTGCAAGTGCCCCGGTTCGAATAATAGAATTTTCAAATCAATAGATATTAAAGAACACGAATATGAAAACCACTAAAAAAACAGGATTTTTTGTAGCGTTAAGTTTGTTGGTGATACAAACTTCGCAGGCGCAGACTTTAAAGGATGCACTTAAATTTACAGAAAATCATCAGTTCGATGTGGCAACCGCAGCCTATCATAAATTGATCGCAGAAAAACCAACTGACGGTAGCCTCTACTATTACATGGGTGAAAATATGTACAAAAGTGAACGATTTGATTCAGCCGCTTTTTACTATGAAAAAGGAATTTCAGTGGATCCGGCTGTTGGATTAAATTATGTAGGTAAGGGAAAAATTGCACTTACAAAAAATGACGAGGCCACCGCTAAACCACTTTTCGAAAAAGCGCTGGTACAGCATACGCAGGACTCAAAGGCTTATATTGCCATTGCCGAAGCATACGTTGACAATGAGTGGAAAAATATGACCTATGCGTTGGAATGTTTAGCTAAAGCCGAAAAAATGGATCGCAGTAACATCAATATTTATATGTTGATGGGGGATGCTGCCCTGATCAGCACCAACGACGGTATTGTAGCACTCAATAATTATGAAAAAGCGAGAGACCTCGAACCTAAAAATCCAAGACCTTTGATTCAGATGGGGAATTTATACGAAAGAGCCAGGTCCTACGATCTTTCCTTTGTAGAATATAAAAAAGCCATCAGCCTGGATGTAAATTTCGCTCCTGCATATTTAAAGCTGGGTGATCTTTGGTACCAATATAAAAATTACGACAGCGCGATCGTGAACCTGGAGATCTATGTAAAACTTTCGAATAGCTTGAGTGCAAGAGTAAAATATGCCAAATATTTATTCCTTGCCAAACAATACCAGCGGTCTGTTGATGAGATCGAAAAGATCGAGAAGATTGACAAGAGCTTTAACATCCTTAACAGGATCAAAGCTTATGACTTATTTGAATTGAAAAAATGTCCTGAAGCATTAATCAGCATAGAATTATTTTTAAAGAATGCTCCAACCAGTGGTGATAAGCTCATATCCGAAGATGATAGGTATTACGGGAAGATCCTGGCATGTAACGGCAAGGATTCGCTTGCGATCCCTTATCTGAAATCTGCCAATGCCAAAGACTCGAGTAAACTGGATGTATATCGTGAACTTTATAACGCATATATAAAAACCAAACAGTTTAATGAAGCGATCAGCATTCTCCAGAAGAAATTTACGCTGGTGAAAGAACCCTCAGTGAATGATATTTACAGCATCGGATTGGCATTTTATCAGAAAGCAGCTTTCGTAAAAGACAGTACGATCAACCTGAAAGCAGATTCATGTTTCAAGATCGTAACGGAAAGACAACCCGATTATGTAAATGGATTTATGTACAGGGCACGTGCAAATGCTACGTTAGATCCACAAAGTACAATGGGATTGGCCAAACCACATTATGAAGCTGCCATTGCCGTTGCCATTGCGGATGTTGAGAAAAACAAAAAAAGTCTTCTTGAAGCATACTATTATCTTGGGTACTATTACACCTTGCAGGCTGATAAAGTAAAGGCCCTTGAATATGTGGATAAGATCCTCCAGATTGATCCGGAGAATAAAGAAGGCCTACAACTCAAGAAGTATATAGATGCAAAACTCAAATAATCAGAAGCCACCGAAAGGTGGCTTTTTTGTTTTAAGATATTTTGCTTCGATACACCAGCCGGCTCAGTTTTTTTTCATCAAACATTTCGTTGGCAATATCACGCAATTGTGTCGCGGTTATTTTTTCCAGCTGCTTGTACAATTCCGGCAGCGAATCAATCCTGTTAAAGAGTAAAAAGCTTTTGGCGATCACATGTAACATACCCGAAGTGTTTTCATTGGCGAGAGCCATTTGTCCCATGATCTGTTTTTTCGCTTTATCAAGTTGCAAAGAACTAAAAGTTTGTTCACGTAATTTTTTAAGCTCCTTATATACGAGTGAAATTGTTCTGTCAAGATTTTTCACATCCGTCGATAGATAGATCGCCCATTGAGCAGATTCTTCAAAGGGTGTATAATTTGCATCCAGATAATAGGTAAATCCATATTTTTCACGGATATTCATATTCAAACGACTATTGAGACCAGGGCCTCCCAGGATATTATTTAACAAAGCAAACGGCGTTCGTTTTTTATTTCGCAAACCATAGCCCACATTTCCAATAAGACAATGACTGGAGTACATTTCTTTTTCAATTTCCAACACAAACGGATCGTAACCAGAATACGCCAGTCGTTCCTGGCGCGACAGATTGGATCTTACTCCTGAAAAATACTTCTCCGCCTTTATTTTGAATTTTTCCTTAGAAGTAGGTCCTATATAACAAAGTACCATCTTATCGGTATGGTATTTTTTACTCACAAATTGTTTCAGATCCTTTTGAACAATGCTTTGTACGCTTTCTACACTACCCAAAATATTATTGCCTAAGGTATGCCCGGCAAACATAAGTGAATCAAACTGATCGCCCATTTCCTCCGCAGGATCATCTTTATACGATTGAAATTCATCGATAATGACAGCCCGTTCCTTTTCAATTTCCTTTACGGGAAAAATGGAATGAAATGTGATATCCTCCATAATATCGAAGGCTCGGTCAATATATTGATCCAGAAAGGTGGTATAAATAAATGTATTCTCCTTGGCGGTATAAGCATTCAACTCTCCGCCTACTTCGTCGATCCTGCTTAGAATATGATGCGTCTTTCTTTTTTTTGTTCCCTTGAACATCATGTGCTCAAGGAAATGAGCAACACCGGTTTTAAATCCTTCTTCGTCTCTGCTCCCGGCATTAATAAGAATGCCGGAATAGGCAACTGGCCGGGCATGTTGTAAATGCACAACCCTGATCCCGTTTTTTAATTCGAATGAAAATATATCCTCCTTGCTTATATTCATGCTCATTAAAAGGTTACCGGTGAGCAATCGCAAACATGGTTCCGGGTGGTTCCGGGGAGATCATCGATCCGGAAAATATTATAGGTGCTGTCTTTTGATTCGATCCACCATCTCATCTTTTCACCCTCTGCAGAACGGGTATCAATGGCATATACAGGTGCAGGATCCCTTCTGGTTTTACTAATGGAAAATTTCACATCTCCTTTTTTCAGCGTAGCTCTGATCACACTGTCATTGGCTTTCATGCAACCCAGATAACAGTCGTTTGTTGATCCGGGTTCAATCTTACTCCTGAATATTTTATCTTTTACCATCCCTTCCGGCCACATGCTGGGTACATCACGATTCTTCAGCCACAATGCCCAAACTAAAAAACTTCCCATGCCAATCCCAACACCATAAGCCGCAAATCCTCTAAAAATTCTTTTCCAGTTAATTTCCTTTTTTTGAAGGTCTTTCATTTGTTCTCGTTACAATGACTGAATTAGTTGTAAATAAAAAATCGCAAATCGCATTACCATGCAGCCATTAAGAGATTAATGTCCTTATAGGGGATCTTGTACATATCGCCAAAGAATTTATTCGTAAGAATTCCATTATATAAATAAACCCCACTTCTCATATGTACAAATTTATGAACTGATTTTTCCAAGCCACCCTCTTCTCCGATATTTACAAAGATGGGAGCAAAAATATTGCTAAGTGCAATGCTGGCTGTATGGGCCACACGGGATGGAATGTTGGGTACGCAATAATGGGTTACTCCATATTTTTTGAAAACAGGATTTTTATGATCTGTTACCTGGGATGTTTCGAAACATCCACCCTGATCGATACTTACATCCACAATAACGGAACCATATTTCATATCACTCACCATAGTCTCAGTAACCACGCAAGGTGTTCTGCCCTCAGGGGACCTCAATGCACCAATCACCACATCCGCCTGAGCCACTCTTTTTCCAAGTTCATCCTGCTGAATGAGTGATGTAAACAATCCATGATGATTGATCGTATTTTTTAATCGGGAAAGCCGGCTGAGGGATACATCAAATACTTTTACTTCGGCTCCTAAACCAAGTGCAGCCCTTGCGGCACTTTCGCCAACAATGCCTGCTCCAATGATCACTACTTCTACTGATGGTATACCTGTAACACCTCCCAGCATAATTCCTTTCCCTTCATTCTCATTACTCAAATACTCAGCGGCGATGAGGATGGCTGTATTTCCTGCAATTTCTCCCATCGATCTTACAACGGGGTATTGCCCAAGTTCATCCTTCAGATAATTAAAAGCAATAGCGGTTGCTTTTTTCTGAGCAAGTTTTCTGATCACATTTCCATATTGAGTACTTAACTGAACTGCTGAAAAAAGCACCTGTTTGGGTCTCACCAATTCGATCTCCTCTTCTGTTGGCGGTGAAACTTTAATAACGATATCGGCTTTGTAAATTTCTTCTTTTGAATACACAATCTGCGCACCCGCTTCACTATAATCTTTATCCTGAAAATTTGCATGTTTCCCGGCTTCAGATTCTATCATAATGCGATGACCAAAACTGGCCAATAAAGCTACAGCAGTTGGCACCAGAGGAACCCTGTTTTCCTGAAAACTTGTTTCCTTGGGAATACCAATCAGCAGGCTTGTACTTCGATGAGCCACCTCCAGCATTTCTTCCTGTGGTAACAGAAGACCGGATTTTTGTAACTCTTTTAAAGTAATGGTCGACATAGTTAGGCGTTTTGGGTATTAAAGATCATTTCTATTTCTCTTCCTTCCGTTGTTTTATGGATGGTAACTTCCAACAATGGTTGATCGGTCAAATATTTTTCTGCAATCGCCGGCCACTCTATCAAACAAGGATTACCTGAATCAATATATTCTAAAAACCCAAAGCCTTGTAGTTCTTCGGTTTTCTTCAAACGGTACAGATCAAAATGATATATCTTACTTCCATTCGGAACCTCATATTCATTCACGATGGTATAGGTTGGGCTGGTAATGGATTCGTTGATACCCAAAATCTGACAAATGTTCTGTGCCAGTGTAGTCTTTCCGGCTCCCAATTCTCCTTTTAGCAATACAATGCGATATTGCGGCAAATTCGATGCAATCTCTTTTGCGATTTCATGCATATCCTCCAAAGTATTGGCAGTGTGTAGGTGCTGCATACCTACAAATATACGGAATTTTTACCATTTTGTTGGGTGTTTTTGGACACCTCCTGCCTGCCCACTTTGCCTTTCACATGCCAAGGCTGACTGGGTTATGCGGCCATCGAAGGTTTAATTTTTTCTTACGGTTACCACATATCCGTCGAACACTCTGGCGCCAAAAATGCCGGTATAAGTATGAAGTTCCACAACAGATTTTTTGTTTAGAAGTGGGATCGAAACCTGGATATCCGCTGGATGTGTATATACCGCCGAAATTTTATACTCGCTGTCCATAAAGTCACGTGTAGTAACAATCACTTTATTTACATGGGGGACAGTAAAACCTGTCCATGGCAGGTAATTGCTTAACTGGTTCTGTTCTGTAATTGGCAAAACCTTTACATGGTGTTCAACAGGGATCAAATAATTAAGCATGTGCATGACACTGTACAAAGATGGTATCAACCCAAGAATAAATAGGATAATACTTGCGGCTCTGGTAATGCCTCTTTTTACATAATAATTTCTGCGTACAGCAAATATTCCAGCCGCCGCTATGGCAATGAACGCTCCCCAGAAAGAGAAGGAGAAATAAGTCCAGCGGGCCATTGAAAACCAGATAAAAACCACTACCGGAATTTGGACCAAAATAAAATACATGATCCCTGCAGGCAGTGCAAATTTTCTCACTTTATCCTGCACACCAAAAAGTAAGACACGATTTTTAGACCGGATGTTTTTTTCTTTTCTTATTTTTTTCGAATACACATAATCGTATTCTTTTGCTTCAAGAAGATCGAGATTCAATAAGATCTTCGTGTGTTCATAGATCTCAGGATGGTTTTTTTTCAGTTCTTCCGGCTCTTCAAAAAAATGCTGAATAATAATTGGCAACTTTGCACCATATAATTCAACCGGAACTTCTTCGTCCTCATCAACCACATACATAATATCCTTGGCGGCTTCGCACCAAACACGGTAATAGGCCGCAAAAAAATCATCCAGTATATTGTCTTTCTTGGCCTGCATGATCAGTGCCCTTGTCCACTCAAATAAACCAATCTGATGTCCGTCATCGGGAACCACAAATCCATCTTTTACAGTTGACCAGGCAAATCTTACTTTATTGTCCAGCCACATGGAGTTGTACGATTTTCCTTTGGCTTTTTTTAGCTGAATGCCATTTTCGTAGATACCTACATAACTAAATGATCCAATGTAGATGTCATCAAGGGCCCATGTGACCTGCATACAACTCGCCGCAACAAGGGTTTTTACAAGCAGCTCTTCTTTTCCCACGTCAAAAAAGAATTGAAAATCCTTACTTGCGATAAATTTTTTTACACGACGATGAAATTTCTTTTTTCCACTTTCGCTGAGTCCGCGATAAAAAGCTACATAATTATATAAATAGGTGGCCTGTGAGGCATTGTAGGTAGGATCGTATTTAATAAGGTCACTCAAAGGCTAAAGATGGTGTACCAATAATAATGATATTTATTGGAAAAAGTAACAGTAGGAGTAGGTTTAAATAAAACAAGATTGATCAACTGATTATCAGGGCCATGAGAAGAAGTTGTCTTCTCTTGAAAAAATAGAGTAAGATGGCTGGAGTCTTTTAAACAAAGATAAGGTAGGGTGCCAAATAAAGAAGGGTCTCAACGCGAGACCCTTCTTTATATAACATGAAATGTTGTAATAAATCCTATTCTTCCGTAGCTTCTGCAGACGGTGTAGATTCACCTGTTTCGGTTTTTTCTTCCTTAGCAGGCTCAACTTTCGTTTCTTCAACCACTTCTTTGGCTTTTGCAGTAGCTGTTGTGCTTCCACGACGAGTACGTTTCTTCGCAGTCGTTTTCTTAGTTTCTTTCTGAAGATTGGTGTTGAAGTCAACAAATTCAATCATCGCCATTTCCGCATTGTCACCTTGACGGTTTCCCAATTTAATGATCCTCAGGTATCCTCCAGGACGATCAGCAATTTTAGTGCTTACTTCACGGAACAATTCAGCTACCGCTTCCTTATCCTGTAAATAGCTGAATACAATACGACGGTTATGTGTAGTATCTTCTTTTGATTTTGTGATCAAAGGCTCTGCGAAAGTACGTAATGCTTTTGCCTTGGCAACGGTTGTATTGATACGCTTATGTGTGATCAATGCAATCGTTAGATTAGCCAACAAAGCATCCCTGTGTGCTTTTTTTCTGCCTAAATGATTTATTTTCTTACCGTGTCTCATTTTACTAGTTATTAGTTATCGGTAAATGGTGTTTGGGGCCATTTTAACCTTTAACAAATTAATTAATCTTTTTCAAGTTTATATTTCGCCAGATTCATTCCAAAATGCAAACCTTTAGCTCTTACGAGATCTTCCAACTCAACCAGGGATTTTTTTCCGAAGTTGCGGAATTTTAAAAGATCGTTCTTATTGAATGATACCAGGTCTCCCAAAGTCTCAACATCTGCTGCTTTCAAGCAGTTCAATGCACGAACTGAAAGATCCATATCCACCAGCTTGGTCTTCAATAACTGACGCATATGCAAAGATTCTTCGTCAAACTCTTCAGTCTGAGATTTTTCTTCTGTATCCAATGTAATTCTCTCATCAGAGAACAGCATAAAGTGATGGATCAAAATCTTTGCTGCTTCTTTTAAAGCATCCTTAGGGGCAATAGAACCATCCGACTGAACCTCCATGATCAGTTTTTCATAATCCGTTTTTTGCTCAACACGGAAGTTCTCAATATTGTAACGAACGTTTACGATCGGAGTGAAGATAGAATCAATAGCAATTACACCAATGTCAGTTCCTGCTCTTTTATTCTCTTCAGCCGGACGATATCCGCGACCTTTTTCAATCGTTAACTCAATATTGAATTTTACTTTCTCATCAAGGTTACAGATTACCAGATCAGGATTCAATACCTGATATCCAGAAACGAATTTCCCAATGTCTCCAGCTGTTAAATTGCTTCCACCAGTATAATTTACCACCACTCTTTCGAATTCGGTATTATCTATTTGTCTTTTGAACCTAACTTTTTTAAGGTTCAGAATAATTTCACTTACATCTTCAACCACACCTTTGATGGTTGAGAATTCATGGCTAACGCCATCAATTTTAACGGATGTAATGGCAAAGCCTTCCAAAGAAGAAAGTAATATTCTTCTTAATGCATTACCCACTGTGATACCATAACCTGGTTCAAGAGGTCTGAATTCAAATTTTCCTTTGAAGTCATCAGATTCAATCATGATAACTTTATCCGGTTTCTGAAAATCTAAGATTGCCATGTATTATATATTAAATGTTCAAATTTTAATGTTCAACCCTTCGACCAGCTCAGGGCATTTATTTTTTACTTGTTGTATAACTCGACGATCAACTGTTCCTTGATATTCTCAGGGATCTGTTCACGGTGAGGAGCGGTAATAAAGGTACCTGTCATCGTATTGCTATCCCAGCTCAACCAGTCATATTTCATAGTGGTAGATCCTAAACAGCTTACGATCACCCCAAGTGATTTCGATTTTTCGCGGATGCTTACTTTATCTCCTGAACGAAGCGTAAAAGAAGGAACATTCACGATCTCTCCATTTACGACAATATGCTTGTGAGAAACCAACTGACGAGCACCTGCACGTGAATTGGAAATTCCAAGACGATATACCACATTATCCAAACGTGCTTCACAAAGCATCAGCAGGTTTTCACCGGTAATACCTTTCATAGCAGCCGCTTTTTCAAACATCTTACGGAATTGTCTTTCGAGAATACCATAGGTATATTTTGCCTTTTGCTTTTCAGTTAATTGAACAGCATACTCCGATTGCTTACGTTTCCTTTTTGACGGACCATGCATTCCTGGAGGATAGTTCTTCCGGGTCAATGTCTTGTCCGGGCCAAAAATTGGATCCCTAAACCTTCTTGCTATTTTGGACTTTGGTCCTGTATATCTTGCCATAACTCTATATTCGATTTGGGATTTAGGATTGAGGATTTAATCGTAAATCCAAAAACGTAAATCGTAAATTCAATTAGACTCTTCTACGTTTAGGTGGACGACAACCATTGTGAGGAACCGGAGTGATGTCCATAATTTCCATTACTTCAATACCCGCCTGGTGAATAGTTCTGATAGCGGACTCACGACCAGCTCCCGGACCTTTCACAAATACCTTCACTCTTCTCAAACCATATTCAAAAGCTTCTTTCGAACAATCACTGGCTGCCACCTGTGCGGCATACGGAGTATTCTTCTTAGAACCTCTGAATCCCATCTTTCCGGCAGATGACCAGGAAATAACCTGACCATTGTTATTGGTTAATGAGATAATGATATTGTTAAAAGTAGCATTGATATGACACTGTCCTACCGCGTCTACCTTAACTGTCTTTTTGGTTGTTTTTTGCTTTGACATTTTACTTGTCTATTTCCTTGTTAATTCAATTATTTAGTAACCTTTTTCTTGTTGGCAACTGTTTTCTTACGACCTTTTCTGGTACGGCTGTTGTTCTTGGTCTTTTGTCCACGTAATGGTAAACCAGAACGGTGACGAATACCTCTGTAACAACCAATATCCATCAAACGCTTAATGCTTAACTGAACTTCAGAGCGTAATGCACCTTCGGTCTTAAACTCACCTACCAGTCCACGAATCTTTGATAAATCATCATCATCCCAATCAGACACTTTTTTATCCCAACTGATGTTAGATTTAGTGAGAATCATTTTGGCAGTGCTTGGTCCAACACCATAGATATAGGTTAACCCTATAACACCTCTTTTGTTTCTCGGAAGATCAATACCTGCGATCCTTGCCATATTATTTCGTTATAATAATTTATACAATGTTTATATTATCCTTGTCTTTGTTTAAAACGAGGATTCTTTTTATTAATCACATAAAGTCTGCCTTTTCTGCGTACTATTTTGCAGTCGACACTTCTTTTTTTAATTGATGCTTTTACTTTCATGGCTTCAACTTTATTTATATCTATAACAAATTCTCCCTTTGGTTAAATCATAAGGAGACATTTCAATTCTTACTTTGTCACCGGGAAGAATTTTAATATAATTCATTCTCATTTTTCCCGATATATGACAGATAATGATATGGCCATTTTCCAATTCTGCTTTAAACATAGCATTGGAAAGCGCTTCGACGATCGTACCGTCTTGTTCTATGGAAGCCTGTTTTGCCATTAATCTATATATATGTCAAATCTTTATTATTCTTCAATTCATTCTCAACAAAATCAAAAGTGGTTAGTATCTCCGGCTTGCCGTTCCGAACTACCACTGTATGCTCGTAATGTGCCGATGGAGAACCATCTCTTGTTACTACCGTCCATCCATCTTTCAACGTTTTTACTTCACGTTTTCCCAGATTGATCATTGGTTCAATGGCAATCACTGTATTCGCCTTTAAAACCGATCCGTTACCTCGTTTTCCGTAGTTTGGGACTTCAGGTTCTTCATGCAGTTCCTTTCCTAAACCATGACCCACCAGTTCTCTTACCACAGAAAAACCGTTGGATTCGGCATAGTTTTGTACTGCATAACCCACATCTCCCACTCTTTTTCCGGCAACTGCATTTTCGATTCCACGGTACAAACATTCTTTTGTAACCTTCATCAGCTTTGCAACTTTTGAGGAAACCTCTCCAACTGCAAAAGTGTAGGCTGAATCGGAATGAAACCCATTCAGGAAAACACCACAATCAACAGAAACGATGTCACCATCCTTTATTTCCGAAGATGTTGGGAATCCATGCACCACAGCTTCATTTATTGAGCAACAAATACTAAATGGAAAACCCCTGTAGTTCTTGAAAGATGGAACCGCTCCCTGATCCTTTATAAAAGTTTCGATGAGCTTATCAATCTCAAGACCGGTAATTCCGGGCTTCAAAATTTTGGCAGCTTCTGCCAGGGCTTTTCCTAAAATCAAAGAACTCTCCTTGATAAATGCTATTTCCTCTTCGGTCTTTAGCTTTACCATATTTAATACTGACCTACCATCCCAATGGGAGCACGGCCTTTTATTCTTCCACCTTTCATCAATCCATCATACTGTCTCATTTTCAAATGAGAATCAATCTGTGCCAATGTATCTAATACAACACCCACAAGGATCAATAAAGAAGTTCCACCAAAAAACTGTGCAAAGGCGGGATTCACATTCATTTTACTGGCAATGGACGGTAATATGGCCACGAAAGCAAGGAACAATGAACCTGGCAAGGTTATTCTGGATAATACGTTATCAATAAATTCAGCCGTTTCTTTTCCAGGTTTCTTTCCCTGAATGAATCCGCCGTTTCGTTTTAATTCATCCGCAATACTTTGTGGGTTAACAGAAATAGCGGTATAGAAATAGGTAAATAATACGATCAATAAACCAAAGGTAAAGTTGTACCAGAAGCTGGTATAATCAGAAAATACACGAACCACAACGTTTGATCCCTCAGTTGCAAAACCTGCAATGATCACCGGTACAAACATGATAGCCTGTGCAAAGATGATTGGCATTACACCCGCTGCATTTACCTTTAATGGCAAATAAGAACGATGTCCTCCATACTGCATGGCACCTTGTTTAGTGGTTACCACTTTTTTGGCAAAGTGTATATCGATCCGCCGGGTCCCCTGCACTAATAAAATGGAGACGACAATAATAGCCAGCAATATCACCATTTCCATCAGGAAGAGTACTAACCCTCCGCCATCAGGACTGTTTTTCTTTACAAACTCACCTAATAATCCCTGAGGAAGATTGGCGATAATACCCACCATGATGATCAGCGAAATTCCATTTCCCAATCCACGATCTGTAATTCTTTCACCCAGCCACATCACAAAAACAGTACCGGCAACCAGAATCGTAATGGCAAGTACCCACCACATTAATGTATCCGGACGAGCCGCAGGTGGAACATATTGGGATAAATATCCGGGTGCTTGTGCAGCAGTGATGATAACCGTTAAAGCACGGGTGATCTGATTAATTTTCTTTCTACCACTTTCTCCGTCTTTCTGTAATTTTTGAAAATAAGGAACCGCAATACCTAATAACTGCACAATGATCGAAGCCGAAATGTACGGCATGATCCCTAATGCAAATATGGAAGCATTTGCAAATGCACCTCCGGTAAATGCGTTAATAATATCAAGAATGTTCCCGCCGCCTTTAGCTGTTTGAGCAGCTAAAACTTCCGAGTTAATTCCTGGCAGAATAATGAAAGAACCGAGACGATATACCGCAACCAGAATCAGGGTTTGAATAATGCGGTTTTTTAGCTCCTCAATCTTCCAGATATTCCTTAAATTTTTTATCAGGCTCTTCATGTATCCAATTAAATATTTTCAGCTGTTCCACCGTTTTTTTCGATGGCTTCTTTTGCCGAAGCAGAAAAAGCATGCGCTTTCACGGTTAGTTTAGCTTTCAATTCTCCTCTTCCTAAAATTTTTACAAGGTCATTCTTAGAAACCAATCCATTCACGTTTAAAACCTCAGGGGTAATTTCTGTTAGTTTTTTATCGTCTGCCAGTTTCTGAAGAATATCCAGATTCAACGGCTTATATTCAACTCTGTTGAAATTAGTGAATCCGTATTTAGGAATACGACGCTGTAATGGCATCTGTCCTCCTTCGAATCCAATTTTTTTCTTATTTCCGGAACGGGATTTCGCTCCTTTATGTCCACGACCAGCAGTACCACCAGTAGTAGAACCTTCTCCTCTTCCGAGTCTTTTATTTCTTTTTACCGAGCCTTTTGCTGGTTTTAAATTATGAAGTTTCATTTTTCCCGTTCTTATTTAGAAACAATTATTTTACTTCTTTAACGTCAACCAAATGTTTTACTTTGGTGATCATCCCTAATATCTGAGGTGTAGCCTCATGTTCTACAGCCTGATGCATTTTTTTGATGCCCAGGGCAATCAGCGTGGCTTTCTGTCTTTTTGGGCGATTGATCCCGCTTTTAACCTGTGTAATAGTAACCTTTGCCATCATCAAAAAATTAACCGTTGAATACTTTATTAAGTTTTAAACCTCTTTCCTGTGCCACTGTATATGCATCTCTCATCAAACTCAATGCTTCAAAAGTTGCCTTCACAACATTATGAGGATTTGATGAACCTTTCGACTTACATAATACGTCCTTTACCCCTACACTCTCCAACACTGCACGCATGGCTCCTCCGGCAATTACTCCGGTTCCGTTAGCTGCAGGTTTCATAAAAACCGTAGATGAACTATATTTTGCTGTGATCTCGTGTGGAATAGTTCCTTTAATGATCGGAACTTTAATAAGATTCTTTTTAGCATCGTCAATCGCTTTGGTGATCGCATCTGTTACTTCATTGGCTTTACCCAATCCATAACCCGCTACTCCATTTTCATTTCCAACCACCACAATAGCCGAAAAACTAAAATGACGACCTCCTTTGGTTACTTTGGTTACCCTGTTAATTGCAACCAAACGGTCTTTTAGTTCGATCTCGCTTGACTTTACTCTTTTTACGTTGCTATTTGCCATATAATCTTATTAAAATTTTAGTCCTCCTTCTCTCGCAGCATCTGCTAAAGATTTTACTCTTCCATGATATAAATATCCGCTGCGATCAAACGATACGTCAGAGATCCCTTTTGAAACAGCTACTTCAGCAATCTTTTTTCCAACGAGGGCTGCCTGTTCAGTTTTATTCACCTTGGCTTTTGCTTTCTTTTTTCCTTTTTCAAGGGAGGAAGCAGCACCGATTGTAACACCATCAATATCATTGATGAGTTGAGCATAAATATCGCTGTTAGAACGATACACTGCCAATCTTGGCTTTTCAGCTGTACCCTTGATCGTTTTACGGATCCGGTAGCGTATTCTTTGTCTTCTTGCCTCTTTATTGAATGCCATGACCTTAATTATTATTTTGCTTTACTTGCAGACTTACCTGCTTTTCTTCTTAATACTTCGTTCGTAAACTTGATACCTTTTCCTTTATAAGGTTCTGGTTTACGCAATGATCTTATTTTCGCAGCCACCTGACCAAGCAATTGATTATCGTTGCAGGTCATGATGATCTTTGGATTTTTTCCTTTTTCTGTAAGCGTTTCGGCTTTTATTTCTTTAGGCAGTTCCAGAATAATGTTGTGAGAATAACCTAAGGTAAGATCCAGCATTTGGCCCTTTGCTTCAGCTTTATATCCAACCCCAACCAGTTCCTGTTCAACTCTGAATCCTTCTGAAACGCCAATGATCATATTGTTGATCAAAGATCTGTACAAACCATGAAAAGAACGATGTCTTTGCTGATCTGTATGTCTTTCCAAAACAACCTGGTTTCCTTCTACCTTTACAGTAATAGCGGGATCAATTGTTCTTTTTAATTCCCCTTTTGGTCCTTTTACAGTAACCACACTGTTGGATGAAACATCAACTGTAACACCAGCGGGAATTGTTATTGGGTTTTTACCTATCCTTGACATCTCTCAATCGTTTATTAATAAATATAACACATTACTTCGCCACCAATTTTTTGCGTTCTGGCTTCCTTGTCTGTCATTAATCCTTTTGAAGTAGAAATGATCGCCAGACCCAAACCGCTCAATACCTTTGGAATATCAGTCACACCCGTATACTTACGCAGACCTGGACGACTTACCCGACCCAAAGACTTGATAGCTGAAGTCTTTGACATTGGATGATATTTCAATGCAATTTTAATGCTTCCCTGAGGTCCTGCTTTATCATCAAACTTGTAGTTGAGGATATAACCCTGATCAAAAAGAATTTTTGTAATTGCTTTTTTTGTATTTGATGCAGGGATCTCTACCACTCTGTGTTTGGCTTTGATCGCATTTCTTACTCTTGTTAAATAATCTGCTATAGGATCCATTTCTTTTCCTTTAATATTTTATATAATTACCAACTTGCTTTTCTAATTCCCGGGATCAATCCTTCATTCGCCATCTTTCTAAAAAGCACTCTTGAAATCCCGAATTGTCTCATATAACCTCTTGGACGACCCGTTAACTGACAACGATTATGCAATCTTACTTTGGAAGAATTCCTAGGTAATAATGCCAATCCCTGATAATCGCCGGCCTCTTTTAAAGCAGCTCTTTTCTTTTCGAATTTTCCTACCAGACGTTCTCTTTTTCTTTCTCTGGCTTTCATTGATTCCTTTGCCATACTTCCTAGTTTTTAGATTTTAATGTGTCATTAAATGGCATTCCAAATTCTTTTAACAACGCAAAAGCTTCCGGATCTGATTCGGCTGTTGTAACAAAAGTGATATCCATTCCATTCATTTTTGTCACTTTGTCGATGTCAATTTCTGGAAAAATGATCTGTTCAGTAACACCCAACGTAAAATTTCCTCTGCCATCAAAACCCTTTGCATTCAATCCTTTGAAATCTCTTATCCTTGGAAGGGAGATTGCAATAAATCTGTCAAGGAATTCATACATTCTTTCTCCTCTCAAAGTAACTTTTACTCCGATAGGCATTCCCTTACGAAGTTTAAAGTTTGAGATATCTTTTTTAGATTTGGTAGAAACCGCTTTTTGACCTGCAATAAGACTCATTTCTGCCAAAGCGTTTTCGATCATTCGCTTATCAGCAACAGCTGATCCCAATCCCTGATTGAGAACAATTTTCTGAAGCTTCGGAACCTGCATAACAGTTTTGTATGAAAACTGTTTCATGAGTGCCGGTGCTACCTCATCTTTATATTTTTTTACTAATCTTGGCTTATACATTACTTAATAATTTCTCCGTTTTTTTTGCTGTATCTAACTATCTTACCGGAAGCTTCATCTCTTTTTCTGCCTAGTCTTGTTGCTTCACCTTTTCCATTCACATACATCAGGTTAGAAATATGAACCGGTGCTTCTTTTTCAATGATACCACCTTCAGGATGTTTTGCAGAAGGTTTGGTATGACGCTTGATCATATTCACTCCATCTACAATGGCTCTCATCTTTGCACGATCAACCGACTTTACTGTTCCTTTCTGGCCTTTATGTTCACCAGCAATTACAATTACGTTGTCGCCTTTTTTTATTTTCAACTTTATTGCCATCATCCAATATATTAAAGCACCTCAGGTGCTAATGAAACAATCTTCATAAACTGTTTTTCTCTCAACTCACGTGCTACAGGACCAAAAATACGGGTTCCTCTCATCTCACCCTGTGCGTTCAACAGAACAACAGCATTGTCATCAAAGCGAATATAAGAGCCATCGTTTCTTTTGATCTCTTTTTTGGTTCTTACCACCACTGCTTTTGAAACGATCCCTTTTTTCACGTTTCCGGCTGGCATAGCACTTTTAATACTTACCACAATGGTATCCCCAATAGAAGCATACCTTTTAGCGGTACCTCCCAAAACTCTGATACAAAGAACCTCTTTGGCTCCACTGTTATCAGCAACGTTTAATCTTGACTCCTGCTGTATCATGACTATTTAGCTCTTTCAATGATTTCTACTAATCTCCAATTTTTATCTTTACTTAATGGCCTGGTTTCCATTATTTTAACTGTATCTCCAATATTGCACTCATTCTTCTCATCATGGGCCATGAATTTTGAGGTCATGGTAAGGAACTTCCCGTATTTAGGATGTTTTACCTTTCTTGCCACAGCAACTGTAATGGTTTTTTGCATTTTATTGCTCGTTACCACTCCAACCTTCTCTTTTCTGGCATTTCTGTTAGCTAATTCGGTCATTATCAATAGTTTTATAGTACAATTACAATACCCCTAAAAAAGGGAATGCAAAGGTGGGATTTTTTTTCCAAATAACCAATACCACATTGTTAATTTTTTAATGAGCCCAAACCAACCCTAAAACAAAGCAAATAGCCGCTAATAGCGGCTATTCCCAAATTCTAAAAAATATATTTTTCAACAAAAATTACCCGATCTCCTCCAATTCTCTCTTTCTCAAATTGGTCTGCAATCTGGCCACGGTGCGTCTCATAGCCCTTATTTTCATGGGGTTTTCCAACTGAGAGATGGAGTGCTGCAACTTAAGTTGAGCAAGTTCTTCTTCCATCGAGTTCAATTTTTCTTTTAACTCGGGCAATGTAAGCTCAACTATTTCAGACTGTTTCATAACTATTTATCTTTGATCAAAAATTATTATTCACTATAATCGGCTCTCACCATAAACTTGGTTTTTACCGGCAATTTCTGGGCCGCCAAACGCATTGCTTCCTTGGCAATCGCCAATGAAACTCCATCAATCTCAAACAAAATCCTTCCTGGCTTTACAATGGCTGCCCAATATTCCGGATTTCCTTTTCCTTTACCCATACGAACCTCAGCAGGTTTTTTAGTGATAGGTTTATCAGGGAAAATACGGATCCAAACCTGACCTTCGCGTTTCATATGTCTATTCAGGGCAACCCTGGCAGCCTCGATCTGACGACCTGTCATCCAAACGGTTTCCATTGATTTCAATGCAAAAGTACCAAAAGCGATCTCCGCACCTCTCATGGAATTGCCTTTCATTTTTCCCTTTTGTACTTTCCTGTATTTCGTTCTTTTCGGCTGTAACATTGTCTTACAATTTTAAAGTCTTCTAAAAATTATTTCTTTTTATTACGTCCACCACGTGGTGAAGTAATACCTGATGGCGTTTTTGTAGTGGTTTTGCTTGCACCGATATTTGGAGAAAGATCCCTTTTACCATACACCTCACCTAAACAAATCCACACTTTCACTCCAATCTTTCCATAGGTAGTTTGCGCCTCTACGATCGCATAATCAATATCTGCTCTGAATGTATGCAGAGGAGTTCTTCCTTCTTTCAAATGCTCTGTTCTGGCCATCTCTGCTCCACCCAAACGACCGGAAATAGTTACTTTAATTCCTTCAGCTCCCATTCTCATGGTTGAAGATATTGCCATCTTTGCAGCCCTTCTGTATGATATTCTTCCTTCAATCTGTTTTGCAATGGTATCTCCAACCAAACGGGCATCCAGTTCCGGTCTTTTAATTTCAGAAATGTTAATCTGAATTTCCTTTTTGGTAATTTTTTTCAACTCTTCACGAAGTTTGTCAACTTCCTGTCCGCCTTTACCAATAATGATTCCAGGACGTGCAGTATGTATAGTAATGGTAACTAATTTCAAAGTTCGTTCAATAACGATCTTAGAAATACTTGCTTTTGCCAAACGGGCAGCAATGTAATTTCTGATCTTGTCATCTTCAACAAGTTTCTCAACATACTTTTTACCACCGTACCAATTTGATTCCCATCCGCGGATGTAACCTAATCTGTTGCCTATCGGATTCGTTTTTTGACCCATTTTTTTATTTATTAAGCTTCACTTGTTTCTACTGTTTCTTCTTGTTCTTCCTCCTGATGTTCTATTGGAGATCTCGTATCCAATATCAATGTAACATGGTTCGAACGTTTTTTAATTCTATGAGCACGACCCTGTGGAGCCGGTTGAACTCTTTTTAAAGGTTTTGATTCGTCAACAAAAATTGTTTTTACATACAAATCACTTTCTTCTGCTCTCAATCCTGATTTTTCCTCAAAATTAGCGATCGCTGAACGAAGAACTTTGGCTAAAGTTTTCGCAGCTTCTTTTTTGGTAAAATTCAGAATGTCCAAAGCTTTGTTTGCTTCAACGCCACGGATCAGATCCGCCACAATTCTCATCTTGCGAGGAGATGTAGGGTAGTCAACCAATCTTGCGACATAAGTCAACTTCATGGCTTCTTTCCTTTTTTCTGCTGCTAAACGTTTTCTTGCTCCCATTGTAATTAGTTTTTATATCCTTCTATCCAGGAATCAATTATTTTTTTGCTTTATCTTTTCTTTGTCCGGCATGACCTCTCCATGTACGGGTTGGAGCAAACTCGCCTAATTTATGACCTACCATATTCTCCGTTACAAAAACAGGAATAAATTTATTTCCGTTATGAACGGCGATGGTATGTCCAACAAAATCGGGTGTGATCATAGATCTGCGACTCCAGGTTTTAATTACAGACTTCTTACCGGAATCATTCATACCCAATACCCTTTTTTCTACTTTATAGTCTACAAAAGGGCCTTTTTTTAGTGATCTTGCCATAACTTAATTATTTCTTTCTTTTCTCAATAATATATTTACTGGAAGCTTTTCTCGGTTTTCTGGTTTTATAACCTTTCGCCGGAATTCCCTTACGTGATCTTGGATGTCCTCCCGAAGCTCTACCTTCACCACCACCCATTGGATGATCCACAGGATTCATTGCTACAGGTCTTGTTCTCGGACGACGACCTAACCAACGATTTCTTCCTGCTTTTCCATGAACAGTTAGATTGTGTTCTGAATTAGAAACCTGACCAATCACCGCCTTACAGGTAACCAGAATCATTCTGGATTCGCCGGAAGGCAATTTAATAGTTGCATATTTACCCTCACGGGCAGATAATTGTGCACTTGAACCGGCGCTTCTACAAATCGATGCACCTTTTCCAGGCTTCAATTCAATGTTATGAATAACGGATCCCAATGGAATATCACTTAAGTACAATGCATTTCCAATATCAGGAGTTGCATCTTTTCCGCTCATTACTTTCTGTCCAACAGCTAATCCTTGTGGTGCGATGATATAAGATTTCTCACCATCTGCATATGCCAAAAGGGCAATACGAGCTGAACGGTTTGGATCATACTCAATGCTTTTTACAGTGGCTGGAATACCATCCTTGATCCTTTTGAAATCAATCAGACGATATTGTTTTTTGTGACCACCACCAATGTAACGCATGGTCATTTTACCTGCATGATTTCTACCACCTGATTTCTTAATGGAAACCAATAAGCTTTTCTCAGGTTTATTGGTAGTAACTTCAGCAAAGTCACTATTGATCTTAAACCTTGTTCCTGGCGTTACCGGACTAAATTTCTTTACACCCATTGCGTTTATATATTAGCGAAGAAGTCGATACTTTCTCCCTTCTTCAAGGTTACAAATGCTTTTTTGAAAAAATTTCTCTTTCCTTTCGAAAATCCTTTTTTAGTATAACGAACTGATTTTTTACCAATATAATTCATGGTCGTAACACCTGTTACACTCACTCCGTACTGCTTTTCAACCGCCGTCTTCACCTGAAGTTTATTAGCTCCGGGTTGTACAATAAAACCAAACTGAGGATTCTTTAACCTCTCCCCAGCCTTTGTGGCTTTTTCTGTAATAATAGGCTTGATAATAATATTTTCCATTTTAGTTAT
>JANWKQ010000032.1 GCA_025451295.1 Flavobacteriales bacterium | reverse complement strand
GCATTTTAAATTCAGGTAGCTTAAATTTGAAGATAATCGCTTAAATGGTTTGGCCTGTTAAGTTTACTTAATGGATCATTCACATGGAATGAATGGGTGCTTTTTTGAATAACAAAAACCTGATTTCATGCCCGAAACCATTGCACAAGGCCTTATTCCAACACTAATTCCCAAGCCTACCAAGGCCGAAAGGGAAGATATGAGGACTTACTATGAATATTACGAAAAATATAAAGACCAACTCCGGAAAGAATTGTTGACGGAACTTGAAAATCACCCGTTCTGGAGTCCGCTTTTTAAATCGACTCCTCAAGAGGTACAGGATGAAAGGAACAAAAGAACAGAAGAGCTTCAAAGAAATGCGATCTTCAATAATGACTGGGAACCTTATGTGATCGAAACCGTCAACCAGGGCATTATGTATGCTACACTCGGTGTTAATTTCCGATCGTGGTTCGAATTGATCAGTATTTATCGTCGCCAGATCATGGTACATCTGATGGAAGATAAAGAGGTAAAAAGCATCCATATTCTAACCGGGCTTAACACATTTATTGATATCGCCATGTCAATCACCGGTGAGGCTTATCTGGCACAGAAAAAGAGCATCGTTGAGCAACAAAAAATAGAACAGGAACAACTTAATAAGGAGCTTGAACAATTTATGTACATCGCTACCCATGATCTTCAGGAGCCACTCAGAAATATTACCAGCTTTGTTGAATTGCTGCAGAAAAAAAATGCAGCCCAACTTGATAAAGATGGAAATATGTATCTCTCCTATGTGCATACTTCGGCCAACCTAATGAGAAGCCTTGTAAAAGGGTTGATGGAATATTCCATCATTGGGAATGAAAAAGTGGCAGAAAAAACGGATTGTAATGTTCTCCTCCAACATGTGCTCGATGGTCTTCAATCATCCATAGAGGACAATCATGCCAGCGTAGTGGTTGATGAGCTACCAACCCTCAGATTATATTCCAGGGAAATGACCATGTTGTTTCAGAATCTCGTTAGTAATGCCATTAAGTTTACCAGAAAGGGAATTGAGCCTGAAATTCATGTCTCCGCAAAAAAGGTGAAAGATTACTGGGAGTTTTCTGTAAAAGACAACGGACTTGGGATCGATCAAAAATATTTCGACAAGATCTTTGTGATCTTTCAACGTTTACATCCAAAAAATAAATTTGACGGAACAGGCATAGGTTTAGCACATTGCAAAAAGATCGTTGAAATGCACCATGGCAAGATCTGGGTGGAATCAGAACCAGGCAAAGGCAGTATTTTTAATTTTACCATACACGAAAAATAATCTATATGAAAGGAAAAGACACAAAACTAAAATGCATTCTTCTGGTTGATGATGATGAGTTTACAAACTCCATACATAAAATGGTGATTGAGGATGTGGGTGTTAGCAAAAATATTGAAGTAGCTGAATCAGCCGACGCTGCGCTTGATCTGCTTGAATGCCCGAAAGTTGATGATTGCAAAACACCTGATCTTATTTTTCTGGATCTCAATATGCCTGGAATGAATGGTTGGGATTTTCTTGAACTTTACCGGGAAAAGAAAAAAAATTGTCGTACGAAGTCATTAATCATTATCTTGTCTAACTCTACCAATCCCTACGATCAAAAAAAGGCGGAAACCTATGAAGAGGTTGCCGGCTTTCGAAGTAAACCACTAACCGACTTAATGATACATGAGATCATGGATCATTATTTCCCTTCCTGAGAAAAAGCTACCATTTTAAATTTAATAAGATTATAACTTATTAGATTTTGAGAGACCGGGCTATCGTTGTAAATTGCGTGTACAACATTTAGGTCAGTCCCCCTATTCCTGAGACCGGGTATTTATTTTAAAGATTTAGAAAGGAGGAGCTATGAGCCTAAAATTAAGGAAAGCTATGTTGGTAGACGATGATTGTCTTACCAATTACATCCACCAGATTGTAATAGAAGAATCTGGTATGTTCGAACAAGTGGAAATTGCTGAGACAGCAATGGAGGCACTTGATAAACTCGAAAACGAAACCAACCTGCAACAACCAGAGATTATATTTCTTGACCTCCATATGCCCGGACTTGACGGCTGGGATTTTGTCAAGGAGTATAATCTGAATAAAAGTTCGGGAGATAAACGGGCATTTATTGTCATTCTTACCTCATCAAGTAATCCAGAGGATAAGATAAAGGCAGTCTATGCAAAAGGCGTATATGCATACGTTAATAAGCCGCTTACTTCCGATAAATTAATTGATCTGGTGGGAAAATATTTGCATTAGCAAATATAAAAAAGCCCGTCTCTGCTTAAATGAGACGGGCTTTTTTAATATAGCGTTTATTGATTAGTTATCCGAAGGTGGAATCTCCTCAATGTTTGGTGTGATATCATCACTTGGACTCAAATTATCCCCCTCAGTAAGATCATCCTCAGTACCTGCTATGGCACTCAGGTCAACCTCTTCATCTTCCACGGCTTCTTTACGAACACGTGCAATTGCTGCGATCTCGTCATCATCACGCAGGGTTATCAATCGAACTCCCTGGGTTGCTCTTCCCATTACTCTCAGATCAGAAACCAGCATACGGATCAACACACCTTTTTTGGTAATGATCATCAGGTGATCTCCATCAGCCACTGGTTTAATGGCAACCAGATAACCTGTTTTATCTGTTACATTAATGGTCTTCACACCTTTTCCACCACGACCCGTAACTCTGTATTCATCTTCATTGGTTTCAGGATCCACAATGAACGATCTCTTTCCATATCCTTTTTCAGAAACCACCAATAAATTGGTTTGTTTGATCAGGTTTTGTGGGGCAATGATCATTCCTACTACTTCATCGGTTGCACTTTCAAGTGTTACACCTTTTACTCCGGTTGAAGTACGTCCCATCGGCCTTACTTTTGCCTCATTAAAACGAATGGCCTTTCCCGACTTTTTGGCGATGATCACGTCACAGGTTCCATCCGTTAATTTTGCTTCGAGTAATTCATCATCCTCCCTAACATTAATGGCATTAATACCATTCGCACGAGGACGTGAATAAGCTTCAAGACTGGTCTTTTTGATCACACCTTTTTTGGTGCACATCACTACATAATTATTGTTAAGATATTCTTCGTTGTTGAGATTCTTAACCGGCATATATGCTTTTACCTTATCACCTGGCTCAATGCTTACAAGATTTTGTAATGGGCGACCTTTGGTGGCTTTGGCCCCTTCCGGTATCTCATATACTTTTAACCAATGACATTTCCCTTTTTCTGTGAACAACAATAAATAATTATGTGTTGAAGCAATAAACAGATGCTCCAGGAAATCTTCATCACGTGTGGCACTGCCTTTCGAACCAGTACCTCCTCTTCCTTGCGCCTTGTATTCTGTGAGCATGGTACGCTTAATATAACCGAGATGAGAGATCGTCACAACTACAGGCTCATCAGCAATCAGATCTTCAATGGAAAGATCATCGGCACTATATTCTATTTCTGTTCGGCGTTCGTCACCATATTTTTCTTTGATGTCTTCCAGTTCTTCTTTTATGATATCCATTCGAAGAACTTCGTTTGCCAGTACTTCTTTATACCAGGCGATCCTCTTCATGAGTTCATCATATTCCTCGCGGATCTTATCGCGTTCCATTCCGGTAAGTCTTTGCAGACGTAATTCGAGAATGGCCTTGGATTGTTCTTCGCTTAAGTTGAAGGTTTCTATCAATCCAACTTTTGCAATATCCGGTGTGGCAGAGGCACGGATCAAAGCAATCACGGCATCCAGATGATCCAGTGCAATTAAATATCCCTCGAGAATATGTGCTCTTTTTTCTGCCTGATCCAATTCATATTGGGTCCGGCGTGTAACCACCTCATGACGGTGATTTACAAATTCCCGCATCATATCTTTTAAGTTCAATACCGTAGGCCGGCCTTTAACCAGTGCTATGTTATTAACTGAAAATGAAGATTGTAATGCTGTATATTTAAATAATTGATTTAAAACAATATTGGTGATTGCATCTCTTTTGAGTTCAAATACGATCCGCATTCCTTTTCTGTCGGATTCGATCCGGATATCGCTGATGCCTTCAATTTTTTTATCATTCACCAGCTCCGCAGCCTTCACCTGAACCTCTGCGGGGTTTACCTGGTAAGGTACTTCTGTAACAATGATCTGTTCTCTGCCATTGGCCAGTACTTCCACGGTGGTTCTGGCACGCATGACAATACGGCCTCTTCCGGTTTCAAAAGCCTGTTTCACGCCTTCATAACCATAGATAACGCCACCGGTTGGAAAATCGGGGGCCTTTACATACTTCATGAGTTCGGCCACGGTGATCTCTCTGTTATCTATATAGGCAATAATTCCATCAACCACTTCAGTAAGATTATGAGGGGGCATATTGGTGGCCATCCCCACAGCAATTCCAGAAGAACCATTGACCAATAGGTTAGGTATTTTCGATGGCAATACGGTCGGCTCCTCCAAAGAATCGTCGAAATTCAACCGCCAGTCGATGGTATTTTTATCAATATCTTCTAAAAGTTCTTCAGCCGTTTTTTTCAAACGAGCTTCTGTATACCTCATGGCTGCAGGGCTATCACCTTCGATGGAGCCAAAGTTACCCTGCCCGTCTACCAGTGGATAACGTAGCGACCATTCCTGGGCCATACGCACCATAGCGTCATAAACAGAACTATCACCATGCGGGTGATACTTTCCAAGCACTTCTCCTACAATCCTGGCTGACTTTTTATGAGCCCGGTTTGACATAACCCCAAGATCGAGCATACCATATAATACCCTTCTATGCACTGGTTTAAGACCATCACGTGCATCCGGTAAAGCACGGGATACAATTACCGACATCGAATAATCGATGTAAGCGGTCTTCATTTCTTGTTCAATATTAATGGGAATAATGCGTTCTTCGCCCCCCTCATTCACTGGATCATCTGCCATTTCGTCGCTGTTTTTTAGATTAGCACACTATTTGATTTAAGAGTCGTCAAAATAACAAAAATTACTGTAATTAAACAGGTTATTTTTAAGTTATTTATGTAACAATTACCAACAAAATTATGTTAAAAATCATAGGTGTAAATACCTAGAAAATGCTAATAATGAATTACATTTGGTTGCCGTTACTATTTTAAACAAAACGCATCTTTAATATTATTAAATTTAGATCACTAAATTATGGAAGCAAGATTCTCGCCCCGGGTAAAAGATGTACTTACTTATAGCAGGGAAGAGGCCATACGACTGGGCCATGACTATATCGGCACCGAGCATTTAATCCTTGGAATGATCCGCGACGGAGAGGGTGTTGGCATAAAAATACTCAATACTTTGGGTGTGGATGTGAATGATCTGCGCAAAGAATTGGAGGCGACCATTCGTCCTCATTCAAAAAATAATGTCAACATGGCCAATATCCCAATCGTAAAACAGGCCGAAAAAGCATTAAAAGTTACTTACCTCGAAGCAAAACTTTTCAACAGTGCCATTATTGGAACTGAACATTTGTTACTTGCTATCCTTAAAGATGAAGAAAGCGTGGTAACCCGCATCCTTAAACGATATAAAGTAGATTATAATATTGTAAAAGACGAAATCAGTTATATGAGTGGCGAAGGACCAAAATCAGAATTTCCAGGCAATCCGAATGAAGATGATGCGGAAGAAGGCAACATGGGTTTTAGCTCTGGTGGGAAAAAACAAGGAGATAGTAAATCTAAAACACCTGTATTGGATAATTTTGGTCGTGATCTGAGTAAAATGGCCGAAGAAGGAAAACTTGATCCGATTATTGGACGTGATAAAGAGATCGAAAGGGTGAGTCAGATCCTGAGTCGACGTAAAAAGAACAACCCTATTCTCATTGGTGAACCAGGTGTAGGTAAATCAGCTATTGCAGAAGGTTTGGCATTGAGAATTGCCCAGAAAAAAGTCTCCAGGGTACTTTTTGGAAAACGAATAGTTTCACTTGATCTGGCATCATTGGTTGCCGGTACAAAATACCGCGGGCAATTCGAGGAAAGAATGAAAGCATTGATGAATGAATTGGAAAAATCTCCGGATGTGATCCTGTTTATTGATGAGATACATACTATTATTGGAGCAGGTGGAGCATCAGGCTCGCTGGATGCTTCCAACATGTTCAAACCTGCGTTAGCCCGTGGAGAGATCCAATGTATTGGTGCAACCACGCTGGATGAATATCGTCAGTTTATCGAAAAGGATGGTGCATTAGACCGTCGTTTTCAAAAGGTAATGGTTGAACCTACTACAGAAGAGGAAACTTTGCAGATTCTGAACAACATTAAAGAAAAATACCAGGATCACCACAATGTAACCTATACTGATGAAGCGCTCAAAGCCTGTGTAACACTTACCAGCCGATACGTAACAGATCGTTTTCTTCCCGATAAAGCGATCGACGCATTGGACGAAGCAGGTGCACGTGTGCATATAACTAATATAAAAGTGCCAAAAGAGATTGAGAACATTGAGAAGGAAATTGAGGAAGTAAAAGTTGAAAAAACAAATGCCGTTCGCAGTCAGAAATACGAAGAGGCGGCGCGACTAAGAGATAAAGAGCACCAGCTATATACCAAACTGGAGAAGGTAAAACAGGATTGGGAAGAACAAACCCGGAATAACCGCGAAACCGTTAGTGAGGATAATGTGGCCGAAGTTGTATCTATGATGACTGGTATTCCGGTACAAAAAGTTTCTCAGAGCGAAGTAAATAAACTGAGCAAGCTGGGAGACCTCATCAAAGGAAAAGTAATTGGCCAGGATGAGGCGGTTAAAAAAGTAGTAAAGGCAATTCAGCGCAACCGTGCCGGATTAAAAGATCCGAATAAACCCATTGGAACATTTGTATTCCTTGGTCCAACCGGAGTTGGTAAAACTCAACTGGCTAAAATTCTTGCCAGGACCATGTTTGAAAGCGAAGATGCCTTGATCCGCATCGACATGAGTGAATACATGGAAAAATTTGCAGTAAGCCGGTTAATCGGGGCACCTCCCGGATACGTTGGATACGAAGAAGGTGGTCAACTGACTGAAAAAGTAAGACGCAAACCATACAGTGTTGTTTTGCTTGACGAAATTGAAAAAGCACATCCGGATGTATTCAACCTGTTGCTTCAAACATTGGATGATGGAATGCTAACAGATAGTCTGGGGCGTAAAATTGACTTTAAGAACACGGTCATTATCATGACTTCTAATATTGGAAGCCGGGAGTTGAAGGATTTTGGCGGAGGCGTTGGTTTTAACACAGCTGCCAAAAAAGGCAATGAGGATTATTCAAAATCAGTCATTCAAAATGCCTTGAAAAGAGCTTTTGCTCCTGAATTTCTGAATAGAATTGATGATATTGTTATGTTCAATCCATTGAGTCAGGACGACATCCATAAGATCATTGATGTGGAGTTGGTTGGATTGGTGAAACGAATTGAAACCAACGGATATTTTCTGGATATTAGTGATACTGCCAAATCTTATATTGCTGAAAAAGGATTCGATCCTAATTTTGGTGCACGCCCATTAAAAAGAGCCATTCAAAAATACATTGAAGATCCTTTAGCAGAAGAAATCATTAATGAAAAGCTCTCTGAAGGGGATACCATCAAGTTGGACCTTGTT
>JANWKQ010000031.1 GCA_025451295.1 Flavobacteriales bacterium | reverse complement strand
TGTAGGGTTGGCCATTGTACACAGAATCATTCAAAAGCATAATGGATGGATCAAAGCCTCCGCTAAATTGGGGAAAGGCTCAAAATTCAGTTTCGCAATACCAGTTAATCAATAAATAAAATGATGAACGCCGAAATTTCAAAACATGCAGTAGATATTCTTCTTGTGGAGGATCGCAGGGAGGATGCAGAACTCGCCTTAATGGCCTTGAAAAAATATAATCTGGTGAACAGTGTGGAATGGGTAAAGGACGGAGAGGACGCGTTGGAATATATATTTGCTGAAGGGCGTTACCAGGAAAGAAATATCATGGATCGCCCCAAAGTGATCCTTCTGGATCTTAAAATGCCAAAGGTTGACGGAATTGAAGTACTTCGAAAAATAAGATCTGATTACCGGGTTAAGTCTATACCTGTAGTCATCCTTACTACATCGCAGGAAGAACAGGACATTCTGAATGCGTATAATTTGAATGTAAATGCTTATATGCTTAAACCAGTAGAATTCAGTGGCTTCGTAGAGGCCATTAAATCCATGGGATTTTTTTGGATTTTATTGAATCAACGACCCTATTAACTAATCAATCCTGGTAGTATGAGAATACTCATTATTGATGATAATATTTCGGATACCGAATTGGCTAAACTGGCTTTAAAGGGAATGCCAAAGCTGGAATTTACTTGTGTATCTGATCTTAAAAAATTTAAAGGGATCTTTAAACCTGATTTATTTGATGCGGTCTTATCCGACTATAATTTATCAGGAGCTTTAGGAACCGATGTACTCGAATATGTTCGAAGTCTGGATGCCGAAATTCCTTTTATCATAATCTCTGGTGCATTGGGTGAAGAAAAAGCGGTTGATATTCTAAGACAAGGTGCCACTGACTACGTTCTGAAAGAAAATCTTAAAAAACTTCCATTAGCGTTATCGCGGGCATTGACCGAAGCTGCCAATAAAAAAGCTGAAAAACTGGCGAACGAAAAACTACGGTCCATTAATTTCAATTCTCCCGATTTTATGAATACAGTTGACCGGAATGGGACAATTACCTATTCCAACCGTTTCATAGAAGGTTTTAATGAAGGAGATATTATTGGAGAGAACGTGATGAAGTTTGTCCCTGTTGAATGGAGAGAAAAATATAATGAGCATTTTGCCAAAGCACTCAAAGGCATCCCGCAGATTTTTGAGATGGAGGCCTATGGAAAAAACTGGACACCTGCATGGTATACCATTCGAATGGCGGGTGAAGAAACGGGTGGGAAGATCAATTCTGTACTTATTATTTCAACAGATATCACGCTCCGAAAGGAAGCCCAGATAAGAGAGGAGGTGGTCAGCAATATTTCACAGGAACTCAACAAAGATATTTCTGTGGATGAATTTCTGCAGAAAATCAGATTGGAATTAGGTCGTGTATTTCCAACGGACAATTTCTATGTAAGTTCTTATAATAAAAAACGGGATGAGCTCACTTTCATCTTTCAGTATATTGATGACGAGCCCGATCCCGGTGTACCACACAGCCGAATTAGTGGCAACGGACTTTCAGAATATGTAATAAAAACAAAGAAGAGTTTACTCCTGTTAGGGGATACTATTTTTGATTTTCAGAAAAAGAAAGGGATTATTGCCCATATAGAAGACACATGCTCCTGGATGGGTGTTCCTGTAATGCGGGAACAGGAAGTGCTCGGAGTGGTGGCTGTACTTTCTTTTACTGATAAAGGTGCGTTTAAAGAGAAAGATAAGGAACTGCTCACTTTTGTAGGCTCGCAGATCGGCGCTTTCATGGGCCATAAGGAAGCCAGCGAGAAATTAAAAGATAGTCAGTTTAAATGGGATTCGCTGGTAAAGAACTCTGATGATGTAATCCTGACGGTATCAACTGATAGGGACATTAATTATATCAATAAACTTCCTGCTAACTTTAAACCGTTGGGATTAGGTTTTAATAAATTGATCGGAGAAAAGTTTGAAACGATGGTGGCAGAAAAAAACAGGGAGATGGTATTGCAAAAGTTGGAAGAAAGTTTGGGTGAAAATATAGCCTCTTCTTTTATCATGGAGGGTGGAATTACCGGCAATTACTATAATTGCACAGCCACCCCACTGGTACAGGAGGGAAAACCTCAGGGGCTGATCATCATTATGAAAAATATTACAGAATTGATCGAGGCACAAAACAAGATCATAGAAAGTGAAGAAAAATATAAAAGTGTAGTGCAGGATCAAACCGAGTACATTGTACGATGGAAGCCCACAGGTGAGATACTATTTGCGAATCAAAGTTATCTTGACTTTAGTGAATCATCCATCGAAGACTTGCACCAAACCAACTATTTTTCACTGGTACCCTCCAACGAACGGAAAAGATTCGAGAAAAAGATCAAGACTTTGGACAAAACGAATCCGGTGCAGATTGACTCACATCAAACATCACGTGGGAAAACCGGAAATTATTGGCATGAATGGGTTGACCGGGCATTTTTCGATGAAAAGGGGAAGGTGATCGAATATCAATCTGTAGGTCGCGATATTACACGCCAAAAAGAAGCTGAGTTGGAGATCCGGAAAAGCGAAGAATTTATACAGAGTATTTTATCAGCACTTATTTCAGGGATTGCGGTGATCGATAAAGATGGCGTCATTATTTCCACGAACGAGACCTGGAACAGCTTACAATCGTCCAATGTTGGTGGTTTATTGAAGGTGGGTATGGGAGCCAACTATCTTGACATGTGCACAAAAATGGTAAAGGCGGGTGATGAAACAGTTATGTCAGCTTTAATTGGCATACAGGAAGTGCTGGCCGGCAAAAGAGAATTATTTGAACTGGAATATCGATCAAATTCAAAAGGACGTTGGTTTTTAATGAGGGTTTCTCCTTTTAAAAGTGACGAAGGGGGAGCGGTGATTGCCCATTACGACATTACCGAGAAGAAACAAAAAGAAGAAGAGCTAAGGGACTATAAAAACAAACTTGAGGATCTGGTTGAATCCAGAACTGCCAAATTAAATGAAGTGAACCTGGAACTGGAGGCTTTTAACTATTCGGTTTCGCATGACCTGAGAACACCCATCCGTGCCATTGATATATATACGGGTCTGCTGTCGCAGGAATTAGAGAGTACCGAACTTCATCAATACGTTCAGCAGATTGTAAGATGTACAAAAGAGATGAACGATTTGATCAAAGCCCTCATGGAGTTTTCAAAAATGAATAAGGCACCTATTAGTATCGAAAAAATCCATTTGAACGATTTTGTCTATCATGCCTTCGAAAAACAAAAAGAATTTGAAAATGTACCGAATGCTGTTTTAAAGATGAATGGAATGCCAGTTGTATTGGCCGACAATAAATTACTTAACATAGTGTTTAATAATCTTTTATCGAACGCAATCAAATATTCTTCGAAAAAGAAGACGCCAACTGTGGAAGTAGGCTATGCAGAGACCGATGAAAAATATGTGATCTATATAAAAGACAATGGGGCAGGATTTAATAGTCAGTTGTCGGAAAAATTATTTAAACCATTTTCACGTCTGCATCATGGCGAGGAATTTAAAGGAACCGGCGCCGGATTAGCCATCGTAGAACGCATTATCAGGCGGCATCATGGAACCATTTATGCAGAAGCGGAAGTGGATAAAGGAGCAGTATTCTATTTTACATTACCTAAAAAATATGAACATATAACCCAATGAAGAAGAAATTAGTGATCATCGACGACCATAAAATAATCCGTGATGGATTAAAAGCCATATTCCGAAAGAACCAGCACTATGAGGTTGTCGGTGATTTCGATAACGAAGATGAGCTGTTTGATTTTCTACGATCAAATACCGTTGATATTATTCTGATGGACATTCATTTGAACAGTACCGATGGAATTGAACTCACGAGAAGATCGAAGGCAGAATTCCCTGCTGTTAAGATCATCATGCATACAATGAGCGACAACCAATTCAATATCGACGAAGCCCATCGCATCGGCGCTGAAGGGTATGTCCTCAAAAGTTCTGGTCAGAAGGAATTAGAAGAAGCTTTGGAGATCGTTTCTGCTGGTGGAAGTTATTATGTGAAGTAAAAATTCTGTTATCATTCTAAGGTCGGCTTATACCTACAAAAAAAAGACCACATTTCTGTGGCCTTTGATCGTGTGTGTAAAAGAAATTTAATATGATAAGAACGAGTTATTATTTTTCACACCTCTAAAAACTTTGAATTTCTGCGTTGGACTTCAGCCTCAAAATGCTCATTTACGTCTGTAAACTGCGCTTTTTCGACCTTGTCCGCCTTGAAATTCTTTGTTTTTAGAGGTGCTTATCATAGGAAGAGGTGAACGGCTGACTAGAAATAAAAACAACTTACAGAGGATTTTTTTCTGCCTTGTCCGAGGTTGAGTCCAACCATGATCTCATGACTTCCCCATTGTTTAAAGGCAAGGCCGTTGGTTGGTAAATCATAGGCATATCCGATGATCCATTTTTTACCTACCTTGAAATTAGCATTTACCCCGATGGATTCATTGAAACGATAATTCAAACCTACCAGGAATTTATCATAGAATACCACCGAAGAACTAATATCAAATGTAACCGGTGCATTTACTACCAGTTTTATCATGGCTGAAGTTCTCAAATTGATCGTGTTGGTTATTTTAAAGTTATAACCACCGCTAACATAGATATGTTGACTTCTGAAATTATGACGTTCGTATGAAGATGAATCATAAACCGCCAGTTGATTTTGTAAAATTCTTGGGATGGATGCTCCGGCAAAAAAGTTATCCCCGTAATAATAGATCCCAGCTCCAAAATTTGGATTGTAGATCATTTCGCTTCTACGCATCGGATCATTTACGTCATCATCATTTACGTAAAGATTTGAGAATTGTAATTGTTCTATATCCATACCAGCGCTCATTCCAAAGGCAAGACGATGATTTTTTCGGTTGAGCTTAATGTTATAACCAAAATTTACATAGGCACTTTGCACCATCCTCGATCCGATAATATCATTGATGAAGTGTGCTCCGATGCCAAAACTCTTTTTCTTAAAACCTGTATTAAAGGATAAGTACTGGGTCATCGGAGCTCCTTTGATCCCTATCCATTGAAAACGGGTTCCCATCTGGATGCTGGTATAAGGAAATGTTCCTGCAAATGCGGGATTATAAATCATTGGGTTGTTGATGTACAAGGAGGTTTGCGGCTCCTGCTGACCAAAACTAGCTAATACCGGACTTAAGGTGAAGAGCGTAAATCGTATTGTTTTAATATTTTTCAAGAATGTCTT
>JANWKQ010000030.1 GCA_025451295.1 Flavobacteriales bacterium | reverse complement strand
TCATCCCCATCTCTTATAAAGGCTGCAATTGCTGTGAAAATAGCCTGTGTAGCGCCGGCAGTAATTGTAATTTCTTTATCAGGATGGTAATGTGCAGAATATAGTTCGTTCGTCTTTTGTGACAATATTTCACGCAAGGGCAAATATCCCTGCATCGGTGAATATTGATTCATTCCTTTTTTCATGGCATCCGTAACCAATTCGATCAATTGCGGATGTGTATTAAAATCTGGAAAGCCCTGCGATAAATTGATCGCATTATGTTCTCTAGCCAAAGCACTCATGGTAGTAAAAATGGTGGTTTTTACCCTTGGCAACTTCGAATTAATATTTCCTGAAAACTCCATGCTAAATCAATAAAATAATTCTTTATACAACTCTTCAACTTTGTTGATACCCACCACCTGTATTTGGTATTTGTCCATTTTAAGTCCCTTCGTATTAAATCTGGACACAAAGATCTTTTTAAATCCCAATTTTTCCGCCTCCGCAATTCTTTGTTCAATACGAGTTACGGGTCTTACTTCACCGGTTAAACCAACCTCCGCAGCAAAGCAAAATTCCGGGTTCACAGAAACATTTTCATTGCTTGATAATATGGCACTGATGACCGCCAGGTCCATGGCCGGATCTTCTACCTTGATCCCTCCAGTCAAATTCAGAAATACGTCCTTGATACTCAATTGAAACCCACATCTTTTCTCAAGAACTGCTAAAAGCATGTTCAGACGGCGTAAATCAAACCCGGTAGCTGAACGTTGGGGGGTGCCATAAACGGCAGAAGATACCAATGCCTGTATCTCCAATAAAATGGGTCGTATTCCCTCCATGGTAACGCATACAGAGGTTCCACTGAGGGTTTCTTCCTTGTTGGAGATCAAAATACCGGAGGGATTCTCTACTTCCCGTAACCCTTCACTTGCCATTTCATAAATTCCTATTTCTGAGGTACTTCCAAATCTGTTTTTACTTGCTCTCAAGATCCTGAAGAGGTGGTTGCGGTCTCCCTCGAACTGTAATACCACATCCACCATATGTTCCAGCACTTTTGGGCCAGCTATGCTTCCGTCTTTAGTAATATGACCAATTAAGAAAACGGGGATTCCGGTTGTTTTGGCATATTTCAGAAGTTGACCAGCACATTCACGTATCTGTGAAATGCTGCCGGCCGAAGATTCTATTAATCCGGTATACAAAGTTTGAATGGAATCAATGATAATAACATCAGGTGGCTGATTTCCCAATTGGGTGAGAATATTTTCCATCACCACTTCCGTAAGAATATATAGCTGGTTATTTTTTGCCTCGATGCGATTGGCTCGAAGTTTTATTTGCTGTTCACTTTCTTCTCCTGAAATGTATAACACTTCCTTGCCCTGCAAATGGAGCGCCAGTTGAAGCATTAAGGTGCTTTTACCAATGCCCGGCTCCCCTCCTAATAATACCAAGGAACCATACACAATGCCTCCGCCAAGCACCCGATTTAATTCGTTGCTATAACTTACTATTCTATCGTCTTCTTTGAATTGAATTTCTTCGATCAACGTTGGTTTGTTAACCTGATGCCGTTGATGATTACCATTTGATTTGTTGGATGTTTTGGAAACCAGTTCTTCAACATACGTATTCCAGGCACCACATGAAGGACATTTACCAACCCACTTTGGGGATTCTGCACCACACGATTGACAAAAAAAAACCGACCTAACCTTGGTAGCCATGCGCCAAGATTACAAAAGGATGATTTAAAATAAAAATAAAGTAATTAACGGGAGAGATTATCTCACAAAGTCTCTCTGCTGGAATCCACCATGATCTCTTGTTCCGATGATGAGCTTATCGAAATCAATATCCACGATGTCCCATTCTCCTTCCATTTCAAGATTTGGGTCCTTAATGGTTGTTCCCTTAATCTTAATAATCCGATGTGTTCCGTTCATATACATTTCGTATGTACCGGTATCTGCATTACCATTCGAATTATCATAAAAAAAGACTGTTCCGTTGTCATTGAAAGTCCATGTCATTGGATGTACCACACTTGGATTGGCAACTTGTACATAATTCCATATGCCAAGCACCTGTTCGGTGGAATTGCCTAAGCAACCTGTAGTTAAAATAGCCGCGATTGAAAATAAACCTAAAAGAGCCTTTTTCATAAATATATAGCTTAATGAGTTGGGATTGAGTTCATCTATGCAAATATAGGGATATTTTTTGGTTTTTCAACATGTTTTTAGCCTATTTCCAAGACCATGCCAAAAAATTCCCATTTGTATCCTTATCAACTGCCCTGTACCCTTCTTTTCCGGTTAAAAACCGGTATAAGGATCATCACAAGGACCCCAACTGCCAGAATCATAATTTCCTGAGCACCCCAGATGATCCAACCCAGTGCATTACCGGTTCCGGTATCCAGGCTTCCAAATTCAGGAAGGTTAAGAATGACTGCCACCACCAATGGGAATACGCCTAATCCGTTCGGCGTGGCCATGATCGCAAATGTCCCAAATATTAAAACCACAAAGGGGGCAAATGGTGTTATATCCGCGGTTTCGGGGAGTGCAAAAAAGCAAACATAGGTCATTAAAAAATACACAGACCATATGCCTAAAGTGTAGAAAAGAAAAAGCCCTTTTTTCTTGATCAAAAAAGCCGACTTAAGCCCTTGTAAAAACCCTTTGATCATCGAAACAATCTTCGTATAAAGTTTATTTACCAGCTTATTCTTTCTGAAAATAAATAGGAGACCGAAGATGAGTAAAAAGAGTCCGGCTAAAAGAAATTTCCAGTTCTTACGAAAAAATCCCGGATCCGTATTTTTCCCTGTACCAATAAGCCAATCATTGATGGTGGTTTGTATCGCATCATACACTTTTACATAGGTATCAAACCTGAAAATGGCAATGCATCCCAGAAATAGCCCAAAACATAAAAGATCCACAGCTCGCTCTGCCACGACTGTTCCCAGCGATTTTTCCACCGGAATGTTTTCATAGGTCTTTAATAATCCACATCGGGTGACCTCTCCCAGCCGGGGCACCATGGCATTAAAGAAGTACATATTCATTACCGCAAAAAACAAGTTATAGGTTTTGGGCTTATAGCCAAAAGGTTCAATAATCAGTTTCCACCGCAGAGCTCGTACATAATGGGCAACAGTTCCCAGCAAAATAGAAACAACCAGCCATAGATAATTGGCGCTGGAAATAGAGGCCCAGAATTTATTTTTGTCATCACCACTCATGGTGCTGTAAACCCCAAATGCTACCGCAATACCAATGCTAAAAAACAAAAGAATCTTAAGCGTTTCTTTTAATTTCTTGTTCAATGCGTTATTTTATTAGTTTATTGGTCGCTGTATCCGGAAAAACCACCCAGGGAGTATGTTTTTTGGCTTCTTCAAAATCCATTAAAGCATAAGAAAAGATAAGTAGTATATCCCCGGCATGTACCCTTCTTGCAGCCGCACCATTCAGGCATATCATCCCACTTCCTCTGGGGCCTTTTATAACATAGGTTTCGAGGCGTTCGCCATTATTATTGTTAACGATCTGTACTTTTTCATTTTCGATTATATTGGCAGCATCCATTAAATCCTCATCAATGGTTACAGATCCAATATAATGAAGATTAGATTCTGTTACAGTTACCCTGTGTATCTTAGATTTTAAAACCTGTATCATCATAGCGCCGCAAAATTAACGATAAGTTATTAGTTAAAGGGTATAGAATTGAAGCAAATCAAATGGCCATATTGTCAATAAGCCTTACTTCTCCGGCATAGAATGCGGTAAAGACGCGTACAGATTGTTTCTTTTCAATGCGGTCAACCGGCACCATCGTGTTGGCATCCGCAAATTCTATATACTCAAAACGAAGATGTGGAAGTTTGTTCACCTGTTTTTCGAACCAGGTTTTTGTTTGTGGAATGGTATATTTTTCCAGCCGAAGACCCGCTTTCTTTAAAAGCGCCGGAACTTTAACCGCACTGGAATACTCCTCTTCACTCAGCCTTAGATTCCGGCTGCTCATAGCAAGCCCCTTTTCATCCCGGATGGTATCTACACCTATAATTTGAATATCCGGCATCAATTGTTGAGTTACCCGCTTGATGACCATATATTGCTGGTAATCCTTCAGCCCGAAAAAGGCCATATCCGGTTGAATGATCTCGAAAAAACGCATGACTACATTCGCCACTCCCTGGAAATGTCCGGGCCGGTAAGATCCTTCCATGATCTCATTCAGGTTGCCCAGATCATACTCTCTGGGTTCAGATTGGCCATAGACCTGTTCATAGTTAGGATGAAACAGGAAATGGCAATCAATCTCTTCCAGAAGTTTGGTATCATTGGCAATGGTAGAAGGATACTTGTTATAGTCTTCCGGATTGTTGAACTGGAGCGGATTCACAAAAATGCTGCAAACCACCACATCACAGGATATTAAAGCCCTTTCAATCAACCTTATATGGCCCTTATGCAAAGCCCCCATAGTAGGCACAAGACCAATCGTCTTTCCCTGTTCTTTGAGGAAATTGATCTCTCCATGAATCTGTCCGGATGATTGAAAAACTTTCATTTAGGCTTGTATGGCTGGTTTAGTGGGCAATGCATGTGTCCAAGGGGTGCCGAAAGTAAATATTATTTTGAATTATCCACATATTTTTGTTAATTTTGCAGTATAGTTATAAACGTTCTTTCTAACAACCACAAGATACAAATACACAAATTTCTATATGGAAAAACGCAAGGTGCTCTTTATTTCTCAAGAAATGATGCCATACATGGCAACCGAAAATGAAATTACCAAAATGAGCCGGATGGTTCCACAAGGTATTCAAGAGCAAGGATTTGAAATCAGGACTTTTATGCCAAGATTTGGATGCATCAACGAAAGAAGGCACCAATTGCACGAAGTGATCCGCCTATCCGGGATGAATATCGTAGTAAATGACTCAGACCAACCTCTGATTATTAAAGTAGCCTCTATTCCAACTGCCAGAATGCAGGTCTATTTTATAGATAACGAAGAATATTTTCAAAGAAAGTCGACTTTAAGCGACGAATCGGGCAAATTTTACAACGATAATGATGAAAGGGCTATCTTTTACATTAAAGGGGTTTTTGAAACGGTAAAGAAACTGGGTTGGGCACCTGATGTGATTCATTGTCACGGATGGATGGCATCCCTGGTATCTGTTTACCTCAGAAATGTATACAAAAATGATCCTATTTTCTCTGGAGCCAAAGTGGTTGTTTCACTTTATAACTCCGATGAGTTCCCAGGAGAACTGAATGCTGATTTTGGCAAAAAAGTACTCATGGAAACCATGACCAAAGAGCATTATAATGTAACCAAGCCTACCTATGCCAACATCATGAATGAAGGTATCCGTTATGCTGATGCAGTTGCTATTGGAAATGAGAAGATCAACAAAGACATTGAGAAATACATCAAGTCTTCGGATATTAAAAAGGTAAATTATAATCCTGACGAAGATTATGTAGGCCCAATGCTTACCCTGTACAATGAGTTGATCGAGGACTCTGTGCTGGCCTGAAGAAAAAAACAATAAATTTTATTCCAGAATACTTATCTGCAAAGCTTTTCGTTAGCTTTGCAGATACTTTTTTATGAAGAGGCTATATTATTTTTTCGCTGGTTTGGCAATGGTTTCAGCTATGCTGGTTTCGTGTGAATCAGACAGTGATCCAAACAATGGCATCATCGCCGCCACCGATTCTCTTTTGCTCCGTTTTACTGATACCACCACCCTTACAGCTTTTATCGAAAACGACGATACACTTCGTACCGATGGTACGGATCGGGTATTACTTGGAAGCTATCATGACCCCGTTTTCGGCAAAACAAGGGCTTCTTTCTATTCCACATTTACGATTGCCCAGAGTTTTCACAGTTCTGCAGGGGTAATAGATTCTGTTATACTTACCATGAAATATGACGGTGGTTATGGTGATCTTTCCAAATTCACCGGTTATCAGGTATTACAGGTCTTTGAAGTATTGGAAGAAATTCCGGCTCCACCCACCGAAGGATATAATTCGTCAACCAGTTTTACAAAAAGTGCTATTCCATTGGCAACATATGGATATGCTCCGCAGTTCTTTCCATCGGGCACTGAACCAGCTGCCATTCGTATAAAGATCAATCCGACTTTTGCCAATCGCTTTTTTACAGGCGACACCATCAACTCGCTTAATATCCGTGATTATTTAGACGGGATCTTTGTTCAGATCGATCCATCGGTTACAGCCATGCAAAGTGCTACTCAGGGTGGAATCGCCTACTTTAAATTAAACAGTGATGTGTCGAACATTAAAGTCTATTATCACGAGGGAGCAACATCCTATGCATTAAAGCTTCCAATGGGAACTTCCAGCAACCGAAGGATCAATATTTTTCAGCATGACTATACAATTGCTTCAGCAGATGCTGCTTTTGTAAATAAATTGACTACCCCTACAGATACCTCCTCATCTGATAAATTATACATACAGGCTATGGAAGGGACCAGGGTGAAAGTAAAAATGCCTTATATTCAAAGCTATCTTGATTCGGGTCCAATCATCGTAAATCGCGCAGAATTGGTTATTCCAATCGATAATACACAGGATCTTCTTTTATATCCCATCCCGATCAATATGCTTACCTATACCCTCGCCGCTGATGGCAGGATCAAGCTCATGTCGGATATTTTTTATACTTATTACGATTCTTATTATAACGCAACTACCCAGGAATACAAAGTGGTAATAACCCAATATATCCAACAAGTAGTGAATGGAGAAGAGGTCGCCGAATTCTATATCGATATTCCGGTATTGACAAAAAATACAGATGCCTATCGAATCGTGATCAATGCAGTAGAACATGCTACCAAGCCGCTCAAATTAAATTTAACCTATACGAGAATCCCTACTTCTTAAAAACTATGTGTGGAATTATTGGTTATATCGGAAAAAAAACTGCTTACCCAATTATTATCAAAGGTCTGCAAAGACTAGAATATCGCGGCTATGACAGCGCAGGTGTTGCACTGTTAGATGGTGGACTTAAACTTTATAAACGCAAAGGCAAAGTTGCCGATCTTTCAGCGTTTATCGAAGGAAAGAACACCGAAGGCAATGTAGGTATTGGTCATACAAGATGGGCCACTCACGGTGTTCCAAATGATATTAATGCGCATCCTCATTTTTCCCCGAGCAAAGAACTGGTGATTATTCATAATGGTATCATCGAAAATTATGCAACCATCAAAGAAGGATTGTTGAATCGCGGATATCATTTCGAAAGTGATACGGATACAGAAGTTCTTATTTTTCTTATTGAAGACATCCTAAAGAAAGAGGCCTGTTCCCTGGAAGAGGCCGTGAGGCTGGCATTAAATGAGGTGATTGGCGCATACGCTATTGTAGTAATGTCAAAAAATGATCCCACCAAATTAGTGGCTGCCAAAAAAGGAAGTCCTTTGGTAATTGGTATTGGTGAAGATGAATATTTTATTGCATCCGATGCCACTCCCATTATTGAGCATACCAAAAATGTTGTTTATCTAGAGGATGAAGAATTTGCTGTAGTGGAACCCGGCAAAAAACTAAAAATAAAAACGATCAAAAATGCTGAAATAACTCCTTATGTACACGAGTTAAAAATGGAGCTGGAAACGTTGGAAAAAGGAGGTTATGAGCATTTCATGTTAAAGGAGATCAACGAACAGCCTCGTTCTATCAGAGATAGTTTGAGAGGAAGGATGGATCCATCCACCGGTCATATAAAAATGGCAGGGATTGATGAATTTGAAAAGAAGTTTTTGAATGCAGAGCGTATTATCATCATCGGCTGCGGAACCAGTTGGCATGCAGGCCTAGTTGGAGAATATCTCATCGAGGAGCTGGCAAGAATTCCTG
>JANWKQ010000029.1 GCA_025451295.1 Flavobacteriales bacterium | reverse complement strand
CGTTGTGACCTTTGGTGCATTGGGTGCAGTGGTGGCAGCCTTGATCGCCAACCGGTTTACCTGGCAAACTTCTTATTGGGTTGGTGGAATTATGGGTCTTTGTCTGCTTTTACTCCGGGTAGGTGCTTTTGAATCGGGTATGTTTCGAAATCTGAGTGCAAAAAAAGACGAAGTGCAAAAAGGTAATTTGCTCATGCTGCTCAACAATAAAAAACGACTCGGTAAATATATTCTATGCATCATTATGGGTCTACCCGTTTGGTTTGTGGTAGGCATTCTGATTGGACTCAGTGAAAGTTATTTCGAAAATAAATTATTTACCCTTACCGGAGATATTACTACCGGTGGTGCTGTGATGTATTGTTATATAGGACTATCAGTAGGCGATCTTTTCAGTGGGATTTTTTCGCAGGTCTTTAAGTCACGACTGAAAGTGGTTTTAGGATATTTGATCTTTAGTATTGTGGTGATTGGCATCTATCTTTTTGGATTGGATGGAAAATCACCGGGCTTCTTTTATTTTGTCTGCGTCCTGTTAGGTGTTGGAACAGGTTATTGGGCATTGTTTGTGACCATTGCAGCAGAACAGTTTGGGACCAATATTCGTTCTACGGCAACTTCAACAGTTCCTAACTTTGTTAGGGGTGCTGTAATACCAATTACCAATTCCTTTAAATACCTGGTCCCTGCAGTTGGCCTTGTTAGCGGATCGATCATTGTGGGGTCCGTTTGCATTGCATTGGCTATCTTATCAACCCTGTTGCTGAAGGAGAGTTTCAGCAAAGACCTCGATTATCTGGAGAAATAATAAAGAGGTTAGGTTTTTTTTATTTATTTATTTATATTGGTTGTAAGTTTACCACTATGCCTCGAGCTTTAGTCTTCTGTATTATGCTTATCTCCTGCCTAGTGGTACCGGTTACCATTGCCTCCGCATTTAAGCCTTCTGGTAAAATTGTAGTAATGAGGTCTGAAAATGTACATATCATTACAGATACGACTTCACTGTTATCGACCATGAGAACTGGAATTGAACCGGCTAAAACCAAAGTGATCAGACAAATCATCGATTGGTCAGAAACCAATGATACGGTATTCATCCAGGCTAGATTAGAAGAAGGCTTTTCGGTATGGATCTCCTACATGGACAATGGTGAGTCACGTAATTTTTCGATTGATGATTATATTACCCATCTTCTCAAGGCTGATAAAGCTCTTATTTACTTCCCGAAAGAAAAAAGGTGGGTGAAGAAATTGCAGCACAAGAATAAAAAATTTATGGAACAATGTTCCTGGGGTACTGAATGCCATTATTTTGATCAGAAATCGGGCATATTTTTTTATAGCACCGTCATTCGAATCCATTATTCAAAATTTTGCCATCATTATTAAATTATTCACTCATACCCTTCCATGGCAGAAAATAGCACCCGGATCGATAAATATCTTTGGGCGGTTCGCATCTTTAAAACGAGGAGCCTTGCAATAGACGCATGTAATGGCGGAAAAATAAAACTGAATGGCACCAACACCAAACCTTCCAAAGAACTAAAGCCCGGAGATAAAATTGAATTTCAGCGAAGCGTCGTTCATCATACCATCGAAGTAGTGGCTTTTCCAAAAAGTAGAATTACGGCCAAGGATGTTTTGTTATACTATCATGATTTAACTCCTCAAACGGAGATCCTGAAACTACAGGACTTGAAGTATGCTAAGGTAGAAAGACGAGAAAAAGGAAAAGGCAGACCAACCAAAAAAGAAAGAAGGGATATTGATAAACTGAAAGGGACTTAGTACACCGAAAAGTTTGTTGATGTTCGTCTGCCTGCCCCACGACTTAAGTCGTGGGACATTCTAACGAAGGTTAGAATTTTACTTTTTCTCTAATTCCATCCACAATTCATTCCCCGCCCTTGGAGGAATAGAATTTTTACAAATCTCCAGATGATTAATTTTAAAATAAGGTTCGAAATATTTTACATACTCCTTTTTGCTCCCACCAAACGGCGGACCTTCTTTGTCAAATTCAACCCCAAATAAAACACCCGCCAGTTTTCCACCGGGCCGAATGATCTCTCCCATTTTTTTGGCATATTCAGAACGAAGATCCCGGTCAATGGCACAGAAAAAAGTTTGTTCAAGCACCAGATCAAATGTTTCCGTGAGATCAAAAAAATCCATATGCAACATTTGGGTATCAGGAAAATCCGGATTTCTTTTTTTAAAATTCTCCAAAGGTAGATTGGAAATATCCAATACAAAAACATTTTCAAATCCCTTTGACCATACATATTCTACCTCGTATGCATTTCCTGCACCAGGAACCAGGATTTTTAATTCCTTACCTGGAAGCTGGTCGATAAATTCTTTGAGTGGTGTAGATGCAGAACCAATATCCCATCCGGTATTGCCTTCTTGGTAGCGCTGAGTCCAGAATTCTTTGTTCAATTCCATAGTACAAATGTACAGTATTCCGGAAAGATTTCATCCGCCCAGTATGGTTGCAACTGCAAAAATGGGAATTCTCTACGGCTAATTCACTGGAAGAATAAAGGAGAAAGTCGCCCCTTTCCCGGGTTTACCCTCCGCCCATATTTTACCACCATGTCTGGAAATAATTCTCTCTACAATGGAAAGGCCGGCACCATTACCCTCAAATTCACTGGCCGAATGCAAACGCGAAAAAGGCAGGAACAACTGATCCGCAAATTCAGGATCAAACCCTGCTCCATTATCCCGTATTTGTATTTCCAAAAATCCATTAGCCGTTTTTCCTACGATCTCAACCAAGGGTTTTTTCTTTTTGGATGAATATTTAAATGCATTCGATAGAAGATTGATCAATACCTGTCGTAGTAAAACTGGATCGGCACTAACTATCAAGGGCTCATCCACTAAAACATTTACAGTGGCTGAATATTCGCCGGACAATCCACCAATACACTCATTGATCATTGCATGCATATCAACCATTTCCTTTTTTAGGGAAAGTTTGCCTACCCTTGCAAATTCCAGTAAGGAAGAAATCATATTCCTCATTTGTGTAGTACAAGTATCAATCTTATACATTAACTCCAAATGTTTTTCTGAAAGCCCATCAGTACCTTTCACCACTTCCGAAAACATTTCTATGGCTCTTAGGGGTATACGTATATCATGGGAAATGGAATAATTAAAAGTGTCCAATTCCCGGTTAGCTATTTTTAACTCCATAGTTTGTCGTTCAACTTCTTTTTCCAACTTTACATTGTAGGCGGCTAATTCAGCTTCCATTTTTTTTCTGTCTGTAATATTCTGCGCTGAAATACAAATGCCCAGAATTGAGTTTTCAAGATTTTTAACAGGTATGATCGTAATCCAAAAATAAATATCTTCATCCTGAGCAGTAGAATAAACAGTTTCATAAGAAATGATATTTGTAGAATCTAAAACAGTGTTCATTTGAATGAGAAGATTGTCCCTGTTTTTTTCAGGAAGCAAATCCGGCAAATAGTCTCCCTCTTTAATTTTCAAATCAACAGATTTGGCATATTCAACTTCAAACGGTCGGTTATATGAAACAATGTTAAGATCTTTGGTAAGCAATAAGTAACCCACTTCGGTATGATCAAAAATAGTCCGGAGATTGGCCTCTGATTTTTTCAGAATATCCCGTTCGTGCTTGCGGGTTAAATAAACCCTGATGATCTCTGCAAGCATATTGATAAGGTTTCTTTCCTCCGCAAGAAATGCCCCTTCAAATTCTTCAGACATCATTTGTTTGTACCCAACTTCAATTTCACCTCTTAGATTATCTGGGAGGTCAAAAGTGGCTACCTGGTTCTGCGGGAATTTCTTGAATTCCATCGTTTCAAAATATCTTTCTCCAATCGAAATCCTGGCTTCAGTAATCTCCGGATATTGCCAGCCGGTGGGTAAAATATTTACAATTTCCGTTAATACTTCGTCCGAAGCTCTCTCCTCCTGTTGTACCAATCTGCCCGTTTTATATAAGGTGGTAAGTTCCTTGATCCTTTCCCTCAACTGGAACCTGGTGTATTCCCGTTCAATTTCAAGTCGTTTTCTGTGATGAATATCCAGAAGAAATCCAGCAACGGCAGGTTTATCATTAAAGCTGGTTTTAATTCCCAATATTTCAACCCATCTTGTTTCCCCGGTTTTGCGGATGATCATAAGTTCATGAGCAGATTCATTCGGAATGCCATCCAGCCTTTTTTGATACTCCTTTTGTGTTGCTTCATGATAATCAGATGAAATAACATCCAATATCGATTGTATTTTCAATAATTCCCCCCGTTCATATCCGAAAATATCGGCAAGCCGTTGATTAGTGTAAACAAATTTTTTCTCCTGAATAACATAGATTCCTACCAAGGATTTCTCATCTGAAGACAAATCCAGCAATGGCAGATAATGAGAGCTATTAATTGAATCGTCCGCTTCAATATCTTTTGATTTTAGACGCATAAGGTTGGGTATTTCATTCAAAATTAAGAATAAATATCAGATTATAATGATCTACCCTTGTAACCTTCCCGTCCCTTTCATATCATCAATAACAAGATAGCTGAAGCGGTGATGATATTGAATTCAAATATGAGCTCAGATCCAGTTAATAAGGAGCCTCACAATAACCACACCAAGTATATTGGCGATAGCCAGACCAAGAATGCCAACCGCAATGCCGGGAGCCAGCAAATCATTATTCTTAATAGCCTTCGCGATAGACGGAATAAACGGAGGACTCATTATGCCTGCAGCGGAAGTAATAATCATTGTATCACGATCGATCTTAAAAATTTTGCATAAAATAATATGGATGAGCATGGACCCTATCAACATCATCAACACGAAAATGATATATCGCGGCTCAAGGTTGATAAGATCATCAAAATAAACCGTTGTTCCCAACAAACAAAAAAACAACGAGAACATAAAATCTCCTGTTTTTCCATTCCATTTATTCCTTCTAATCGGCGTTATAAATGATAAGGATACACTTAGGATGGTTATTCCCAAAATAACAAATGCCATATCCAGATTCTCCATACTTCCATATACGGTTATACCTATCCCAATGGTAACCATGAAAACAACAAAAGCTATAAGAAGTCCTGTAATAATCTTCAACAGCACAGTTTTGAAAGGCTCACTTAAATTCCGCAATTCCAATTCAACATGATCATTACCGTCGTTGGTTGGAGAATACTTCTTTAACACCCGTCCAATGCATTTTGATGCTATGGTAAACATAAAAAGTAAATAAGCGCATCCAGCCAATATATCGCACAAAAATATCTGGTTGTACAAATTGTTATCGATATTAAAAGCTATTTTAATGGCCGCCATATTTGCCGTTCCACCAATACAGGTAGCTGATTCCATTCCAGATATGTAAGCTATTTCTCGGGTTGTGCCGAAACATAAAAAAAGGAGTACACTCATAATAATCACTCCAACCACCCCCATAAAAAATGCCAAAAGAGTTCTTAACGATAATTTGATCCATTTTCTGAAATCCGAGTTGAGCAGCAGGAGAATGATCCCAACCGGAACTAAAATATTATTGACATCGTTCACCAACTCCTTTTTTATCCAGATACGGGGATAAATATTCCCAACAAGTATGCCTGCCACAAAACAGCAAAACGTAACTCCCAGAAAGTTCATTAGCTTTATTTTCTCACATAAAAAATACATGAGTATTGGGATTCCCGTTACCAGGATCAAGTAAAAAGCGACTCCCCATGTATTGATCGGTTGGTTCATGGAATGAGTTTATAATTGGAGGCAGCATATCCTCTGCTGCATGAATTAAAATGCCACCATTCAAAAGTGATGGGCGTAAATTTTGCCTGCATCATGATCCTTCTCAATAATTTCCGGTTATCAAAAGCCACATCTGATATTTGTCCATTGTTTTTTAAAGCCCATTCGTTACTAATATGTGATTCGTGTCCAAAATGATCAAACTCTGTTCCCATATCGATGGGTTTTCCGGTTGAATCGCAGATGGTAAGATCAACAGCAGCTCCGTAGTTATGCAGCGAGTGATGACTGGGATGGCTGAGATACAATCCCTGCGCCACCGGCATTTTACGATAGAGATCGTACATGAGTTGCTGAACATGACAAGGCCGGGCGCCGTCATAAATAAGAAAATGATATTGGGGAAATTCTGCTTTTAAAATACTATCGGCGATCTGGAGCTTAGCAAACGTTTCCTTATGCAAATAACATTTCTCTAAATTGCCGTAAACATCCTGGTGAATAAAATTGGCGGTGTCGGAATAATCCAGTTTAACAAAATATCTTGGATTAACGGATTGAATGTCGACCAGACCATATTTCATGAATTCTCTTTCAATGGGATCGGTATAAATAAAAGTAGGAAAGGTCCCTATTTTTTCTCCATTAGAAGCCAGTGGAAGCTCATGGGCCGAACATCCGGTTAAGAAAATAAAAACTATATAACCTAAATATCTCAAGGAGGATTATTGGAACAGTTTCAAAAATTCATCAGGAACTTCTTTCATTTTCTTTTCGTTGTAATCATAGCAGACCATATTGGTCTTTGCCAATGCGATTATCTTGGTGTCCGATTTTCGTGTGATATAATAGAAAAGATCAAAGGCGGTTACTCCAAAATCATAAGCGGTCATTTCAATTTGCAAAGTATCTCCATGATATGCTTCTGTCTTATACTGAATGGCCACATCACTCATGATAAGTGAAACACCGAACATATCCAGTTCCTTGCAGTTGAAATTTTGAAGGAAACGGATCCTTGCTTCGTGCATAATGGATAAAAGGGCATCATTACCCATATGATTTCCATAGTTGATATCCGAAATGCGGATATCAATCTCCGTTTTGAATTTAAATTCTTTGGGGACTTCCAGTTTGATTCTTGGCATAGACGTAAGGAAAAAGCAAAAATAGGAATTTTATAGCCGGATAAGCCGCCCAAAAACATATATTTGCCCCAGAAAACATTCACATGAGAAAAAAGATCGCCGCAGGAAACTGGAAAATGAATACCACCCCCAATGAAGGAAAAGAACTCGTTAAAAATATCATGGCCGGGAGTCCGGAATTAAAAGTCCACCAGGAAGTATATTTTTTCCCACCCTTTACACATCTGGCTGCCATTGCCGAAGTTACAGGTAAACAAAATTTTTATACCGGTGCACAAAATTGCTCTCAACATGAAAAAGGTGCATATACAGGAGAAATTTCAACAAACATGCTAAAAGCGATTGGTGCAGGTCATGTGATCATAGGTCATAGCGAACGAAGAAGTATATTCGGAGAATCTCATGAAATTTTGAAAGAAAAATCATCCGCAGTGATTGCTGCCGGATTAACATTGGTTTTTTGTTGTGGTGAAACCCTTGAAGAAAGAGAAAGTGAACAGCATTATAAAATTATCGACCGGCAGATCAAAGAATCACTCAGTCATGTTACCAAAGACGATATGAAAAAAGTGGTGATCGCTTATGAACCTGTTTGGGCCATTGGAACCGGAAAAACAGCCTCACCAGAACAGGCACAAGACATGCACGGATATATCAGAACCTTACTCAAGTCTTATTTTGATGAGACAGTCGCTTCTCAAACTTCTATTTTATACGGTGGAAGTGTAAATGCAGCCAATGCAAAAGAATTATTCTCACAAGCAGATATTGATGGAGGTCTGGTAGGTGGTGCATCCCTTAAACCAGAAGAATTCATCGCAATCATTCAGGCATTGCCCTAGATCCATGCCTTTTACGGATTATATACAATATAAAATCAAGGTAGAAACTGACCCTGATGCTTTCGATCAGGATCATGGCCTGGAAATTGCATTGGAAGAAAGACAGGAGATCATCATGAGTGAATTAAGTGATATGCCCTTCGAGACCTTTGAAACCGACCATGAATTTCTGCTGGCCTATCTGCCGTCCAACAAGGATGAACCCACCTTTGAAGGGACGATCCGAAATCTGGAAGGGGTAAAGCTGGTAGAAAAAACTCTGATAAAAGGTGAAAACTGGAACAAGATCTGGGAAGAAAGCTTTGAGCCTATTACGATTGGACAAGATGTAATTGTACGAGCACCTTTTCATGTTGTTGAAAAGAGTTTTGCCCATGAAATAATAATTGAGCCCAAAATGTCGTTTGGTACTGGTCATCATTCTACCACCCGCTTGATGATGGAATCTATGCTCCAACTTCACTTTGAAAACAGGTCGGTTTTAGACATGGGCTGTGGCACAGGGATATTAGGCATTTTAGCCGCTAAACTTGGCGCCGCAGGTGTTACAGCCGTTGACAATGATCCGCAATGCATCGAAAATACGCTCGAAAACATTTCGTTAAATAATTGCCAAGACATGCAGGTTTTCCTGAATGATAAAATTTCTCCTAACTTTAAGACTGATATTATTTTGGCCAATATCCAGAAGAATGTCCTGATTGAACAAATGTCTTTATATAAATCCTGGCTGAACAAAACGGGTACCTTATTGGTAAGCGGAATTTATGAAGATGCCGTGAAGGATATAAAAGAATCAGCTGAAAAAAATGGTCTGACTTATCTGGGCCACAATAAATTGAATGAATGGTGTATGATCCATTTTGAAAACTAAATAACTGAATGAAGAAAGTATTACTCCTCGTTGGAAGTTTTCTTAGTTTAACGGTTGGATATCTTCAAACCGAAAGTTTTCCATTGGACCCGGCTGGATTCAATGCCGAGATGACCAAGTTCATGCGTCAGAACGACAATAAAGAGATTAAAGATTTTATGAAGGAGTTTGATACGGTATGGAATGACGGACCGTTTCAAATATATCAGGACCAGGTGATCGCTTTTTCGAATACCATGCTGAAGAAAAAATATCGTCCTGAAACCCAATTTAAACTTTTTCTGCGTGCTGTGATGGATTTTCATAAGCAGGGACATCCAAAATCCAATTTTGATGGATGGATGAAAGGGCTTGAATGGATCACGAAGAAAAAAAGTTCTACTTACTTCATGGATTACGTAGAAGCCTCGGATAATCTGTTCATGAAAAATGCGTTGATCAAGCTTCCTGGTCATATCTGGTTCAGTGAAACCAGGGACTGGAAGGTCATCCTGAGCGATGATGACATTATTCAGTGGGTTTTTCCTACGATCAATCTCTACTGTATCGGAAAGGAAGATACTACCTTAATTGAAGGCACCAGCGGAATTTATTATCCCGGTGAAGAACGATTTGTTGGACAAAAGGGTACAGTTTACTGGACCAGAAATAAATTGAAACACGAGGATGTATATGCCCAATTGAATAACTATTCATTTAATGCGAAGCGTTCTACGTTTATTGCAGACTCTGTAATGTTCACCAATAAACGTTATTTCCCTTCACCGTTAATGGGAAGGCTGGAAGAAAAACTGACAGATATTGTTGAGGGGAAAGAATATTTCTACCCGAAATTCGATTCGTATTCGAAGAAATTTGAAATTAAGAGTTTATTCCCCAATATTGATTATGCAGGTGGATTTTCCTTTTATGGAAAAAGTTTTATTGCAAAAGGAGATAGTGTGGATCTAGCGACACTTACCATCTATAATAAGGGAAAACTATTTATCAAAACGGCTTCAAAGACCTTTAGCATCGAAGAAGGAAAGGCCAGTTCCGCCAGAGCTTCCACCACGATCTATCTGGCCGACGATAGTATTTATCATCCGGGGCTTGAATTTAAATTCCTTGAGAAGATCCAGACCCAGGGGGGAAAAGACAGCCTTATTAACCTCGTGGAATTATCGAGGGTTGGAGAAGGTACTGCACAAACTCCGTTTCAGGATACCTATCATGATGTGGAAATCTATTTTGAATTGCTGCAATGGCAGATCGGAAATGATTTCTTAAAGATATCATCGAGTCGGGGGGCCAGTGAAAATGTGGCCCGATTCCGATCCGTAAAGTTCTTTAATGAGGTAGAATACGAACGAATGCGGGGGATGGATGATATACATCCATTGACCAAGCTCAAGCAATTTATTTTTTCGAAAGGTGATACAACCAAAACTTTCCAGGCTATTGATTTTGCGAAATTTTTAAAATTCGATCTTTCGCAGACACGTCAGATGCTCATGCGTTTTTCCATTGCCGGTATGGTTGCTTATGACATTGACCAGGAAAAAGGAACCGTTAATGATCGATTCTTTCATGTGATCAACTCTGCTGCAAGAACCACCGATTATGATGTAATCGAGATCTATTCATCCATGGGCCGTAACCAGCAAAATGCAACGTTGAGTTTACTCGATTATCGCTGGGACATTAAAGGTGTGAACAATGTAATTATTTCTGACTCACAGGATGTGGAGATTTTTCCGTATGGTCAGCAGATCACCTTGAAAAAAGACATGGACTTTACATTTAACGGAAGGGTATTCGGTGGAAGGTTTGCGTTGTACGGACAAAACTTTGATTTTAATTATAAGCTCTTCAATTTTAAAAGTCAGAACATCGATTCGTTAATGATGATTGTAAAAGGATTTAAGAAAGACAAAAATTATATAGGAGAATTGCCCGATACGATCTTACATAGTGTGATTGAAGATCTGGCGGGAGAATTTTACGTGGATCATCCCAATAATAAATCGGGACTGAAAAAATTTCCGGAATTCCCCAGCTTTACCTCCACAAAGAAATCCTATGTCTATTATGATGATAAATATATTGAACAGGGAGTATACAAACGGAACGAGTTTTATTTTATGCTCGAACCTTTTAAAAAGGACAGTTTAGATGAATTTAAAACAGAGTATTTAAAATTTAAAGGGACTTTTGTCTCAGATGGTATATTCCCGGATCTGAAGGAGGATCTGATCGTGATGCCCGATTATTCGCTTGGGTTTTTCAAAACGATCGATAGTAAGGGATTAAAGGCGTATAATGGAAAGGCAACCTATTATGATACACTTACACTGAGTAACCGTGGTCTTCGCGGAGGTGGTAGACTTGATTATCTGACCGCTACGGCCAAATCAAGAGATTTTGTTTACTACCCGGATTCGATGAATGCATTTGCTTATTCATTTGGTATAAAAAAGACCAAAGGAGGCATCGAAACTCCGGATGTAAAAGGAAAAGATGTAGACATCCACTGGGAACCCGGAAATGAAAAATTCGAAGCTACTGAAACGGGAACCAAATTCGAAATGTACGAAGGGGAAGGTACCATGAATGGTAAACTCACCCTTACACCGGATGGATTGATCGGTGACGGAAATTATCACTTTGCGCAAAATGCGGATATGAATTCGGACGTGTTCGTCTTTCAGAGTGAAACTTTTGATACCGATTCCGCGGGATTTTCTCTTTCGGACACACCCACAGAAGTGGGTGATACCGCACAGGTCGCCTTCAATACAAATAATGTAAGCGGGCATGTAACCTATATAGACCGGAAGGCAAGTATGAAATCCAATGGCCCGGAAGAATATGTAGAATTTCCGCAAAACCGGTTCATCGCTTATATGGAAGAGATCGAATGGTACATGGATAAGGGAGAGGTAGATATGAACAGTAAAATGGTAGATGAGATCGGGTTGAAGGGAGCCCTCTTCGTCTCGACGGACAAACGACTCGACTCGCTGGCCTTCGTCGCCCCGCGGGCCAACTTCATAGTGAACGAACATATTATTGAAGCAGCCGGTGTAAAATTTATTGATATAGCAGATAGTCGCATCTTTCCCATCGACGAAAAAATTATTATCCGGGAAGATGCGAAGATCGATCCTTTTGTAGATGCAAAGATCTGGGTAGGAAAAACAGATAAGATCCACATATTGGAACATGCCAACATCACGATTTTTACCAGTCATAAATATAGTGGTACCGCAGAATATACGTATGTAAATGAAATTGGTACTGCGCAGACAATTAAGTTGACCAGTGTGGATGTGGATGAAAAGGATATTACGGTTGCTGAAGGAACGGTGGAACAGATTGCGGATTTTACCATGAGTCCTGTTTTTGGATTTAAAGGAAATGTCCATCTCTATGGAAAAAATCAGTTCCTCACGTTTGATGGTTATACAAAAGTGATCCATACCTGTAAGGTAATGAAGAACGATTGGATGAAATTTCAGGCAGAGATCGATCCGAATAATATTTATATACCTATTCCTTTGGAACCTGAAAATGATCTTCAGGAAAAACTATACAATGGATTTTTATTCGCCTCGGATTCAACCGGGCTGTATCCTGCCATGATGAGTGCCAAGCGAAAAGCCGGAAGCGATATAGAGGTGTTAGGCGTTTCGGGTTATTTATTCTTTGACAAAAAAACGCAGGAGTTTAAAATATCGAGTAAAGAAAAATTACAGGATGCGGAGTTGCCCGGTAGTTATATGTCGTTCAATGTAAATACCTGTAATAGTTTTGGTGAGGGGAAAATGGATATGGGTAAAAATCTGGGTCAGGTTGATCTGGGTTGTTCCGGTACCATCACACATCAACAAAGTGATGATGACATTTCACTCGATCTTTTATTTACCATGAATTTCAAGATGGATCCAACGATGACCAAATTCATGGAGGATAAAATAAAGACTGTTACTGAAACTGGCGCAGATGTAACAAACGATCTGGTGAAAAGACAAATCACGGATCTCCTGGATTCCGGAAAAGCAGATAAATATTACAACAGCTTAACCGATGATAAAAAGTTTAAGCGACTTCCAGGTCCGTTAAAACAAATGCTGGTACTTACGGATCTTCACTTTACCTGGGATAAAACCGCCAGGGCTTTATTCCATAATGGTCAGGCAGGTGTGATGGTATTTAATGGTGAACAGGTAAATAAATCGGCACTGGTATTAATGGAGATCGACCGGAAATCGAAAAATGATAATTTCACCATTTATATAGAGTTTGATGAGACCAATTGGTATTGGTTCAACTATAAAGGATCAACCAAACAAATGTGGATCTATAGTGGTGTAAAAGAATTCATGGATGTATTTGCATTGGTGGATCAGCAAAAAAGGGTTTTCACTCAACAGGGATTTGATCCTTATTATATTCTTAACGGAAGCCAGAGTAAAGTGGATAAGTTCAAATTGAAATTCGGGGTTACGGATTAACAATGACCTATTTCCTGGTTTATATTGTCGCAGCTTATTTGATTGGTTCCATCCCAACCGCTATTTGGTATGGAAGAATATTTCATAAGACGGATATACGTCAACATGGAAGCGGAAATGCGGGTGCAACCAATACCATTCGGACATTTGGCAGAACAGCAGGCATTATTGTCCTCCTCATTGACATTACAAAGGGATATGTGGCAGTATTTCTCCCATCCACCATTGGTGAAATTTGTTTTGACTTGTCCCGACCTTACCTATCTGCACTCCCCATGTACTATTATCCGTTGATCCTTGGATTGACAGCTACACTTGGACATATTTACCCCATTTACGAAAAGTTTAAGGGGGGTAAAGGAGTAGCCACATTATTGGGAGTGGTACTTTGTTTGGATCCTTTATTAACCCTGTATGCCCTGGGTACATTTATTCTGTTGTTCATTTTAACCAAAAGGGTTTCGGTAGGTTCTATCTTCAGTGGCATCGCCTTTACGGTAGCATTTATTATCTATAACCATTCGAACATGATGCTGGCAGACTATATATGTATAAGTCTGT
>JANWKQ010000028.1 GCA_025451295.1 Flavobacteriales bacterium | reverse complement strand
GCAATAGCAGCTACCACTTCCGCATCTTCATGCGATTCTGCAATCACCACACTTTCATCCAGTTCCTTCAGCGCATCCTGCTCTGTATGTAAATTGGCGTCTAAATCCTCTTGTTCTGGCGTATTCATATTCTAATTCGTAAATCCCTTAACATCTGCAAAGATACACTATTTCCTTACTTACAAATGGTTCTGTAACCCATAGCCGGGCTCATTTTATGGATCATAAACAGGATGATAAACAGTGGGGCGCCCTCCATTGCGGCAGACCTGCTATCCATGGTAATTGTCATATCCTCAGCCATATACCGTAGATGGCCGGTATGTTATCGTATAAATTCCGGCCGCACTGTATAACGGGCTTCGGCTGGCCGGTGGTAGTTGCTCTATCAGGGGGCATATGAGTTGGTTAAAAAGTTTGAACCTTCTATTCATTCGGAAATAATAGATAATACCTTATACCTTTGTGATGGATACATTTGTGCAAAGGCACTATTTTTAATATCAAAATTATGTTTAAAAGATCGATCACTGGTTTTCTTTTTTTATTGATCAGCATCACGTCGTATGCTCAATATTTCAATAAAGCGTCAGAAAAAAAACTAATCAAGCATATTCAATTCCTGGCTGATGATAAGCTGGAGGGGCGGCTTACCGGCACCACCGGTGAAATGTTATCGCATATGTACATTCAGAAAATGTTTAAGGCAGCTGGTGTAGCCTCTGCTGGTGATGATGGATATTTGCAGGGATTCGAATTTGTAGATAAAGTAGAACCCACAGAAAACACCTATTTAAAAGTGAATGGTACATTATGGCAGGGAGGGATTGATTTTTATCCCGTCGATGGTTCAGGGAACGGAGTGTTGAATGCTGATCTTTATTTTGCAGGTTTTGGAATTCATGCACCCGATCTTCAATACAATAGTTATGAAGGCAATGGTGATCGTACAGGGAAAATATTTGTGATAGAATTGGGAGCACCAGATGGAAACCATCCGCATTCTAAATACGCCGAACATTTGCCTTTGGATAAAAAGATCAAGGAGGCGAAGGAGCATGGAGCTGGCGCCATCATTTTCATCAATAAAGGTGATTCAGCCAATGATCCTTCCCAGGAATTCAATGTAAAAGTAACGCCTTATGACATTCCCATCATTTTTGTAAAAAGAAATTTTGATTATCTGGAAGTGGATGATATTACAGTTCAGGTGGAGATCGAGCGCCATAAACTGGTAGGTCACAATGTCATCGGATTTATAAACAATCGTGCAGCAAATACTGTTGTCATTGGAGCACATTATGATCATTTGGGATATGGTGACAGCCATTCCCTCTATCGTGGTGAACCGGCGATCCATAATGGAGCTGATGACAATGCCTCAGGCATTTCACTGATGTTGGAACTGGCGTTCTTGCTTAAAAAATCAAAATTCAAAAACAACAATTATTTATTCATTGCATTTAGTGGTGAAGAATTAGGACTGTATGGCTCCTCTTATTTTACCAAAAGCGGATTGATGGACAAATACAAGATCAACTATATGTTCAATATGGATATGGTTGGCAGACTCGACCCTACCGAACCTGTATTGTTGGTGAATGGTGTAGGTACTTCACCAGTCTGGAAAGAAGTAATGGGAAATATTGCGTTTAATCCTGATTCATCTTTGATCATCAAAACAACCGAAAGTGGAATTGGCCCTTCTGACCATACTTCATTTTATTTTAAAGATGTACCGGCGGTCCATTTTTTTAGTGGAACACATAACGATTATCATAAACCATCTGATGATTGGGAAAAGATCAATACAAATGGTATGCGACTGATTGGTGATTATATGATGAAGATGATCGTGCAACTAAATGATAAAGGCAAATTGGAATTTACCAAAACCAAAGAGGATAGCCAGAGCAATAAAGTTTCTTTTAAAGTCACCTTAGGTGTGGTTCCTGATTATGCCTATGAAGGTGAAGGCCTTCGGGTAGATGGTGTAACCGATGGTAAACCTGCCTCCGTTGCGGGTATTTTGGCTGGTGATGTGATCATCAAAATGGGTGATGAAAACATCAAGGATATTTATGCCTATATGGGTGCATTGGGGAAGTTTAATAAAGGAGATGTGGTAAAAGTAACGGTGAAACGCGGTGGAGAGGAAAAAGTGTTGGACGTGAAGTTTTAATAACATTAACCCGAATGGCAATCAGCCGAACGGAACTTCATCATTCGTTATTCAAATGTTCTATTATTCTTCTGTTCAAAAAAGGAACTCTCCCAATCTTCAGCACAATCTTCCAATACAACTTCATCTCTGTCTCGAGATTCCCCCAAAGCGGAAGAAGATGCGCCTGTAAGATTTCCGTTGGATTGGAATGATTGGTTTCTATATACCGTTGTGTGGCAGACCAGGTATTTAAAAATCCAATAAAATCTTTTAAACTCATTTTCTTTTCTGCGAAAAACGGTGGACTCTCCATTTCTTCAAACGGAAATGGAAGTGTTGTATATTCTTTTTCTACAAGTCTGTTCGGTTCCTGCCAGTAGTCGCCTAACACATTATCATGGTATTGCTTTACCAACATATCTATCTCAGGAGAAATAAAAGGAACGCCATAACACCAGGCGGCAATGATCCCATCTTTTTTGAGAACACGGTTGACTTCTTTATAGAACAGATCATGATCAAACCAATGAACTGCATTGGCGATAGTAATGAGATCAACGGAATCATTCTCCAAAGAACTCTGCTCTGCTGTTTCAACTTTATAGATCACTTTTTCATGAGGCATGGCATTTTTTATTTGTTGTTTGCTGGGATCAGTGGCAATGACCTGATCGTAAAACGCAGCAACCCCGATTGCTGCTTGTCCGTTCCCTGATCCGCAATCCCAGGCAAGTTTATGTTGGGGAGTAAGCGTGGATAAAAACTCATACAACTCCACCGGATAATGCGGACGATATTTTACATAAATATCGGATTGCTTAGAAAAACTATCTTTAAATGACGACATGACCAGATTAAAGTTAATCAAAACGAAGGTTTTTATAGTATTTATTGCCATCCGGTTTTTACCGGATGGCAATACCTAATCGTGGGTATTCGTGATGAAAGCTTTTGTAGATGAACTTACCTCTTTTGAGTTTACACACAAAAACTTAAAAGGCTGATTTTCAGGATGGATTACTGGCTGGTGGAATTTTCAGGGTCGATTCTTTTAATGAATGGTTCATTTCCAGACGTAATACGGATTTAACATCACACTAAATATTTTGTAACGAATGTTTTATAATTGTATATCACTTATTGAGGACCAAACCAACCCAAATCATAAAACTTTTACCTATGGAAATCCCTACGAATGTAAAGACCCACAACATGTCATCTTCCACCATCTGGATCAATAACGAGGGCATTTTGTTTTCGGTACCGCATCCCGGCAAACCGGTTGATATGGACAGAGTTTCAATTCTGGATGAAATGAAAAAATTCAGGGAGATCATCGGGAATAAAAAAATATGTATGGTTTCACTCGCCAATCCACAATCGCGTCCACCCACGAAGGATGAACGCGATTTTATTGCAGATCAGATCAATGATATTGTGAAAGCGATGGCCGTTATTACCACCTCCCCCGTAAGCCGCATGATCGCCAATTTATTTTTCGGACTTAAACCTCCACCTTATCCGGCCAAAATGTTCAGCAATGAAAAAGATGCGGTAGAATGGATCAGACAGTATAATAAATAAGGCGGAAACGGATAAATATTTTATGGATAGTCTGAAAAAAAATAAATTGCAGGAAAATCACCTACAAAAAAATGATGAACGGATCGAAAAAATCCTTAACCTTCTGTTGAAATATACGCTGGGTGAATTTCATGTCAGGGAAACGGTTTCGGATAAAGGAGATGAACTGGATGCCATCATTATAGGACTGAATACACTCGGCGAAGAAGCTGCTGCTTCCGGCAGAATGGTTCAGGATTATGAAGTCAGATCAACTGCCATTATGGATGTGTTGCTCAAATATACCCTCTTCGATTTTACGGAAAAGGTACCGGTTACAGCTGCTGGTGACGAGCTTGATGCTATTGCCATTGGTTTGAATACAATGGCCGAAGAACTGCAATCGGCCAATGAAACCGAAAAAAAACAAATCGAAGAGATCAATAAATTGAATGCCGAATTAAAAAATACCATTTTTCAACTTGAATCGACCAATGCTGAACTCGAAGCATTTACTTATTCAGTTTCTCATGACCTTCGTGCTCCACTGAGAGCTATTCATAGTTTTACCAAGATCATAGAGGAGGATTATGCACCTCAACTGGATGATGAGGCGAAGAACATGATGCGATCTGTTATGAACAATGCTAAACGAATGGGACAATTGATCGATGATCTGCTTGCCCTATCGCGTTATACAAAAAGAGAGCTTACGAAAAAAACCACCGATATGACATTGCTTGTAAATCAATGTCTGGATGAACTAAAAAAATCCACGAATACCAGTAAAACAAAGATCACCATTGATAACCTTGGAACAGCAAAGGTGGATCCTGCATTAATGTTCCAGGTTTTTATAAACCTGCTTTCCAATGCTGTCAAATATTCTTCTACCAAGGATCAACCGGAGGTGCATGTTGGCTGTGAAAAGAAAGATAATGAAACCATTTTTTTTGTAAAGGATAATGGTACTGGTTTCGACATGAAATATTATGATAAATTATTCGGAGTATTTCAACGGTTACATAGCATGGACGAATTTGAAGGCACTGGAGTCGGACTTGCGCTGATCAAACGAATTGTCACGCGCCATGGAGGTAAGGTTTGGGCAGAAGCAGAAGTTGACAAAGGAGCCAGTTTTTATGTATCACTTACCAATAAAACAGTATAAAAAAATAAACCTAAAGATATGAATACAAACGAAGTAGAGATCATTTTGGTAGAAGATAATCCGGATGATGCAGCTTTAACAATGAGAGCCTTTAAATCCCATAAGTTGGGTAATAGCCTGGTACATTTGAAAGATGGACAGGAAGCCTTTGACTATATTTTTCACGGAAAGGAATTTCATGGAAGGCAGTTCACTGATCGTCCAAAAGTGATCTTGCTTGATTTGAAAATGCCAAAGATCAACGGGATTGAAGTTTTGGAAAGAGTCAAAGGTGATTCAACAACCAAGCATATTCCGGTGGTGATCCTAACTTCTTCTGAAGAAGATCCTGATATTAAGCGATGTTATGAGTTGGGAGCTAATAGTTATATTGTAAAACCTGTTGAGTTTGATAATTTTTCCAAAACAGTAGTGGATTTGGGACTTTATTGGCTGGTTTTGAATAAGACGAATCAGTAACCTATTTACGATTCGTACCTCACGAAGTATAAATTCGTACTTCGTAGAAATAGACCAAAATCTTGCTTACAATAGCTTGTACTTATATGCCATCGAAATAAGCTCGGCCTGGTTTTTGGCGCCCAGTCTTTTCATTAGCTTTTCCTTATGTGTCTCAATTGTTTTTGGACTCAGTGAAAGTTCCCCGGCAATTTCTTTTTGCGAAAATCCTTTCACTATGAGTTTGAGAACCTGTTTTTCACGAAGTGTGATTTCTTCCAACAGCCATTGATCCTGCTCGGTTAGGGTAGGTGACGGTCCGGGAAGAATTTTATGCTGAGCCATATTGGTTATTGCATCAGGACTTACATATGTATGGTTGTTTCGTACCTGTTCAAACATGGCATCCAGAATTTCAAGACTGATGTTTTTGGTAAGATAGGCGGATGCGCCAAGGGTCATCATCTTTTTTACCGTAAGCGCATCATCATAAAAACTCAGGATTACAATTTTTATACGGGGATATTTTTTTAAAATTGCTTCCGTTGTTTCTATCCCATGTCCGCCCGGCATGTGTAGATCCATAAAGATTAGATCTGGTTGTGCAGAGTCTACCATCTTTTGTAGTTCGGATCCATTGGATGCTTCTCCCTTAAAATGCACAAATGAATATTTGGTGAGCAGGGTTTTTAATCCATGCCGAAATATAGAATGATCATCGGCGATGAGCACTTTCATTGGAGATTGCGAGACTTTGGAAGATGTTTGAGGAGACTTCATCCGAGGCATAACATATTATTAGGCAAGTAGTTGCGACCAAGGTACAAAAACAAATGATAATTGAGCACATAACCACCCACTTAATACTGTTTTAAGTGAGAATTACGTACCTTTGAATATAAGCAGTCGTTATGAAAGCCGTAATAATGAATTTATTGGGTATTTCCTTACAAGCCAATATGCCCGACGCTAAGAATGCTACTCAGCTCGAGAGTACGATCTTATTGCCGGCCATTTGTATTATCCTGGTGTTGGTGGTGATTGCCAGTGTGGCGATCACGGTTCAGAAGCATAAGAGGTATTAGTTCGCATTGTTTCCTGTAAACTTAAAATGATGCGCTTCCCCGTATGAGCTGTTTCAATACAAAAAATGATTATATGGATATCTCTCCCGATGAATAGCTGCTACTTTTTCGTACAGTGTTTCTTTGAATTCGGCAACGTTGATCTTTCTGGATGCTGATATAAAAATACAATCGTTATGCAATTTACTCATCCAGCTTTTTTTGAGATCTTCCAACATCAGACCTTGAGGCTTTCCGGTAAGATCAAATGCATCGATCTCCGGATTTTTATAATTGTCGATCTTGTTAAAAACCGTAATAGTCGGTTTATCTCCAGCGCCAATTTCGGCTAATGTGTTGTTCACAATATTATATTGCTCCTCAAATTGCGGATGTGAAATATCTATTACATGAAGGAGTAAATCTGATTCGCGAACTTCATCCAGGGTTGACTTAAAAGATTCAACCAATTGAGTAGGGAGTTTTCGAATGAATCCAACCGTATCTGAGAGGAGAAAAGGAAGATTTTTGATCACCACTTTTCGAACCGTGGTATCCAATGTAGCGAACAATTTATTTTCGGCAAATACTTCGCTTTTGCTGATCAATGTCATGATGGTTGACTTGCCTACATTTGTATAACCCACCAACGCAACGCGAACCAGTTCTCCCCTGTTTTTTCGCTGTGTTACCATTTGCTTGTCGATCTCGCGGAGCTTCTCTTTGAGCAACGAAATTTTTTCACGAACGATCCTGGCATCTGTTTCAATTTCTTTTTCACCGCTACCTCCACGTGTTCCGGTACCTCCTCGCTGTCGTTCGAGGTGGGTCCACATTCCTTTTAAACGAGGAAGCATATATTGCAGGTAGGCGAGATCCACCTGTGTTTTTGCATGAGCTGTCCTGGCTCGTTGCGCAAAAATGTCGAGGATAAGATTGGTACGATCCAATATGAGCACCTTTTTATCATGTTCATCAGGATTAAAAAGCCGATCTATATTCCGGAGCTGTGAAGGAGAGAGTTCGTCATCGAAGATCACCAGTTCAATTTCATTTGCTTCAACGTATTGCTGGATCTCAGAAATTTTTCCGGTACCAATGAAAGTTCCGGGCAGGGGTTTATCCAACCGCTGGGAATATCTTTTCACGGATTTAATTCCCGCTGTCTCAGCAAGGAAAGCAAGTTCATCGAGATATTCGTCGAGCTTTTCTTCGGTTTGATGCTGATAAATAATACCTATGAGTACGGCTTTTAATTCGTTAACAGCCAGTTTCCTTTTTTCAATCATGGGTTACTTGAGTGTAAGCGTATACTCCGCTACTTTTTTGATGGCCTCCGGATCCAATTTTTGATTGAACCCCGGCATAGTACCTTTTCCATTGGAAATAATATCTTCTCTTTCCTGCTGTGATAAAGCTGATTTGGGTAAACTCTTGGCGCCAGCCATTCCCATATCTCCATCCGCGCCATGGCAGGCCACACAAAACTTTTTATAATTGTCTTCGCCCGTTGCATTGGTAGAAACCGGATTGGTAGTTGATTCTGTTTTCTTTTCAGGTGCTTTTTCGCCACAGGAAAGAATACCCATCAATAAAATAAATGTGGATAAAATAAAGATTTGTTTTCTCATCTTCATTAGAACCAACTGGTGCTCCACGATTTTAAAAATGGCCATGGAATCGCAAAGAAAATGATGAGGAATCCCAGAAAATAGAAAATAAAAGTTCTTTTATGTTTGGCAAGATCAGTCTTGGCTCTTTTAGCACTTGAATAACCGATGGTTATAAGAATAATTGCAATGAGCATCATCGCATTATGTTCCATGGCAAAGAACCGTGCCTGTGAATACACCTCTGCATCACCAGCTTTGATCTCCTTCATATGTTTGAAGAACAAATAATGCTTATTGATGATCCATAAAATTAAACCGATCACCAGTTGAAGATGACAAAAGATCAAGGCCATTAAATAGGTCATTTTATCTCCTTTGGTAAAAGGTTTTTTACCCATCCATTTTGATAGTGAGATCAAAATAGAGGCAACCAGAAAAATAACAATTAAATACCGGAGTGATGAGTGCAGGTGTTCCATGTGTACGAATTTTGGATACGTAAAGATAAATATTTTAACGTATAGTAAAGACGTACGATCATACGTCTCCCCAAATTGCCGTGAGCAATTTGGGGAGACGTAATCCCCGGGCATGGCAGGGGAGAAGCCGTACCACCACCAATCCGGGGAATAAAGCAGAGCACCATAGGGACTCGCCATGTGTGTTAATGCCCCCAAAAAATGCTTAAATCGATTTTTAAAACCAACCTAAATGATACATTTGTACAGATTGCCATTTATATGAGAAAGATCTTCCTGCCTTGCCTTCTGATAATGTTGCCGCTTTTGGGATGGGCTCAAACGAACCCAAACATCGGGATCAGAGATGAGAAACATACCGTTTTTGCATTTACCAATGCCACCATTCATGAAAGTTCCACCAAAGTATATTCAAAGGCGACCCTGGTTATTAAGGATGAAAAAATTATTGATTGCGGAGAAAAGGTAGTCATTCCGAAAGAGGCCAAGGTAGTTGATTGTAGTTGAAAACATATTTATGCTTCTTTTATAGAAACCTGGAGCGATTTTGGATTGGGTGAAACCAAAACGGATAGCAAAGGTGCTTTTTACTGGAACGATGCAATCAAAACAGATTTTCTGGCGTATACGCATTATAGTCACCAGGCAGATAAAGCAGAAAAGTTGAGGAAATTTGGCATTGGCACAGTGCTTACACATCGGATGGATGGTATATTCCGAGGCTCCGGGGCTTTAGTGACGCTGGCTGATATGGAGTCGGGGAAAAATATATTAAAGGAGAATGCAGCAATTTTTGGATCTCTTGAAAAAGGTACAGCCACGAATGATTATCCGACTTCTCTGACGGGAGTAATCGCTTTGATCCGCCAGTTTTTATATGATGCCCAGTGGTATACCGCTATGAAAGGGAAAGCGGACAAAAACATTTCGCTCGAAAGTTACATATCACTTAAGAATATCCCGATCATTTTTAAAACTCAAAACCGATCGGATATTTCAAGACTCGAAAAAATTGCCAAAGAATTCGAACTGAACTTTCATTATGTGGGGAGTGGAGAAGAATTTGAAAGAATTCCTGATCTTAAAAAAACAAGTTCCACTTTTGTTGTCCCGCTTAAATTTCCACAGCCTTATATTCTCAGCGATCCGTATGATGCGGACATGGTGAGTCTGGAAGATCTGTATCGTTGGGATATAGCGCCTGCTAATCTTCATATTCTGGATAGCAATCAAATCAGCTATAATATTACCACAATCGGGTTCGAAGGGGCGGGTGATTTTTTTAAAAATCTCAAAAAGGCGATTCAATATGGATTGGGAAAGGACAAAGCACTATATGCTTTAACCGAAGGTCCTGCCAAACTATTGAAGGTGGAGTCGCAGCTGGGTACGCTTGAAAAAGGAAAGTTAGCCAACTTTATTATTACCGAAAATGAACTGGGAAGCGAGGGTTTTATATTAATGGAAAATTGGATCCAGGGCAGACAATATACGATTGATGGAAGTGCTGAAGCGATAGATATGCGGGGGAATTATTCACTTGTTACTGACTATGCTGAGGTGGGAGGTAAAAAAATGATCCTCAAAGGCAAACCGTTTTCTCCCTCCGGAGAATTCATGTATAATGATACAACGAAAGTTTCGATGGATCTTTCTTTTGAAAAATCGTTTGTTACAGGAAGCTTCTTTTTGAAATCAGTGAATGGTTATATAAGGATCTCAGCTCAAATAGAAAAAAATAAAACATGGAAAGGCATTCTGGAAGATCCTACCGGAAAAAAATCTGACTTTTCCGCTACCTGGATATCTGCTGTTGAAGAAGAAAAGAAAAAAGAAAAGACCGCGATCACGTATGGAGAGGTTCGATATCCAAATAAAGCCTACGGCTGGAAGTGGAATGATCTGAAAGCGGCTGAAGACAAATCGTACCTGATCAAAAATGCCACCGTTTGGACAAATGAAAAAGAAGGGATACTGAAAGGATACGATGTGATTACCGAAAAAGGAAAAATAAAAAAGATCGGACAAAATTTATCATGTACCGATTGCCAAACCATTGACGGAACTGGGTTGCATTTAACAAGTGGCATTATCGATGAGCATTCGCATATTGCCTTGTCACGCGGTGTAAATGAATCTGGTCAGAGTAGTTCTGCGGAGGTAAGAATGGGAGATGTGATCAGTGCAGATGATATTAATATATATCGTCAGCTATCAGGCGGAGTTACGGTGGCTCAACTTTTACATGGTTCGGCAAATGCAATTGGGGGACAATCAGCCCTCATTAAACTTCGCTGGGGAAAAAGTGAAAGCGAATTTCCTTTTGAAGGTGCACCCGGCTTCATCAAATTTGCACTGGGCGAAAATGTAAAGCAATCCAACTGGGGTGAACGGAATGTGTACCGCTATCCGCAAACGAGAATGGGAGTAGAGCAATTCTATTACGAAATGTTCAACCGTGCAAAGGAATATGCCCAGCTCAAGAAAACCAGTAAAGATCCGGTGCGTAAAGACATCGAACTCGAAACCCTTTGTGAGATCCTCGACGGGAAAAGATACATTACCTGCCATTCCTATATTCAATCGGAGATCAATATGCTGCTGCATGTGGCCGATAGTTTAGAATTTAAGGTAAATACGTTTACACATATATTGGAAGGCTACAAGGTAGCAGATAAGATGAAGGAACACGGAGCGAATGCTTCCACCTTTGCTGATTGGTGGGCTTATAAATTTGAGGTGAATGAAGCCATTCCGTATAATGCATCTATTCTGACAAGAGTAGGTGTCAATACCTGCGTAAATAGCGATGATGCGGAAATGGCCAGAAGATTGAATCATGAAGCGGCCAAGGCTATGAAATATGGAAACTTAACGGAAGAAGAAGCCTGGAAACTTTGCACTTTGAATCCTGCGAAGATGCTCCATATTGATGATAAAGTAGGAAGCATCAAAGAAGGAAAAGATGCTGACCTGGTATTGTGGTCGGCCAATCCATTGAGCATTTATGCAAGTGTAAAATTTACCATGATCGATGGTATTATTTATTATAGTGAGGAGCGTGATAAAGAATTACAGGCATTCAACCAATCAGAAAAAACACGATTGGTACAAAAAATGATGCAGGCGGTAAAAAATGGAGAAGACGGAGTTCCGCTGGCGAAGAAGCAATTCTTTTTATATGAATGTGAATCGCTGGAGGATTATGATTACGAAACAATCCAAATTGTTGACTAGTCATGAAAAAGATCTATACATATATAAGTTTTTTATTGCTGAGCGGAGTTGTTCTGGCACAAAAACCCATTCCGGCTGATCCGCAGACAAAGAGCATACGAATTACCAATGTGATCATTCATGTAGGAAATGGAACGGTGATCAACAATGGCTCTGTGGGATTTAAAAACGGGAAATTTGATTTTGTCGGAGAAAATTCTGCAACGACCTCTACTAGTTATGAAATAACGGTTGATGGAAATGGCAAGCATTTATATCCGGGATTCATCCTGACGAATTCCACCATTGGTCTGCGTGAAATTGACGCTGTAAGAGCTACCCTTGATTATGACGAAAGCGGTGACCTTACGCCTGAAGTGAGGGCCATTACCAGTTATAATACCGATTCGAAGATTATACCCACTATTCGTTTTAATGGGGTACTTATTGCTCAATCTGCACCAAGAGGTGGTCTTATTTCCGGTCAGTCTTCCATTGTTCAACTGGATGCCTGGAATTGGGAAGATGCAGCGATCAAAATGGAAGATGGGGTACATATTAACTGGCCCAATCGGAATCGCATTATCCATCCGAATCAAAAAGATGTGGATGAAAACACATTGAAAAAAGACCGCAACATTGCTATTGGAAAAATAAAAGACCTGGTTGAAAGAGCCATCATGTACATGAAAGAAACTTCGCATGAGGAATATAATGGTAAATGTGAAGCTTTGAAAGGATTGTTTACCGGGGAAAAGAATTTATATCTTCATGCGAATACGGAGAAAGATATCATGGAATCCGTTGCCTATTTTGAATCCGTGGGGGTAAAAAAGATTGTATTGGTGGGGGCTTATGAGGCCTACAAGATCACTGATTTCATCAAACAGCATAATGTTTCCGTGATTATCAACCGCATCCACGAACTTCCGAGAAATGAAGATGATGATATCAAACTTCCTTATCGAATGCCAAAAATTTTATGGGATGCGGGGATCCTGTTTACTTTTAGTCATGATGGCGATATGGAAGTGATGGGAAGCAGGAATCTTCCGTTTAATGCAGGAACGACCGTTGCTTACGGCTTGGAAAAAGAGCAGGCACTGCAACTGATCACACTCAACGCCGCAAAAATTTTAGGAATTGATAATCAACTGGGGAGCATTGAAGTTGGAAAGGATGCCACCTTTTTTATTTCCGATGGGGACGCACTGGATATGATGACCAACAAACTGGCGCTTGCATATATCAACGGACGCCAAATTCAACTCGAAGATTCCCAGTATTACCTGTATGAAATGTACATGGGGAAATATGGGTTGAAGATTAAATAATTTTTTTTAACCCCCTTATGGCGTCAGCCATTGCATATTGTCCATTGCTAATTGAATCTTACTCTACCAGCCTGAATTCAACTCTCCTGTTATTCGCTCTACCTTCATCCGTCTCATTCGTATCGATCGGTTTTGCTTCACCATACCCGATCACTTTGGCGATACGACCAGGATCAAAACCTTTGGAGATGAGATAGTCCTTAACGGAATTGCATCTTTTTTCGGATAGCACCTGGTTGTATTCATCGGTACCTTTACTATCCGTATGCCCCTCAATCTGAATGCGAATTTTCTTGTTTGTATTCAACACTTCAATGGCATGATCCAATTCTCTTACCGATTCGGATTTCAGATCCCATTTGTCAAAATCAAAAAACACATTTCTTAAAGTAAGAACGGCTCCAACTTTTAGTTTTTCCATTTCAACGATCTTTTCATATTCTTTAAATCCCGCCTTTTTTACAAGGTCAAAATTTTCTGAATAAAAAAGATAACCCTCTGCTTCTACCGAGATCCCATAATTTTTACCAGTTCTGCCCGTCGGGAGGGTTACCAGGAACCCTCTTTCAGCATCCACCGTATTGGAAAAGATCTTTAGGCCGGTTGTATTGTCGATGATGTTGACCTTCGCATTTAATTTTACCCTGGTTTCTTTATCAATTACCAGACCTTTAAAAACCACTACATCAAATTCTTTTTGCTTCTTCTTCACAAAAGGTGTAATAGAATAAATATCCTGCATACCAAAACCACCCTCTTTCACTGAAGATAAATAAGCATTTTTACCATCTGCAGTGAGTACAAAAAAAACATCGTCATCCGGAGAGTTGATTGGATAACCCATATTAAGTGGTATCGACCAGAGGTTGTTTTCGAAAGTAGATTCAAAAATATCGTATCCACCCATGGTGTTATGTCCCCGGCTGCTGAAGTATAAAGTTTTTCCATCCGGATGAATGAATACCCCTTCTTCATCATATTCGGTATTGATGGTAGGTCCAAGATTCACTGGCACCCCCCATTCATCATCGCTGATCCGGTTAGTTTTCCAAATATCTTTTTTTCCAAAACCTCCCGGACGATCACTCACAAAATAGGCTACCTGGTTATCGAATGAAATAGCTACATGATCTTCTCTATATTTCGAATTGATCCCTTTCAAGGGTTTGGTTTCTGTCCATTTACCATTTTCAACTTTCGAAGAGTACAAGTCTCCTTCATTTTCTGGCCTATACGTATAGATGGTGAGTCCATCGAATGATAAACTTACACATGCATCATGCACTCCGAACTTATCCGTGTTGTAATCGAAACGATAGGGTGTACTCCAGGTTGAATCATTGATATGATCCGTCCTGAAAATATCTTCATAGTATTCCAGGTCGAATGCAGCCAACCTCCCTCCTTTATGTCTTCCTTTTTTTGACGTGGTATCCATTTCCTTATGTGGCCTTCTGGAAGTAAAGATCATATAACTTTGGTCGGCTCTTATCAGGGGAACATAATCGGCATATTTACTGTTGACGATCGGTCCCATGTCCACCAGATCATACACAGTATCCTTAATGAGTTCTTTTCCGTCGAGACATTCCCTGATCCGTTTAGCTACATATAAAAGACTATCATTGTTATTGCCATTATAATTTTGCTTGAATTTTGTATAATGTTCGATGGCTTTATCGAAACCTTCCACCTGATGATAAGCCATACCTACTACATACATTAGATCATAGGTAACACCAGGGTTGAGCTGTTCGGCTTTGATAGCATAAGGCAATGCCTTGTACTTATAAAGTGTATGTAAATAGCAATCGGCAATTTTATAGTTCAGCAGCGCACTGTTCGGATGTTTGTTGTAAGCTGCGAGATAATGTTCCAGGGCGATGAGATAACCCCGGTCATGAAGGTAGTAAAAATCGTCACCGTGTTTTACATGTGTTTTGTAGATCTTACGAAGGTTTTTATCCTTGCGCATATTTTCCTTCGTAAACTCTACATTTTGCGAGTTTAAACAAATTACGGATGCAATAAAAAAAACGAAGAGAATTACTACATTTTTCATAAAAGCGACTGCATGCTATGCTTTAAGTTGTGCCCGGCTTAAATTAATAACACTATATTTTTTACTCTTTTAGTTTTCCTCCAGATATAAAATACTTGCTCCAATACTCCAATTCCAGACTGCTTACCATTACTCCCTTACTGCTGGATGCATGGATGAAATAAGGATCCTGCAAAAATATTCCTACGTGACCCACCTTTTCTGTATTGATTTTGAAGAAAACCAATTCACCTTGTTTTAGCTTTTCTCTTTTTACTTTAATGCATTCTTCATACAAACCGTTGGCAGATCTGGCGGTATTAATTCCGTAGATCGTTTTATACACTTGTTGGATAAAACCAGAACAATCGGTCCCTGATTTGCTTTCACCACCATATACGTATGGTGTTCCCAACCATTCTATTACTTCATTGAGCAGTTCACCGTCAAAATTTTTCTTGAGGTCAATACCCAGTTTTTCGGAATAATAAGCACGTTTTTTTTCTGAATTATTGGCATATTGCCCGCCGTTCTTTAATGCTGAGCAGGAAAACCCTGAAATGGCCACGATGAAAATGCATATATAAACAAGATTTTTCATACCCCATTTTTTCTCTATTCTACAATCCTCAATTCTACTCTTCGGTTGTTTGCTCTACCCTCAACGGTTTCGTTTGTATCGATTGGTTTCGATTCTCCGTATCCAATTATTCCAGCAATTTTGGTAGCCGGCACTCCATGTGATATAAGGTAATCACGAACAGAGGTAACCCTTCTTTCTGAAAGACCCTGGTTATATTCATCTGTTCCGTCCCAATCGGTATGTCCTTCAAGCTGGATCCTGATGTTTGGATATTGCTCCAGTAATTTCACCAATCGGTTTAGCTCCGCCGTGGATTCCGGCTTAAGATCTGATTTGTCAAAATCAAAGAATACATTTTTCAATCTCAATACGGCACCCACTTGTACCTTTTCGAGTTCAACAATCACATCATATTCCTTGAATCCGGATTTTTTTTCTACAATAAAATTGTCCGAGTAAAAAAGATAGCCTTCTTTTTCTACAGCGATACCATAATTTTTACCGGCGGGCAGGGAAAGTACAAACCCCAATTCCGGATCGACATTGGCAGAAAAAATGCTGACCCCTTTTTCATTGTCAACAATATCAACCTTGGCACTTAACTTTTCACGGGTATTTTTATCGATAACAAGTCCCCTGAACAATACGAGGTGGAAATCTTTAAACTTCTTTTTTTCGAATGGATTGATATTGTAAATATCCTGCATCCCCATTCCCTGGGGTTTTGCGGAAGCAAGGTAGGCGTTTTTCCCATCGGCGGTAAGCACAAAATAAATATCGTCATCGGCAGAGTTGATCGGTCTTCCCATGTTCATTGGTGTACTCCACTTACCATCTTCAAAATTGGTTTCAAAAATATCATATCCACCCATGCTGTTATGTCCCTGGCTGCTGAAGTAAATAGTAGTTCCGTCAGGATGCATGAACACGCCGTCTTCGTTGTAAGGTGTATTTACTTCAGGTCCGAGATTTTCGATCTTGTCCCAAACATCCCCGGTTTTGGTTACCTTCCATATATCCAATCCTCCAAAACCTCCTGGCCGGTCGGAGACCAGATAGGCGGTTTGCCCATCGTATGCCAGACTTATATGGGTTTCCCTATGTGGAGAATTGATCACTCCATTCATCGGTTTAGCGGAGGTCCATTTGCCATTCTCGATCATTTCATAATAGAGATCTCCACCATTATCTCCACGATAGGTAAAAATGGTCTGTCCGTCGATCGATAAACTTACACAGGCATCATGTTTTTTTGTGCTGTTAACTGCCAGTCCGTATTTGGTTGGCTCCTGCCATTCTGCATTCTGCCATACAGAGCGGAATATATCCTCATCGAAATTAAAATAGAAATGGGTTCGTTTCTTGATTTTCTTACTTGCCGTTTCTTTGGGTTTACGGGCGGTAAAAATAAGATAACGGTTATCCGCGGTAATCAGTGGGACATATTCGCTATAGGGCGAATTGATCTTGCTACCGAGGTTCACGATCTCATAGTCGGTAAACTCGATCTGTTGAAGACCGTTGTTAGCCTGTTCAATCAACCTGTCCACCATTTTTAAACTATCCGGGTCAGAATTGGGAGACTTATAGGCATTTCTGAATTTGTTCAGATAGAAAAGGGCAGTATCCATTTCAAAGGCCTGGTGGTATGCGGCTCCCAAGATAAAATCGACATTGTATTCTACACTTGGATCAAGGGCTACCGCTTCCTTAATGTAACGGAGCGCTTTAAATTTTTCCTGTGTATGTAAATAGCAATCGGCAATAAGATAGTTGAGAAAAGCGCTGTTCTTATGGGACTCGTACGCTTTCAGGAAGTAATCAATGGCAACTGGATAGATGGCATCCTCTGAGAAATAATAATTAAGCCCTTTTTTTACAAACTGGTTGTAAAGCTTTCGAAGGGCTTTATCCTTTTTCATGTTCTCTTTTGTGAAATCCACATTTTGCGCTAATGTGTTATTCTTTAAACAAAAAAGCAAGCCAATGGCCAGCAAAAGAGCGCTGAAAGTATATTTAGAGTTGGTCTTCAATGGATGAAGTAAAACAAAATCTGGTTAGTTTATGGAGGTTAAAATTAGCCAATGGGCCATGGAGTAAGGCTCTTACAAGGCTTAATTATAAACAATGAAATGTTTATTTTGACAGGTTTTCTGTCTATCAACCTCCTGTAAATATCTCATTTACAGCATAATTGATTTAATTCTTGGAGTTATGCTAATAAAATCATGCAGCAATTTTCTGAGCTTGTTTTTTCAGAAAAATGTACTCTGCTAATAGGAATCCGAAGGGGAATATTGAGGCAAAAAATAAAGCAACCAGGTTTAAGAATGACCACTTACATTCTGATTTGGCCATAAAAAGAAGTACCAGATAGGCAATAAACAATCCACCATGGATTGAACCAGCAACCATGGTCGCTTCCGGAATTTTCCAGACATATTTTAAAGGCATGGCTACTCCAAGAAGTAATAGAAATGAAATACCTTCAGCAAAACTTACAACCCGGAATCTTCCAAGTGTTGTACTCAAAATACCTGATGCCATAATGTTGGATTAAAATCAGGTCCAAATGTAAGAAGATATTGATTGGATGCGGGTTCTAAGCACCCTGAAATATTTTATATTTTCCCCTTAAAACACTATATTTGTTATATGACAAAGGCTATATTGGAAAATATCCTGAAGGACCGTATCATGGTGATCGATGGAGCGATGGGAACCATGATTCAACGGTATCAATTGAGTGAAGAAGATTACAGAGGTACACGTTTTGCCGATTATGGCTCTTCTTTAAAAGGAAACAATGATCTCCTGAGTATTACCCAACCAGCAATTATCAAGGAAATCCATACAGCCTACCTGGCAGCCGGTGCTGATATTATTGAAACCAACACCTTCAGTGCCACCTCGATTGCTATGGCTGACTATCACATGGAAACGCTGGCCTATGAACTCAATTTTGAGTCTGCCCGGATCGCCAAAGAGGCCGTTCTGGAATTCATGAAAACCGATCCTTCCCGACCGCGGTTTGTGGCCGGGGCACTGGGTCCAACCAATAAAACAGCCTCATTGAGTCCGGACGTAAATGACCCGGGATACAGAGGTATCACTTTTGATCAATTAGTGGCCGCTTACAAAGAACAAACCAAAGGGCTGGTGGATGGAGGTGCTGATGTACTATTGGTAGAAACCGTTTTTGATACACTCAATGCCAAGGCTGCCTTATATGCGATCAGCGAATATTTTGATGAAAATAATATGGAAATGCCAATAATGGTGAGTGGAACGATCACCGATGCAAGCGGAAGAACTTTGAGTGGACAAACGACCGAAGCATTCTGGAATTCGGTTTCGCATGCCGGATTAATATCGGTTGGATTGAACTGTGCTTTAGGAGCTAAGGATATGAGACCTTATATTGAAGAACTTGCAGAGAAATCATGGGTATATGTAAGCTGCTATCCAAACGCCGGATTACCAAATGAATTTGGACAATATGATCAGACACCTCAGGAAATGGCATCTTTTATTGAGGATTTCTGTAAAAGCGGGTTTTTGAATATGGTAGGAGGATGCTGTGGAACAACACCGGATCATATTAAAGCCATTGCGGAGGTGGCGTCTAAATATCCACCTCGTCAGGTGCCTGAATTAAAATTTGAAGAATCACTATAATTTCTGTTATGAAAAAAGCACTACTCAGTTTTTTACTTTTTATTTCTATCTCCAGCGGCTATTTATTTTCACAAACATCAGGTGATTATGCCCCCAATGAGATCATGGTAATGCTCCAGCCCGGAAATTCGATTGATGATTTGCTCACAGATCTCAATGGTCAGGGCCTTGCGGGAGAATACAGGTTGAAGCAGGTACTTTCGAAAAGATATTTAATTTATTTACTTGAACATGATGCCATACTCGGAGATTCAAAAAAACTGATCTATGATATTGATAGAATGGATCAGGTTGCTCTGGCGCAGTTGAATCATTATATAGAAGAAAGAATTGTTCCGAATGATCCCAGCTATGCCGCCAACCAATGGAACTTTAATAACATCGGTCAGACTGGTGGCACCACAGATGCAGATGTTGATGGCCCGGAAGGATGGAATATTACGACGGGCGGTGTTACTGCGGATGGAGATACGATTGTGGTAGCAGTTGTGGACGGTGGGGTGCAGGAAACACATCCGGATCTTGCAGCGAACATGTGGAGAAATCATCTCGAAGCGAACGGAACACCCGGGGTGGATGATGATGGAAATGGATATGTAGATGATATAGAGGGTTGGGATGCGGTCGGCAATGACAACATAGTTCCGACCAATGGACATGCTACCCATTGCGCAGGTGTTGTTGGAGCAAGAGGAAATAATTCGACTGGTGTTACAGGGGTGAACTGGAATGTAAAAGTTTTAAATGTACGGGGTTCTTCCGGAACAGAATCAGTGGTGGTATTGGCTTATGATTATATAAGCTCTCTTCGTCAGTTGTACAACAGTTCTAATGGAGTTACGGGAGCATTCGTAGTAGCCACCAGTAATTCTTTTGGGGTGAATTATGGAATGCCAGCTAGTTTTCCGATCTGGTGTGCCATGTACGACTCGATGGGTGTATTGGGAATATTAAGTGCAGGTGCCGGGCCCAATTTGAATATTGATATTGATGTGGATGGTGATATTCCAACGACATGTCCGAGCAATTATATGGTTGCGGTAACTAACACGACTGAAAATGATCTGAAGAATGGAGGGGCAGGATATGGCCCGGTGAATATGGATATTGGAGCTCCGGGAACAAATATATACAGCACCT
>JANWKQ010000027.1 GCA_025451295.1 Flavobacteriales bacterium | reverse complement strand
ACCATGTTTAACAAAGACAAAAAAGATTATATCATTTCTCTGTATGATTTCACTGCAGAAGCGGAAGTGGCATTGAACCATGCCAGTCTGATTGCCGGTGAAACGGGTAATGAGGTTAAACTACTTCATGTCATCAACAGCGAAACAAGATCAAAATTAAAAAAGATCGATGCGGATCATAATGCCGTATTTAATGCTTTAAAGGAAGTAGCAGAAAGAAATATTTTGGAGACATCTGTTCCTACCTCCTATCATGCATTGGAAGGAAGTATTTTTACGACGATCAGCGAATATGCGACAGAGCTCGGAGCGGTTTTGATTGTGTTGGGAACCCATGGTGTGCAAGGTATGCAGCATTTGATCGGTGCTCATTCGCTCAGGGTCATTTTGTCGGCAACGATGCCGGTGATTGTGGTACAAAAAACGAAGGCACATTATCATGGTTATAAAAAAATTGTGCTCCCGATTGATTATTCGAAATTTGGAAAAAATAAAATTGAAAACGCCATCGCCATTGCTAAATATTTTAAATCTGAAGTGATTTTATTTAAATCCAGCGAAACAGACCCTTACCTTGCAGAGATTGTTAAGACCCATTTATCATTTGCCCAATTTCACCTGAAAGTTGATCATATTCCTTTCGTATTATACGAAGAGAATCCCAAAGAAAACACGTATTCTACTCAGTTGATTGATCTGGCGATTGAAAAAAATGCTGATCTGATGGTGATCTCCTCGGAACATAAAAGCGAGACGATGAAGGATCTTTTCTTTGGTATTCACGAAATTGAGATCATTAACAATGAAAGAGAGATTGCGGTGATGTGTGTGAATCCTTTAGATGATCCTGACGATTCAGATCAGGAATAATTCTGTTTTTAAATTTTACGCCCAGCATTTTAAATAACACATGGCTAATCTTCAAAAAATAAAACGAACCAATACTATTATAACCTGGTTATATGTGCCCATGTTTCTGATCGCCGCGATGATAATGTTGTATGGATATGATAAGGAGCTTGTCGGATATGATTATGGTCTGAGTCATTTTTTCACATTTTGGACACACTTAATTCTGAATACAATCACTACGATTTTTCTTTTGGTCATGTTGATCTTAGCTGATAACAGAAGACCGATAAAGGATGTTCACACAATCACCAATTTATGCATCCTGACCTTTTCGATATTTTCGCCCATTATCGCAAAATATGTAGCTTTGCCTGATCACCCTATTTTTTAAGCCGCCGAGACATGGCCACACCCGAACAACAGATCAAATCCAACATCAAAAAATATGGTGTTCATATTATTCATGTATTGGAAGAAGACGAAGACCCTAATTTCTCTTATACCATTGGACTTTATGAAACCTACCAGAAACCCGAGATCATTATTATAGGACTCAAACAGGATCTTCACCAGGTTTTGCTCAACAATATTGCTTATGACTATAAAGAAGGTCGAGAATTTGAAAACGGAAAAATGGAAGATGATATCCTGGATGGTTACCAATGTCTCCTCTTAAATGTCGATAAAAAATATTACGAAGAATATCTGGGTATTGCCATGGATTATTATACGGGAAAAGATTTTCCCGTAATGCAGATCATCTGGCCAACTCCCGGTAACCAATATCCTTTTGATAAAAAAGCCCCTTCCGGTTTTAAAAAATGGCAACCAATATTAGGAAAGTTGGAATAGTGCAAGCTTTCAATAAAATTCTATAACTTTTATTTATTTTATTTTTAAAAAAATAAAATAAAACATTTCTTAACTCAATAAGTTCCTTTCCGGTTATAAATGAGGCTAACTTGAACAATAAAACAGTTAGTTATGAAAAAATCATTTATATACCTCATTGGCCTTTATCTGATCATTGTCATTATCAGCTGCCTTATTTCCTGTGGGAATAAGAAAGAAAAAAACACCACCACCAGCAAAGAGCAGGACGTTTCTGAGGTTAGTGCCTCCGATGATACTTATCTGGTTGATAAAGACCGATCCACCCTGGGTTGGAAAGGTTGCAAGGATGCGGGATGCCATAATGGGACCATTCAAATAAAGGAAGGAACTTTAGCTGTTGATAAAAATGACCTCATCGCCGGTAGTTTTACGGTGGATATGAAAACCATTGTGGATCTGGATTTAAAAGACATCAAGGAAAATGATAAGCTTGTGGCGGATATTTCCAGTGATAATTTTTTCGATGTAAAAAAGTATCCAACCACTAAATTTGAGATCACCGCATCCGAAAAACTCAAAGAGATGGATGCCGCTGGAAATAATTATCTGATCAAAGGAAACCTTACTATCAAGGATGTTACGAGGAATATCAGCTTTCCAGCCAAAATAACAATCGATCAGAAGGAATTCCTGGCCAAGGCAAAATTCTCCATCAACCGGAGCGAGTTTAACCTTAAATACGGCAAGGGCAAGCTATTTAAGGGGATTGGGGATAAGATCATCCACAACCCCATAGAATTTAACATTGACCTGGTAGCCACCATACAAAAAACAAGCTGAGATGTTTATATTTGTATATGTTCGAATTGATAGACGCCAATGTAGCCAAACATATATCACTCACCCCATCGGAACTGGATCTATTTCATTCTATGCTTCACCTAAAAAAGTTGAAGAAGAAACAATTTCTGCTGCAAGGAGGTGAGGTTTGTCATTTCTCGGGTTTCATTACGAAAGGTTGTATTAAAAACTATATCCTGGACGATAAAGGTCATGAATTCATCATGTACTTTGCCGTTGAAGACTGGTGGGTAGGAGATATCAGCAGCTTTTTTGAGCAAAAACCAGGAACATTGTTCATCGAAACGATTGAAGATACTGAATTGTTGATGCTTGATTATCACAACTCAGAAAAACTTTTTAAAGAAATTCCTAAGTTCGAACGACATTTCAGGATCCTGATCCAACGATCAATGAGTACTTTACAGCAAAGATTTTTTCAGACCCTGGCCAAACCGGCCGAAGAACGGTACCTCGAATTCCTCAAAAAATACCCTAATGTTGCCCAACGTGTTCCTCAACAACTCATTGCATCCTATATTGGGGTAACCCCGGAATTTCTGAGTAAAGTAAGGCATAAGCTGGTGAAGAAGGTCTGATTTTCTTAATCTAGATTAATTTTTTACACTTGCCCTCCTATTATCTTTGACCCCGAATTAATATATCCTAATCAGATGAAACCTAAACATTTTTACCTCATTTTATTGTCAGTTATTACTACCAGCATGATTTCATGTGGAGGTAAAAAGAATTCTGTGAAAACGGAGGATAAAAAAGATGTTTTGAATTCTACGGAATCCAGCACCAATTATGGGGTTGATGTTGACAATTCAACCTTAGGTTGGTTAGGAACCAAACTAACCGGAACTCATAATGGTACCATAAACATTGCCAGCGGAACCATTTCTGCAGATCAGGATAAAATAACGGCCGGTAGCTTTGTAATTGACATGAAGACCATTAAAGTGCTGGATATTACCGAACCTGAGGATAACAAGAGTCTGGTAGATCATTTATCGGATGGTGATTTTTTTGATGTGACAAAATTCCCTACTTCGAAATTCGAGATCACTGGAAGTGAAAAGATGGCCGAGGCGGATTCTGCCGGTAACAATTATAAGATCATGGGGAACCTTACTTTAAAGGATATTACTAAAAACATTACCATTTCTGCCAATGTCACCATGGATTCCCTTCAGTTTTCAGCAACATCGAAGTTTAACATCGATCGAACAGACTTTGGAATAAAATTTAAATCGAAAAAATTCTTTCCTGATATTAAAGACAAAGCTTTAGGCGATATTATTGAGTTTAATTTAAATTTAAAGGCAACAGTAAAAAAATAATTTCTTATAGTTTTGGGTTGGTTAATAGGGGGCTTCCGGTAACGGGGGCCCTTTTATTTTAGATGCACTCAATTTCGAGGAACTTGAAATTGTTAGTGCATCTTACCCCTGTGCAAGCAGGGGTCCAATAATCCCCTTTTATTTATTAACCTTGTTTAATTTTTATCATCCACTTCTGTGATAACTTTGTAGCATCAAATAGAGTTATGGAAAATACAATCATATATAAAGCGGCCGATAGAGGTCATGCCGATCACGGTTGGCTGAAGGCGAATCATAGTTTTAGTTTTGCCAACTACTATGATCCTGAAAAACTTCATTTTGGTGTGCTTAGGGTCTTAAATGACGACTATGTTGAAGGAGGTATGGGTTTCCCTACACATCCCCACGAGAATATGGAGATCATTACCATTCCACTCGAAGGTGCATTGGAACATAAAGACAGCATGGGCAATAAGGCTGTGATCAATACCGGGGAGATCCAGGTAATGAGTGCCGGAACAGGTATTTATCACAGTGAATACAATCACTATAAAGACAAGCCCCTGAAACTTTTTCAAATCTGGTTGATCCCAAATAAAAGAAATGTAACGCCCCGTTATGATCAAATGACATTAGATATAGATCAAAGAAGAAATAAACTTCAACAGGTATTGTCACCCGATGAAAAAGACGAAGGTGTGTGGATCCACCAGGATGCCTGGTTTTTTATGGGAACCTTTGACAAAGGTTTCACCATTCCTTATCACATAAAAAAACAAGGCAATGGAGTTTATATGATGGTGGTGAAAGGAAAACTGAGAATAAACAGTGTTGACCTGGAAGACAGAGATGCGATCGGAATTAAAAATACAGATGAATTCACGATAGAATCATTGTCACAGGATACAGAAATATTGTTGATGGACATACCGATGCAGGTATAATCGAGCGGCCCCGATAGAAGCGGAATCATTTTTATTTTTTGAACCAACTGTAGTTGTCATTTCGACCGTAGTGAGGCTTTTTCAGCCGAACGAAGTGGAGAAATCTATCGCATTTTTAACAGAAAGATCTCTCAATTCCGTTACGCTTCATCCGCCGAGGCGGAGAGATGACAAAAAATAAAAAGATGTAGCGGATAGCGTGATGAGCCGCCCTAACGAATATCCACCCTTCTTAAATCCAGATAATTCATTGGATGTGGTGGTAAATTTTTCACCCGTTTATTGGTAAAGTGTACCACTTGATCATAATATAAAATGATCACCGGTGCCTGTTCCATGATCCAATGATCCATCAAAAAATAAATAGAATCATTCGATGCTGATGAACTTTGTTTAAACATGCGATCATAGGTAGCATTTTGGAAATGGGTATAGTTAGGTCCGGCCGGACTTTTTAAGGGGCCATAAAAAAGTGATAGATAATTTTCAGCATGTGGATAATCCGCGATCCATGATGCCCTGAAAAATTCCAAATTTCCTTTTGCTACTTCACTTTTTAATGTGGGCCGATCGAGAATTTCCAGTTGAACATGAAGTCCCAATTCGTTCCATTGATTGATGATATAGGTACAGACATCCGTATAAGCAACGTCAGCCGACAATCTAAAGGCTGGAACTGAATTTGGATCCGGATAACCTGCAGCTTTTATTTCTTCTTCAAATTTTTGTTTGTCATAACGATAACCAGCGTCCGGTGTTTTACTAAACAAAACCGGAGGAACAATTCCATAATGACCCGGCACCCCAACACCATTTCTAATAAACTTAACAAGTCTTTCCCGATCCAGTCCATAATTCAATGCTTTGCGAATATGAATGTTTTGTAAAGGTGTATTGGAAGTGGAATCCAATCGTATGCCTAAATATTCTGTATTCAGGTAGGGTTGCTTGGTAAGATTGATCTTATTCAAATAAGCGGGATTGAGTTTTCCATCGCCCATCAAGAGTTCATCCTTATAGGCAGCATCAATACCAGAAATAAAATCAAATTTACCTCGAATAAATTCAAGCAAGGCAGTTTGTTTATCCTTTAAAAAACTAATGGAAATTGCGTCGATCAATGGAATTCCCGGGATGTGATAAGCATTATTTTTATGAAAGATCAATTTTTCGTTTTCATGCCAGGTATAAAATACAAACGGACCAGTTCCAACCGGATGACTTCGGAAATCCTTTCCATAAAAATCCACCGCTTCTTTTGGAACGATACCACATGGCGGCATCGCCAGCATTTGGGGGAAAGTAGCAGAAGGATCGTTCAAGTGAATCGTGATCGAAAAACTGTCTTTTATCTCAATCCCGGGCTTACCTGTTGCTGAATCCATCTGAATATTCTGAAGCACCCACTTGGAAGAAGATCCTAAAATTCTTTCATAAGAATATACTACATCAAAAGCGGAAAACTTTTTTCTTTTACCCTTAAAGCAATCATCATTATGAAAGAAAATATTCTTTTTTAATTGAAAAGAATAGGTCCGCATGGAATCTGAGACCTGCCAACTATCAGCCAATAAAGGTTGAAGTTTGCCTACACTGTCAATCATGGTGAGTCCTTCATAAACTTGCTGAACTGCCCATATATTGGAAAGGTTGGTGGCTTTGAGGGGATCCAGAGAGGTTATTCCGGAAGATTCGTTGTATCTGAATATTTTTTTATCGGAATGCGAATGATTGCCACAAGCCATTAAAAGAATGGCCATCAACAGGAGATATATTCGCATCGGATGCATGTACAAAGAAAGCAAAAAAGGCACCAAAAGGGTGCCTTAAAAATCGTGATCCGGATAGGATTCGAACCTATGACCTACAGATTAGAAATCTGTTGCTCTATCCAGCTGAGCTACCGGACCGTAATTGGGAGAGCAAAAATAGGTATTTTGGCCGAATTTACAAACCCACGGTTGGAGTTACTTCCCTTTCGCAATAATAATTTTAGATGATAATTTTTTCGACGGTGCTTCCACCAGCCACCAGTATAAGGTAGCAAACAACACTGTAGCTGCGAAGGTAATAAGCAGCAATAAATGATTCGGCATATTCCATTTCCAGATCTTCAGAGCCAGAAAGAGCAGATTATGCCCTACCAAAGTATGGGTGAGATAAACCGAATAAGAAATTTTGCCAAAAAAATCCGTGATCTTGCTTTGAAATCTGATAAAATATATGGTTAATGCAGTAAAGAGTCCAAAAATCGCCACTTCCGGAGTTTTACACATCCAGGTAGCAACCAACCCAAGTATAAACACCAGCATGAACTGGAAAAAATTTACTCGTTTCAGATAAAGCAGGCAGGTAATAATTCCCATAGCAAATAATCCTGTATGCGAATATATCAGCTGAATATCTGGTCTGGCGAGATGAAGTAAATTAAAAGATATGAAGACCAATAATGAAATTGTTTGAATGATCCTGTTTTTATGGT
>JANWKQ010000026.1 GCA_025451295.1 Flavobacteriales bacterium | reverse complement strand
CCAAAAGGCTAACCTAAAACCGCAGGATATATCAAGCATCGGAATCACGAATCAAAGAGAAACCACGGTGGTATGGGACCGAACAACTGGTCAGCCCATCCATAATGCCATTGTCTGGCAGGACCGGCGTACCTCCGCTTATTGTGCCGAGTTGAAAGCATCTGAGTTCCATCAACACATTCAAAAAAAAACCGGTTTACTGGCCGATCCATATTTTTCAGGGACCAAATTAAAATGGATCCTGGAAAATGTAAAAGGAGCCGCGGAAAAAGCAGCTAAAGGGGAATTGGCTTTTGGTACAGTTGATTCCTGGCTTATCTATAAGCTTACCGGTGGTAAGGTACATGCTACGGACGTTAGCAATGCCTCCAGGACTTTGCTTTTTAATATTCATTCACTCCAATGGGATGATGAGATCTTAAAAAAATTCAATATCCCTCATTCACTTTTGCCAGAGGTAAAGAATTCGGTGGATGATTTTGGAAAGGTGGATGCAGGTTTACTTTCACATTCCATCGGCATTACAGGTGTAGCAGGTGATCAGCAGGCAGCTCTGTTTGGTCAGAAGTGTTTTCAAAAGGGAATGGTAAAAAATACATACGGTACCGGTTGTTTTACTATGCTCAATACCGGTGGTCAACCTGTTGTATCTCAAAATAAATTGCTCACCACCATTGGCTGGAAGATCGGTAACGACACAACCTATGCACTGGAAGGAAGTGTATTCATTGGTGGTGCGGTTATTCAATGGTTGAGAGACGGATTGGAGATCATCAAGAATTCTGCCGACGTGGAAGTATTAGCTAAATCGGTAGATGAAGTTGAAGGTGTATATTTTGTACCTGCACTAAGTGGACTGGGGGCGCCCTGGTGGGAACCAGATGCAAAAGGAATGATCACCGGTATTACCCGCGGGACTACCAAGGCACATATTGCACGTGCAGCATTGGAAAGTATTGCATTTCAATCATACGATCTCATCGATTGTATGCAAAAAGATCTCAACGAAAAGATCATCGAGCTAAAAGTGGATGGAGGTGCTACCTCGAATCAACTGCTGATGCAATTTCAGGCAGACCTTATACAAACCACCGTGGCTCGTCCTGAAATACAGGAGACAACCGCCTTAGGTGCCTGTTATCTGGCCGGACTGGGTGCTGGCATTTGGAAATCGACCGATGAAATTTCAATGACAGAAATGAAGACGACCATTTTTAAACCTTCGGTAGATGAGGCATCCGCACAGGAACGGATCAAAAAATGGCATATAGCGGTAAAACAATGTTTGCAATAGGCTTGTTGATGAATGAGGAGGCGGAGCAGGCCACTGCTGTCCTGATCACAGCATACATGCCACAATCGGTTCATATTAAATTCCGAAATTCTTCTTTTCTTATCCGAAATTGTTTAAATTTGCTTTAGAACAAAATCAGGAACCCATGAAATACATGTCAGTTTTTATCATTGCTATTGCATGTCAATTCAATCTGAATGCACAAAAAATAACAGAATCCGCTGTTCCCACTGCCGTTAAAACCAGCTATACACAAATGTTCAACAATATCCCTGTTACAGGATGGGAATTGGAAAATGGTAACTACGAAGCCAGCTATATGCAAGGTGGAGTGTCCAGCGCCGTTCTATATGCCAGTGATGGTAAATTGATCCAGTTAGAATATGCCATAGGTTTGGGAGATATGCCAGAAGCGGCCCTCACCTATATGCGTACCAATGTTCCTGATAAAAAATTGGGAGATATGACCCGGATCAAAACGGTTACCGGCAGCATCAGCTACGAAATAGAAACCAGTGGTGGAGATTATCTTTTCGATACCAATGGAAATTACATCAGTATGGAACCCGAAACGGACGACAACGATTAAAATAATAATTTCCAAAAAAACCCCGACTTTCCGGGGTTTTTTTTTGAAATAATTCTTCCGATGCAATATCTTTTCTTTTAATTTCGTTTGCTCCTCATACCCACCATTTATGCAGAAAAAATATTTTCTTTTCGCTTTACTATGTATTCTTTTCGGAACCGGTTGTGAACCCAATCCACCCATTGATCCTCCTTACTCTAATGTGAATAATACCTATGGATATAATATTCTCGACAGGTTGAAGGGAATATGGAACGGACCTGTAACCTCCACTACCCCACTTGGTGGTTATCCGGAATGGATTGTGGATTTCAGACCCATTTCTTCGAGCCAGATCTCTGCCAAAAATGAACTAGATACATTAAATGATATCAATATGTCATTCTTTATCGCTTTGTACAATAACCAATATCGGGTATGTTTCCGGAACGGCGGATCGTTCAATGGAATGAAAAGAATTTCCTATTTCATGTGTGATTCTGTTGCAGAAACGGGCTCCCAGAATTATTATCGCTTCTGCGAAACCATTATTGGTAAAAACAGGGCCTATTGCGAACTTATTTTCAGAGATGGAGGAGATAGCTTATATTTTAAAACCTATACCAACCAATACAATACTTTACCCTCAGCAGTTTTACATATGACCTGGAGTGCCAAACGGGTGGATGTTACATCTTGTCAGCCTGCAGTTACACAATTCAATTTTCCGCAAAAAGTATTGGTGAAGGATTTCTCCGCATCTTTTACAGGTCTTCCTGAAACCATATTCTATGGACTTTCAGGTGATCCTTATCCTGAAGCTGATCAGCCCTATCTGGGACAATCAAACATTAGCTATACCTATTCCGGCAGCTATACGCCGAATCCCGCTAAAAAAGTGATGCTTATTATTACTACCCAGCCGTTGATAGTGGGTATTTCTTTTAACGCAGCCAATCTTATCTACCGGTCAAGATATGTGATCCTATCAGCAGGTGATCCGGATTTTAGCTTCAACTATATGCATCCGGGTGATTATTATCTCTACGCAATTTATGATAGTGATGATAATATGATCGCAACAAGCGGTGATTGGGTTTCGGCACTCAACACCAGCTTTACCCTCACCAACCAGGGCACGGTTACTCCAACTACCCAGATCAATTTTACGATCCCCTAGCATCTCGGAAAATCATCTGTAAAATAGTTTTGAACCGATGCAACACTTTTCGTGCATCCGCCATCTAAATATTTAACCAAAGAATAATTTTAATATAATATTACCCCCTTGGGTTATTATTTCGGGCTTGGAAGGAACGAAAATGGCTTAAGGGGTTTTTTTATTGCCTTATCGCTGGCTTTTACTAAATCGGTTTTCTAAAATTTCACCGAAATATTCTCCAATTCCCTCTCCTTCAATAACTGGCATTCCGCTTTGATTTATTATTTAACACTATTCAATATTTCCTTTAGCTTTTTTATGAGAAAATATTGCGTATCCCGGATAGTCATTTCGTAAATTTAATGGTAAGTTAAAACATAGGTTATGAATTTAATACTTTGGATTTTACAGTCATTGTTAGCCTTTGTATTCCTTCATGCCGGTCTGTGTAAAACCTTCTATCGAAAACGAGATATGGCTTTTTTAGGACAGGACGGTGTGATCGGATTGCCATTATGGCAAATTCGTTTAGTTGGAATTCTTGAGATCCTTGGAGCCTATGGGCTTGTGATCCCGTTATGGTTAAATATTGTTCCCATACTCACACCACTTGCAGCAGCATGTTTTTCTGTGATCATGTTACTGGCTATGGGTGTTAATTATGGAAGAAAGAAATACACGAATATTGGTGTGAATATTTTTCTCCTCGCCATATTCCTCTTCATTTTTATTGGAAGGATTTGGATATTTCCAATAAAAGTTGGACTCTGAGCATATTTTCTTCCCGTTTCGGCAGCATGGGGCTTGAAACGGGAAGTTGCTCAGACAATTATTTTTTTATCGGCAAACTGATCCGGAATGTGGTTCCTTTATTCAATTCAGATGTAAGGTCGATGATGCCGCCATGTGCTTTGATAATGTCAAAACTAATACTGAGCCCAAGTCCGGTTCCTTGCCCGGTTGGTTTGGTAGTATAAAAGGGTTCGAATAGTTTTTTCTTGGTATCCTCGGTCATTCCTCCACCATTGTCCTTCACATCAATATGAACATATTTTGCATCAAAACTGGTTGAAATTCCCACGGTTGGATCATTCACGCCTTTTACCGCATACATGGCGTTGCTGAGTAAATTTAAAATTACCCTCGAAATATCCTGTGCAAGACAATTGATAAATGGCAGATTTGGTGCCAGGTCTTTATCGAGTTTACAGTTAAAATCTTTGTCGGCAGCCCTGGCTCCATGATACGCCAGATTGAGATATTCTTCACAAATTTTGTTGATATCAGTTTCCTGATATTCTGATTTTCCGCTTCGGCTGTGGAGTAACATACTCTTTACAATAAAATCCGCCCGGTTACCATGCTGTTTTATTTTCCCAAGATTCGACTTGATATCCTTAAAAATTTCTTTCCTTGCTTCAATATCCTGTTCGGTTTCGAGTTCATCAATAAGTTCTACACTTAACTGCGCGAAATTATTTACAAAATTCAATGGATTTTTTATCTCATGCGCAATGCCCGCAGTAAGATGTCCCAGTGAGGCTAGTTTTTCCTGGTGAATCAACTGAGCCTGACTTTTTTTCAGTGAGTCTAATGCAGTATTTAATTTTTTTAAACTGTTCAGATAAGCATTTTCTACTACCAGCACTACAATAAATAAAATAATGATGAGTCCTGCATAACCACTCAAGGCCATATAATTCTTGTATTCGTCAGCCAGTTCATTAGGAAATACATAACCTGTAATGGCAGCTATACCAAAACACATCAGAACACTTACCGAAATCATCATCCATATTCTTCCTTCCTTGATTGTGCCGATAAGAATGGCCCCAATGGCAGGAAATACAAACCAGGGAGTATGGATACTATTAAGTCCACCCGCAAAATAAGCATCCCAGGCTGTAGCAACTACTCCCAGGAAAATATAACTGTTTGTACAAATTTTATACGGAATCCCAAATTTGAGGGCCCAGGCAAACATAAAAAAGAGAATGCTACAAACGATCATGGCGATAAGAGCCATGGGCATCTTAAACATGATGGCATTTCCTAAAAAGAAAAAGGCAAAGATGGAAGTAACCAGGGTGGTATTAATAAATACCTTACATTTTCTAAAAATTACTTCATCTGTTCGGTAATGTTCAGGTATGAAAAACAAATGTGCATTAGCGGCGATCTTTTTGATCATGATAGCTGGAGGGTTTTATTGTTCTTTTTATGCAGCAGCACAATATACATAATATCAAGTATTGCACAAGAAATTCCAATGGTGGCTAAAAAGTAATTATCCGGATATTTGGTAAAGAACATCACATTGATAATACCTGTGCCTAAAAACTTACTCCAGGCCGTCACCATTGAATTACCTTCATAACCCGGTATAAACAACAGATATAAAAACGCCGCAGACATATATAGATTTATAATATCGCCCGAAATAGGAGCCATTGGAATGTCAAATCCGCAAAACATGAAGGTGGACTGTGTTGAAAAGGAGATGAGGATCCCAATAATGATAAAGAAATGAGCATTCTTCTTAAAAAAAGGAATCAACATTTGCTTATTTCCATATTTGAAAGTTGAAATAAAAATAAAGGTGTCAAGGATCATCCAGGCCCAATATGCAATCACAAGTAATAAGCCCATATCTGGAACAAAGACTGTACAGGCAGCAATTTCCCATCCATAATTGGTAAGAACACATCCAACCGGTATATTGATCGATTTTTTCTTAAAGATGTCCTTGATCGTATCAATATAGCAAATCAACCACAGAACCGAACCGGTAAAAAACATGATTATCTGTGCTAAAGAATATTTAGTGGTATCAATCCAGGGATGCTCCGGTTGTTGAATGTACTCGATGATAGTCATATGAGAGGATTAGTTGGTTTTATGGAACTTTGATTTAATTTCCGCCAGCAGATGTTCTATTCCTGAAAATTCATCTTTCCATTGAATGCCCTTGTCGTACCTCTTCTGATCATGTTTACGGAAAGGTTCAAAAATATCAGGTTCGTGTAAATTCCATAGTTCACATAAACTTGCCTTTACACCGGAAACATCAATGATTGAATTAACTGCTCTTCTTGCCGCTTCATTGGCTCCTTCCATTGTTGCAAGATCTGTATATGTCTTTACATAGTCAGACGCAAGGTACATATTGGGTATGTTCGTATAAGCCGAGGGTCGAAGGGTCCAACTGTTTACATGATTTACCAGCAGGGGTTCTCTATTCAGCGTCTGGTAACCATCCTTGGTAACAATATCCCTGTCGAGATACCATTTTTCGATCATATCATCACGCAATAATTCGGCCCCGTTTACATTCAGACTTTTTTTGATCTGTGCCCAAACTTCCTGCATGATCTCATCACGTGTACATTGCTTGGCTGTTTTGCCGTTTAATCCAGGTGTATCCCAATCTGAAATATCGACAGATAAAATACCTTTTACTTTTCCATTAAAGGTTTTAGAAATATCATAATCACTCCAAAATTGTAATTGTGAAATGGAAGTAAGTGCCCATTGACTATCACAATAGATCACATGACCCTTGTTGATCTGTACATCTTCGTTCAGATAGAATTGTATTCCATTCATCCATGAAACATAACTCGCCAGTTCCGTCAGCGTGGAAAGTGAAGGATCCAGTTTTAATACATCCTCATTGATCAAAGTGGCCGTTACCTCCACCGGAGTTGCAACAATGTAATAATCACCGGTTACCTTATGTGTTTTACCATTCATGTTGATCTCTACCGAAGTGATCTTTTCATTATCGGCATTGATATATGCCACCTCCGCATTCAAATGATATTTTACTCCTTTTGATTGTAAATATTGGAGCCATGGGCCAATCCATACCTGGTTGGTAGGTCCATTCAATACGCGGTCAGCATCCACAAATGGCATCATCATATTGAAAACCAGTTGAAGAAAAATATCACCACCTGTTTTCGTACTCGCAATATTCGCTTTGGCCGCCACCAATGTTCTCGTTAATCCTTCCACAAGTAAAGATTTATATGCTTCCGAAAAACGATCTGCTTCGCAATATTCCCACCAACCTATTCTCTCATAATCATTCAGTCTGCGATCATAACAACTCGTCATCAGTTGCCATAAACGCGCTGCAAAAAATTCGATCTCCTCTTTGGTAAGACCTGAATCAACCCCGCCAAACATATCATGAAGAAGCAATGCAACTTCCTGAATAGTATGCGGAAAATGTGCAACAGTAACAATGGGTGCCATGCCGTAACGGGCAACCATAATATTTTCCGTAGGTACAAGGTTCTTGTAAACCGTTTTCTTTCCGAATGGTATCCGTTTCATGGTGTCCGGCAAATGTTTATAGAACCCAGGAAAAAAACGAAAGCCATGTTCTCCGGGTAAGGGATTGCGACCATCGATGGCAGTATCAGGAACCGGAACACTTCGTGCCTTACCACCCGGTATCTCTTCATTTCTTTCAAATACTTCAACCTCGAAACCTCTTTCGGCTAGTTCATGTGCAGCGGTCATTCCTGCAACCCCTCCTCCCAATACAATTACTTTTGGCATAGTTTAGTAGTTTAATGGTTTAAAAAATACATTTTTATGGCCCCTTTGCCTTTTACTTCAATTTCACCTCTAAAAGTGCAGGGATACTTTTCTTTTATTTTTTCGTAGGTGGTTTCAGAAAGATTTATTCTACCTGCTTCGCTGCCTGATTCCATTCGGGCAGCCACATTAACGGTATCGCCCCAGATATCATAGTTGAATTTTTTGAGACCAACCACACCCGCCATTACCGGACCTGTATGAATTCCGATGCGAATATCAAAGGCGGGTTTACCTAATTTAAGTTTTTGCTCCTTGTTCTTTTTTGCAAAAGAGATCATTTCCAACGCAACAATGACCATCGAATAAATATTGTAATCAGTATCCACCGGCACACCCTCGGCACACATGTAGGCATCACCAATGGTTTTTATTTTTTCAACCCGGTATCGTTCTGTGATTTTGTCAAATTCACAAAAACAATAGTTCACCTCCTCTACCAATTCTTCAGGAGTTAAGTTGGCGCTTTGGGCAGTAAAACCAACAAAGTCGGCAAACAATACTGTAACTTCCTTAAAATATTTGGGTGCCACTTTTCCGTACTGTTTCAACTCTTCTGCGATCTCCACAGGAAGGATACTTAACAGCAAATTATCCGTTTTCCTTTTTTCTTCCTGTAATTCATTGGTACGTTCCACAACCATTCTTTCCAGTACCTCGTTTTGCTGGATCATCATCCGTTCATTTTGAATGAGCCTTTCCAACGCCAACTGTTGAGCCTCCGCTTTTTCAACCAATGCCTGTTCTCTCTGTACAATGGCATCATTGAGCGCTGACCGGGCTCTTAAACCTTCCTTGATCATGCTATTCTCGTTGAGTGACTTTTTGAGGGTTGCCTCCAGATCAGCTAATTCAATCGGCTTGATCACGAAATCATACGCTCCATTGTTCATAGCATGCCGGATGTTCCTGAGATCACCATAAGCAGACACTACATTGGTCTTGCATACAAATCCTCTTTCTTTGATCTTCGCCAATAAGGTGAGTCCATCCATTTCAGGCATGTTGATATCTGTAAATACCACATCGATCTCCGGCAAGTCATTTAATTTTTCCAATGCCTCGGCCCCATGTCTTGCAAAATAAAAAGCATACTCCTCACTCTTAATTTCCACCCTGAACTTTTGTCTGAACAAAAGTTCCACATCGGCTTCATCATCTACAACGAGTATGTGGTAAGGCATTGTATTTTATATGGTTAATTTCATCGTTATCACGCTAACGGACTATTCTTTTGAGGCATATTAAGAATATTTCTTAAATGCAAAAAATCAAGTGGCTTGGAAAGAAAATCTTTGGCTCCATATTGACGTGATCTTTCCATATTCTCCTGGTTGGCATATGCTGTGATCATGACTATTTCGAGCTGAGGCCAGGTTTCTTTGATCACCTGCACCATTTCAAGTCCACTCATCCCTGGCATATTAATATCGGAAAGCACAAGGAAAACATCGAACGGACTACATTCGTCTAAAAAGTGAATGGCCTCTTTGGCATTTAAAGCAAAAATAAAATCGATCTCCCGATTTTTGAGTTCACGACGAAAATGTTGCCTGAACATGATCTGGACATCTTCTTCATCATCGACTATAAGAATTCTCATTGTATCAGCGGTTGGTGTTTAGCACTTGAAAATACTAAAGTAATGATATTTGTTACAATACCAAATATGATATAAAAATGGTCATACGGACAGAATTTTACGCCATATGAAAGGGATACCGATACAGGATAGCTTACCGGATTGGCTCGTCTTATCGGTTGTTTGACCGGATTTTTGAGGAATCGTGCCAGGGTAATTCTTGACAATCTAGAAAGCTTCCAGTACGATTTGATTCTTCACCAAATCCTCCAATGATTCTCTCTTCGTGATCAGATAATCTTTGCCTTTATGTATCAAGATTTCAGCCGGACGAAAACGTGAATTATAATTCGAAGCCATCATAAAGCCATAAGCACCGGCATTGTGGAAAGCAAGTACATCTCCTTCACGGATCTCATTGATCTTGCGGTCCCAACCGAAGGTATCCGTTTCGCAAATATAACCCACCACTGTATAAATCCTAGGCTGACCCTCGGGATTTGACACATTCACAATATGATGATAAGAATCATAAAACATAGGACGAATGAGATGATTGAGTCCACTATCTACGCCTGCAAAAACAGTGGCTGTAGTTTGTTTGATCACATTTACTTTCGCTAAAAAATAACCGGATTCACTCACCAGAAACTTACCTGGTTCAAACATCAGGGTTAGTTGGCGTCCATATTCTTTGCAGAAAGCATTGAATTGTTCACTCATTTTTTCACCGAGTAATTCGATATCCGTAGTAACATCATCAGGTTTATAACCCACCTTAAATCCGCTACCGAAATCGATATATTCCAGTTCCTTAAAATGATGGGCCGTTTCTAACAGGATTTCTGCACCTCGCAAAAACACATCTACATCCAGAATATCCGATCCGGTATGCATATGCAATCCCACTACATGAATCTTTTCGCTGGTTACGATCCTTTCAACATGTCGAAGCTGATGGATCGAAATTCCAAACTTGCTGTCAATATGACCTGTGGATATTTTCTGATTTCCTCCAGCCATGATATGTGGATTCATTCGGATACAAACCGGTACTTTGGCTCCATAAATATGTCCGAATCTTTCTAAAACAGAAATGTTATCGATGTTAATGCGTACTCCTACCTTCACCGCCATTTCAATCTCTTCAAGCGATACACAATTTGGGGTATAGATAATATCTTTTGGATCAAATCCCGCCTTTAACGCCAGCCATACCTCCTGAATAGAGACTGTGTCGACCCCACTACCCAAAGATTTAAAGAAGCTAAGCACATTTAGATTAGTCAAAGCCTTGCAAGCATAGTTGATTTTGAGTGGTACACCCTTAAACGCATCCTGCAGGCGTTTATACTGACGTTCCATGATCGCTGTATTATAAACGTAGAGGGGTGTTCCGTATTTTTCACAGAGCCCTGTTACTGATATTCCATCAATGGTGTACTCATTTGATAATCTTTCCATACTTTTACAAAATAAACGCGCAGATAACACGGAAAGGCCAATGAACAGCCAGCAACCTGAAATATCCCTGGTAGTTGCCCTTAAAAATGAAGAGGAGAACGTTCAGCCACTCATTGCCAAGGTATCAGAAGCCCTGGCAGGACTGGAATATGAACTTATTCTGATCGATGACGGATCATCCGATCAAACCGTGAAAAAGATCAAAGAAGTGCTTACCAGTAGGATCAAGTTGGTGGTATTCCGAAAAAACTTCGGACAGACCCAGGCGATGAAGGCCGGGATTGATATTTCCACCGGCAAGTATGTGGTTACCATGGATGGAGATCTTCAGAATGATCCAACAGACATACCCATGATGTATAAAAAGCTCATAGATGAAGATTGGGATATGGTGGCCGGACGAAGAAAAAACAGAAAAGATGGATTTTTTCTTCGTAAGCTCCCCAGCCGGATGGCTAATTATTTTATCCGTAACAGCACAAATGTTAGGATCTCTGATTATGGATGCTCATTAAAAATATTCAAAAGTGATATTGCCAAGAACCTTGGTTTATATGGAGAGCTTCATAGGTTTATTCCTGTATTGGCAGCATTACAGGGTGCTACCATTACAGAAGTAGATGTATCACATCATGCACGTACAGCAGGCAAAAGTAAATATGGAATGGGGCGAACCTTTAAGGTGATCAGTGATCTCATATTGATGGTTTTCTTTTTGAAATATGCACAAAAGCCAATGCACCTATTTGGAACAGCTGGTTTTATAACCTTAATGGGTGGAATTGGGATCAATATTTATATGCTGGTGGAAAAGATCCTCGGGAAAGAGATTTGGGGGAGACCATTGTTATTGCTGGGGATATTATTGGTGATCGGGGGAATTCAACTTATTACGATTGGGATCATTGCTGATATACAAATGAGGACCTATTATGAGAGCCAGGATAAGAAGACCTATTCAGTACGTACAATAATTACAAAAGAATAACTGCTGAGTTACCTATAGTACAGATTATGGCGGAGACGTCCCTGGTAAAATAAATCATGGAGAAAAAGATCTCTTTAAAAAAAATCCTTCTATGGGTGCTAAAAATCGTTTTATCAGGTTTGGCGCTATACCTCGTTTACAAAAAAATCGACAACCAGGTTTTCATTTCCATTATCCATGACATCGACTGGCCCTGGTTATTCCCGGCTCTCCTTCTTTTTAATATTTCAAAGATATTTTCCTCTGTCCGGCTCAACGGTTTGCTCGAAAACATCGGTATCCAAATATCACATCAGGATAATTTACGTTTATATTACAAAGGAATGTTCTATAATTTATTTCTGCCAGGTGGAATCGGTGGTGACGTATATAAAACCTATGTGCTGAACAAAGGAAATGTGGTCCCTTTAAAAAAGATCATTGGCACCATGTTCTATGATCGGATCAGCGGACTCATCATTCTTGTTTTTCTGGCCGGGGTGGTTGCTTTTGATGTACTTGATGCTTATAAAATCTATGCAATCGTTTTGATCCTATTTACAATCCCTGCAGGATATTTATTCACCCGGATTATATTTCCTTCCCATCAAAAGAATTATATCACGAGCCAGTTTTATTCTTTTGGAGTGCAACTCATGCAATTGCTTTCGGTTATTTGTATTCTCAAAGCGTTACAGGTGAAATTTATCGCCTATTTCAGCTATCTCTTTTTGTTTCTCGTATCATCCGTGGCTGCAGTCGTTCCCGTTACTATCGGTGGTGCAGGTGCCCGTGAATTGGTATTTTTATATGGCAAAAAGATCCTCCATGTTTCTCCTGAAACCGGTATTGCTGTTGGATTGATCTTTTTTCTTATCACCAGTTTTTCTTCTTTGGTGGGAATTTTTATTCGATACAAAAGGTCGTAAAAAAACCGCCCTGGAAAAGCCCAGAACGGTTCATAATATATTTATCTTAAAAGTTATCTTAACTAATCACACCCAGCTTAATGAGGGTAAGCAGAATAGATGCAGCCAGCGCAAATGTAATGGCCAGGATCAGGAAGACAAGAAATGCAATATAGTTGTAACTCACGAGCAGGAAAATGATGAGAAGGATGGTGAAAATGAAAGCAAGTACATAAAAGATGATCAGTAAAAGCAATCCAATGGAGATATTGGTTTTGTCCACATCATTTACTTTTAGTAGTTTACTATTGATCTTCACTTTTTCCGTAAAGAATTGTGTTGAACGCTTCTTTGTTTTGATTTTTTGCTTGTGATGAACGACCTGTTTCGTTTTGGTAACCGGTAAAATCACCTCTTCGGTTGAAGTCGAGGCAACGGCTGTTTCCTCTGCTACAATTTCAGTTATCGTCTTTTCTTCTGCTACTCCATTCAGATTGATGGTTATTACAGTGGATTGCTGTTGTTCCTTTTGCTTTTCAACGGTTTGATTGGTTCGTTGCTTATCCACTTTTACCCTTGGCACATGCTTATACCTGCTCTGAGCGGAGGCAGTAGTTAGTACCAGAATCATGATAAAAAGTGTAGTGCTGATTTTTTTAAATAGGTTCATAGGTCAACATTTAGTTTTTAGACAGATTTATAATAGATTCATAAAAATATGATTTTAAATTAAAAAACCAATCGGATCAAAAAAAAAATCCCGTCCTGGCTAAGCCGAGACGGGATTTTTAGTATTTGAATAATCTTACTTCGATTAAGACATTACTCCAGCCAATCCTAAGATCAGGAAGATAATGGCACCAAGCCAGGCAAGTGCAGCAATGGCCCAGAATACGTAGATCAATGCATATGCACCACCATAAATCAGTGCAACGGCAAGAGCTACCGCAAGAATCGTAAACACAACAGCTACTATTAAACAAATGATCATATACAATAACCATTTCTGAAGATTCGCTTTCTTTACATCTTTTACATCCAACAGCTTGCTATTTTCTTTTACCTTTTTGGTAAAGGACGAACGATCTGTCTTTTTGTTATTTTTTTCTACCTTATCATGCTTAATAACAGATTTGGTTTTGTGGTTGATGGTAACAACTTCATCCGTTGATGAAGCAACGGTAGTGTTTTCAGCATTCACAACCGGCTCTGCAGCTGTTGTGTTGGTTTCTTCAACCGCCAGATAAGCTGAGGTGGTTGGGGTAGCAACTGCCTTCTCTTGAGGAAGGGTAATCTTCTCCGTTTTTTTATCCACTTTTACGCGTGGTACATGCTTATAACGGGATTGAGCATTGGCAGAGGCTATCATAATAACCATCGCCAAAAGAGCTAATCCATAATTCCTAATTGAGTTAAGTGATTTCATGTCAGTTGTTTTTTAGTTAATAATCTTATCTAGCTATTTTATTAAGTTTGCCTCAAATTTATAGCTATTATTGGATTTACAAAATTAGGTAGTTCAGAATCACATCATTATCACATTAAATCGATGAATAAGTTAATAAATACATGAAAAAGTTAGTAATTATCAGGCATGGTCAGAGCGAATGGAACCTCGAAAATCGTTTTACAGGTTGGGCCGATGTAAATCTTACCCATAAAGGATTGGAGGAGGCCAGCAAGGCCGGTGAGACCTTGAAAAAAGAGGGTTTTCAATTTGGGATTGCATACACATCCTACCTCAAACGTGCTATTAAAACGCTATGGCTTTTGCTGGAAGAAATGGACCAGATGTCAATTCCGGTGCATAATACCTGGCGTTTAAATGAAAAACACTATGGGACCCTCACCGGATTGAATAAGGCTGAAACAGCTGAAAAATACGGAGATGAACAGGTTAAACTCTGGAGAAGAGGTTTTGCCATCTCCCCACCGGCGCTTGAACTAACCGATCCACGACATCCGGCAAATGACCCAAAATACAAAGAGATCGATCCGGCGTTTCTACCTGGCACCGAATCCCTCAAAGATACAATCAATCGGATCATGCCTTTCTGGCAAGATGTGATTGTACCTTCATTCAATTCCCACCCCGAAATTCTGATTGCTGCCCATGGTAATAGCTTGCGTGGAATTGTTATGCATTTGAAAAAATTGTCTGAAGAACAGATCCTCGAAGTAAATATCCCTACAGGGATCCCCTATGTTTTTGAACTTACAGACAACCTGGAGTTGATCAAGGACTATTATCTGGCAGATGAAGAAGAGCTGAAAAAACTAATGAACGAAGTAGCCGCCCAGGGAAAGGCGAAATAGTGATATGCCAAAAAAATGGGTCATAGCAGATGTTCATGGATGTTTTAAAACCCTGAAAGCCTTGATGGAGGAAAGGCTATGTCCTGCTTCCGGAGATACCCTTTATTTCCTGGGGGATTATATTGACCGGGGTCCAAGCAGTAAAGAGGTAATCGATTATGTACGGGTATTACAGGCATCCGATATGCATGTGGTGGCTTTAATGGGGAATCATGAAGAAAGTATGATCCAGAGTATCCTGGAAGCCAGAAGTCAGAAAAAAAAATGGTTAGGCCTTTTTAAAAAACCTCAGCCAACGAGGGCTGCATGGTTCAATTTCGGGGGTGAGCATACACTGCAAAGTTTTGGAGTGGAGGATCCTTTATTGATCCCGAATGAATATTTTGAATGGTTAAACGGACTCCATAATTATGCCATCGAGGATAAATATCTCTTATCACATGCCGGCTTTAATTTCAATATAGAGAATATATTTGAGGATACCGACTCCATGAGATGGATTCGCGATTTTACCGTTGACATGAAAAAAACAAATGGTAAAAAGGTTATTCATGGTCATGTTCCTGTTCAACTCGATCTTATTAAAGAATCGATCAGTAAACCCAGTTTTAACTTTATTGATCTCGACAACGGTTGCGTGTTTAAAAACCGCCCTGGAATGGGCCATCTCATCGCATTCGAACTGAATACATCAGAACTGGTAATACAGGCAAATATAGAATAAGAATGTCATGAACAGGATTGTGATCACAGGTGGACCCGGCTTCGGAAAATCAAGCATCATACATCACCTCGAATCATTGGATTATATTGTTTTCCATGAGATATCAAGGGAGATACTGGAGGATCAAAAGAAGATCGAGGGGGATGTGGTTCCCTGGAAAGATCATCATGCTTTTAATGAGGCAGTGTTTAAAGGAAGGCTGGCTCAATATCATGCAGCCACCCATTCAAACAAACTCTATTTTTTTGATCGTGGTGTACCTGATTCACTCGCCTATTTGCTGGCTGACGATAAAACAGTTCCTGCGCATTTTATCGATGAGGCGAAAACCTGTAACTATAATCATACGGTATTTATCACTCCTCCATGGGAAGATATTTACATGAAAGATGACCAACGCTGGGAAGGTTATGATTATGCGCTTAAGATCCATCATTATATCGAAGTATATTATTCACAACTCGGTTATCAGCTGGTTGAGGTACCCCAACTGGATGTGGAAGAGAGGGTGAAATTTATCCTCGATTTTCTCCGAAAGGATTTTGCGGAATACATTCACTAGAATACTTTAGCAAGTGATTTGTTTTAATCCTCATTGGTAACTCGAAAATCGTAAATTCGCAGGTATGACCATCCATGAAATACTAAAGAAATATTGGGGATATGATGAGTTCAGGCCTTTGCAGGAAGATATCATAGAATCCGTTATTTCGGGTGATGATACACTGGCCCTGTTACCAACCGGTGGCGGTAAATCTTTATGTTTCCAGGTACCCGGTCTTTTCATGTCTGGCACCACAATGGTCATTAGTCCACTCATCGCTTTAATGAAAGATCAGGTAAAAAATCTAAAGGAAAAAGGAATTAAAGCAGAAGCTATTTATTCAGGGCTCAACTATTCACAGGTAAATGAGATCATCGAAACCTGCATCCATGGTGATGTAAAGTTTTTATACATATCTCCCGAGAGATTGGCGAATGAAGAATTCAGAGAAAGGATAAAAAAAATAAAGCTCAATGTACTCGCCATTGATGAGGCTCATTGTATTTCACAATGGGGGTATGATTTTCGGCCGCCCTATTTGAAAATTGCTGAAGTGCGAAATGATTTTCCTGAAATACCTGTGATTGCTCTCACAGCAACCGCAACTACGAAGGTGGTGGAAGATATTCAGGTCCAGCTTCGGTTTAAAAAGAAAAAAGCATATCGAAAAAGTTTCCGACGAGGAAATCTGATCTATGCAGTTCTGGAAGATGAAAGTAAAAATGAAAAATTAATCCAGTTTTTAAAAAGTGTGCCCGGAAGTGCCGTCGTTTATGCACGTAACCGGGCTAAAACGCAAAAGATAGCCGAATTGCTTATGCAGCACGATATCAGTGCAAGTTTCTATCATGCCGGTTTACAAAACAAAATAAGAGACGAAAGACAGGATGATTGGATCAAAGACCGCATCCGCGTGATCGTCGCAACAAATGCTTTTGGGATGGGTATTGATAAACCAGATGTGAGGTTGGTAGTCCATCTGGATCTGCCGGATAGCCCAGAAGCTTATTTTCAGGAAGCAGGCAGAGGTGGCCGTGATGAAAAAACCGCTTACGCCATTGCTATCTGGAACAATGCAGATATATTGGATCTTGAAAAATATTTCCAGGAGAATTTTCCACCCGTTGATGCCATCAAAAATCTTTATGAAGCTATTTGTAATCATTTACAAATAGCAGAATTAAGTGGGGCAGATTCGAGTTTTACCATTTATCCTGAGAGGTTTCTGGAAGATTTTGGAATAAGTTCTTCCTTATTTTTTAACGGAGTTAAATTTCTGGAACGACAAGGACTGCTCGCTTTTTCCGATGTTGAACAATCATTCTCGAAGATCCATTTTCACCGTGATGATTTGGTATATGATGATTATACCCTTGAACAGGCAGATATTTTAAAGTCTTTGTTAAGGAACTATGAAGGTCTTTTTGATCAATATGTTCGCATTAGCGAAAAACTTATTTCAAATAAAACCCATATCCCCATTAACAATGTGATCAAAGATCTCTTTACCCTTCATGAGCTGGAGGCAATTAAATATTCTCCACCCCGAAAAGGATTTACGATCACCCTTATGCAGAACAGGGTCCCATTGCAATTCTTTAATCTGTCGCAGGAAACATATGCAGACCGTAAGGCCATTGCCAGAGAGAAACTGGATTCGGTGATCCAGTATGTAACCAGAAATGATAAGTGTCGCAGTCGGATCCTTCTTGAATATTTTGGAGAAATGAAATCAGCCAATTGCGGAAAATGTGATTTCTGCAAAAAGGCAGTTCAGCATCAGCAGGCAGATAATGACTATGCAGAATTATTGATCTTTCTTTCTAAGTTTCCGGAGGCGGAAATTGATATTATCGAACTGTATAAATTACAGCCTGCCGTAAAAAAACATTCAGGAACTTTATTTCGATGGTGTATTGATAAAGGTTATTTAACAATGCTACCAGGCAATAAACTAGCTATCCATAAAGATGAAATTGTGAAAGTATTGTAGCTTTGTACAAATGTTTTTCAAGAAAATTTTCATTTTGCCGGTTCGTTTTTATCAATGGTGTATATCTCCACTGATCCCATCATCCTGCAGATATCAGCCAACCTGTTCACATTATATGATTGATGCTATTAATATCCATGGACCCATTAAAGGCATGTGGCTTGGCTTAAAGAGGATTTCCCGCTGTGCTCCCTGGGGATCAAGCGGCTATGACCCGGTGCCTGAAAAAAAATGTAACCATAAACATTAATTTTGTGGGGCTTCCCTGCTTCCAACCATAAGGCATAATTATTACATTAGCCTATTCATAATTCGTACAACTCTTGTTAAAATACATCAGCAGAACAGTTTGGATATTGTCATTGGTAAGCTTGTTTAACGATGCGGCCAGTGAAATGCTTATTCCCATCATGCCCTTGTTTTTAACCAGCATAGGTTTTTCAGCATTATTAATTGGTATACTGGAAGGAATTGCTGAAGCAACTGCCGGATTAAGCAAAGGATATTTTGGTAAACGTTCAGATGTTATTCAAAAAAGAACACCGTTTGTACAGGTAGGATATTTATTATCCGCTTTATCAAAACCAATGATGGCTTTTCTCACTTATCCTATCTGGATATTTTTTTCGAGAACGCTTGACAAATTAGGAAAAGGTGTACGGACCGGTGCAAGAGATGCATTGTTATCAGATGAAGCAACCCCACAAACCAAAGGAAAAGTTTTTGGGTTCCACAGAGCCATGGACACCGCCGGTGCGGTGATTGGGCCTGCCCTTGCTTTACTGTACTTATATTATCATCCGGCGGATTACAGGACTTTATTTTACATAACGGCTATTCCTGGAATACTGGTGATCATTACAACTCTCTTTATCCGAGAAAAAAAACAAGAACAGAAATTAACTACGACTCATAAATTTTCATTTTTTGCCTTTTTAAAATACTGGAAAACAAGTCCGAACAATTACCGAAAACTGGTAATCGGCTTGCTGGTTTTTACTTTGTTCAATAGTTCTGATATGTTTTTACTGCTAAAAGCTAAAGATGCCGGATTGAATGACACGGAATATATCGGTATTTATATCTTCTTTAATCTTGTCTATGCATTATTTTCATTGCCTGCCGGCATCATTGCTGATAAGAAAGGTCTGAAGAATGTGTACATCTTTGGGCTGATCATCTTTTCAATTGTTTATTTTGGAATGGGGATTACCGGGAATATTTACATCATCGGTGGATTATTTTTTCTGTACTGATTGTATGCAGCAACTACTGATGGAATTTCGAACGCATGGATCACCAATATCGCCGATCAAAAAGACACAGCAACAGCCATTGGTACCTGCATGGCCTTCCAAAGTATTTGCGCCATGATCGCAAATACCATGGCGGGTCTGCTATGGTATCAGTTTGGTGCTCCGGCGGCTTTTATCGCTTCAGGATTCGTAACTTTGATGGTGGT
>JANWKQ010000025.1 GCA_025451295.1 Flavobacteriales bacterium | reverse complement strand
GAAACCCTGGGTTCAGTTGGCGCCATGATGTGTGTAAATGTGGAGAAACATATTCCGGTAGGCTTGGAATTAAATATCAATCACCTTCGTTCAGAAACGGAAGGATATGTAACCGGATATTGCAGTCCCGTCCATATTGGAAAAAGTACGCATGTATGGGGAATCGAGATCAAAAATGCTGCCGGTAAACTGGTGGCAACAAGTCGCCTTACCGTGATGATCCTTGATAGAAAATAATGAGGAAGCATACGATCCTTGTTTTATTTTCGATAGGTATGTTCTATGGAACCTCGTTTGCTCAGGTGAAATGGACGGGCACCTGGAAGTGTTATAGCTATGAGAACGCTTCAAAAATTATAGGGAAGCTCAAAATCTATAAGATCAGTGGTGTAAGATATGGATGGAAATACACGTATAAAAATGATATTCACTTGTCGGCCGATCGGGAATGCAATGAACTTGTTCTTCTGGGTGTGGCCTTATCTGTAGGAACCACAGAGCTGCTAACCGGAACAAAAGGAATAAAATTTGTCTATGATGAGAAGGAAAGTAAAATCTCCGTTGAACATGACCATACAGATCCTGAACTGAGTTCCACCCCATACTGTTTTGGAGGGGATTTTCGCAGAAAAAAAATTGATTAACTTAAACTTTCCAGCGTCGATTTAATCGCATTGTAATCCGGCTGATCGCTTAATGTGGGACAAACCTCCCCATATCTGATGATCCCCTCTTTGTCAATCACAAAAGCACCTCGCTTGGAAACACCATGCATATTCAAACCAAAATCCTCTAACACCATATCATAATCCTTAATGGTGGTCTTATTGAAATCGCTCAGCAGATCAAAAGTTAATCCCTGTTGCTCTTTGAACACTTTTAAGGAATGGGGGGTATCAATGGAAATACCAAATACTTCACAATTGAGTTTGGTGTACACTTCCATATTATCTCTGGCATTGCATAATTGGGCAGTGCAAGTGCTCGTAAAAGCTAACGGATAAAAATGCAGAAGCACATTTTTGCCGCGCAGGCTTTCCAGGGAAACTTGTTTTTTATCGCTGTTATAAAGGGTAAAGTTGGGGGCTTTATCGCCGATCTTGAGTGCCATATTTTCTTTTTTAGTTGCACAAATATATGGCAAATCATGTGGATTCAAAATACAGGGTTATCCCGGCGCAGGCCGGGATCGGTCACACTAATGGACACACTTTTTTGATTGCCTAATATTTGTAACTTTGTATCAATGAAAAGGACATTTTTCACCCTTTTAATCATATTCTTTGGGACCTGGGCCAATGCCCAGGATATCCTCAATTTGCAGGTAAGTTCAGGTGTTGCTATTCCGTTGGGCAGAGTGGCGAGCAACAAGGTGCAGGATTCCGCAGCTGGCTATGCAACCACAGGGGGAATGCTCGAATTCAGGATGGGCATCAAACCTTTTAAATATGTAGGATTGGTTTTTAACGGAGGTCTTGGGGTTTTACCGGTAAATACAAATCCAATCAAAAAGCATGTGTATTTACAAAGCGGGATTGAGCAACGACCCATATCAAATAATTATAGGTTTGGATATGCTTCAGGTGGTGTGATGTTTGCTTATCGGCCGGCCATCAAAGATAAATGGATCATTGATGCTTCAGTTACGTCGGGTTATTTATGGGCCGAAATGCCAGATATCGAGGTGAACCAGGCGGGTACCATTTATTATAAATCTTATCAATCGTATGGTGGAGGTTGGATGATCTCTGCTAATTTCTCCTTTCGTTTCAGGGTGTTTAAAACACTTTATATCGGAAGCGGATTGGAATATATGTATGCACGGCCACGTTTTACCAATCTCATCGTAGAAGAAAGGGTTTCCGGAAATACCACCACCCGGCAAAATACTTTTACCCAAAATATGTCGATGATCTATTGGAGTGCCCAGGTGGGTCTTACCTTTTAAAAAAAATTCATGTCAAAAAAGATTGAGCTTTTTACTCCGGTTAACTGGACCAATTATTCGCTCATTGATTGTGGAAATTTCGAAAAATTGGAAAGATTTGGTGACTATATCACCATTCGTCCGGAACCACAAGCCATCTGGGATAAAAAATTATCGGATAAAGAATGGAAAGAAAAAGCCCATGTAAATTTTGTAGGCATCTCTTCCAATTCCGGTAAATGGGATAAGTTTAAAAAAATGCCTGATAACTGGGAACTCATTTACCAGCATCCAAAATACCAGCTCATTTTCGATCTGGCCTTAACCGGTTTTAAACATGTGGGTGTTTTTCCGGAACAGGCAACCAACTGGGATTATATTTATGAATCCATCAGCATGCTAAAGAATCCCAATCCCCGGTTTTTAAATCTATTCGCCTATACAGGCGGAGCATCCTTAGCGGCCAATGCAGCTGGCGCAGAGACATACCATGTTGACAGCATTAAACAAGTGGTAAGTTGGGCAAAAAGAAATATGGATGCTTCCAATCTGCATGATATCCGTTGGGTAGTTGAAGATGCCATGAAATTTGTAAAACGTGAATTGAAAAGAGGAAAAATATATCAGGGAATTATTTTGGATCCTCCCGCATTCGGACACGGACCCAATGGTGAAAGCTGGAAGCTGGAAAAAAACATCAATGAAATGCTGAAGGATGTTTTACAATTGCTTGACAAGGAGGAATATTTTCTCATCCTCAATACATACTCACTTGGATTTTCGAGTCTTATTATTGACAATATGTTGCAATCTGACCTGAAAATTTTCAACCTGAAACCGAAGGAATATTCGATTGGTGAAATTTATTTACAATCTGAACAGAAGGTGGATCTGCCTTTGGGGGTTATGGCGAGGCTGCGGAATATTTGATTTTGGGCGCCCGGGCGCTACGTTGCGGGCTCGCTATTCGCTCGGCCCTCCTACGTAGGGCTAAACCCTTCACATCGCTGGCGCGTTATTCCGCAATAATTATTACATTATGGGATTGAACATTGTCAATTTTTTTGTCATGACCAAATTTCTAAATACATATCGTGTTGAATCAAATCGTCTTAAAGGGTTTGATTATGGATCAAACGGATTTTATTTTATAACAATTTGTACCCATAGGAAAACAAACTATTTGGGGAAATTCGCGGCGGAGGTAGAGACAGAATATATTCCGTCTCTACAATTATCCGAAATGGGTCTTAAGGCCAATGAGTTTTGGTTTGAAATTCCCTCGCATTTCTCTTTTGTGAAATTGGATGAATTTATTGTTATGCCCGATCACCTGCATGGAATTATTCAAATTCAAAATCCGGATAAAACAGGTTATGTTCCAAATACATTTTCATCACCAAATAAAAATATAGGATCTGTCATCAGGTCGTATAAGGGTGCCGTTCAACGTTATGCCACACGAAATAACATTGAGTTTAAATGGCAACGTGGATATCATGATCGAATTATCCAAAACGAAAAGGCATTGTTGAATGTTCGCAACTACGTGAAAAATAATCCGAAGCTATTGTAGAGACGGAATATATTCCGTCTCTACAATGCATCCCTGTGATGAAATTTCGTATCTTGTACACACAAAACGTCGATCCATGCCAACAAAATGTCAATGTATCCAATGCGGCTCTACTGATTTTAAAAAAGAAGGTGCAGAATTTCTTCGTTGTGCCCATTGCAACAGCTTATACAAAATGCATCCACAGGAAGTCGCTAACTCAAAACCCAAGGTAGTGATCAAAGGAGGTGCCAATGTTGTTTTTGGCAAAAACTCGAATGTAACCATCAATGGAGGATTGCTCGTTGAAAAAGGAGCCCATGTGGAGTTTTTGGGAAAACTTGACATCATCGAAAAAGGCTCTGAAGAAAAAATACAGGAAGCAAAAGAATTATTGAAGTTGCAGAAAGAAGAGGAGGAACCCTTTGACAAGAATAATTTGTTTGGAGAATAATCAATGACATGTTAAGGGTGTATTAATGATAATTCGTAAATCAAAAATCGTAAATCATTTTAATCCCTTGCAATAAAACCCCCACCAATCAAATCATTTCCCTCATAGAAAACCGCTGATTGTCCCGGAGCAATGGCTTGCACCGCCTCATGGAAAGTTACATAGGCATGACCACCTTCCTGGGTAACAGAACTCAAATGTCCTTTGTCTTTATAACGAATTTTGGTGATCGCTTCAATGGTTGAATCCAGCTTTTCATATTTCACAATATTCAGATCTCTTACCCGCATGGTAGTGGCATCGAGATCACCATCATATCCCAATACAACCGTATTGGTTTCAGGAATGATCTTGGTAACAAATGCCGGTTTACCCAATGCAATGCCTAAACCTTTGCGTTGACCAACCGTGTAAAAAGGATAACCTTCATGTTCTCCTAAAATATTTCCATCCTTATCAATGAATGATCCGCCTTTTACTTTTTCTTCCAGTCCTTCTACTTTTCTTTTCAGAAATCCACGGTAATCATTGTCCGGAATAAAACAGATCTCATAGCTCTCGGCTTTTTTGCTGAGTGCTTCGTAACCAAAGTTCATAGCCAGTTGACGAATTTCTTTTTTCGTATATCCTCCGCAAGGGAAAATGGTTCTTTTTAATGCTTCCTGTTTCAATCCCCAAAGCACGTATGATTGATCTTTGGTTTCGTCGAGCCCCTTTGAAATAATATATCGTCCGTTGTCTCCTCTGCGTACCTGTGCATAATGACCGGTGGCAATAAATTCGCAATCGAGTTGATCGGCTCGTTTGAGCAAGGCATCCCATTTAATATGTGTGTTACATAAAACGCATGGATTGGGTGTTTTACCCGCCATATATTCTTCCACAAAATTATCGATGATAAAATCACCGAACTCTTCGCGGATATCTAAAATATAATGAGGGAAACCATGATCGACCGCTAAGGAACGTGCATCATTGATATCATCAAGACTGCAACAGCCAGTTGTTTTACGACTTCCACCGGAGCTTGCATAGTCCCATGTCTTCATGGTAATACCGATCACCTCATAACCCTGCTGATGCAAAAGCAATGCAGTTACGCTGCTATCGATACCGCCACTCATGGCAGCCAAAACACGTCCTTTTTTTATCATTACTTAGTTAATTAGTAACTGGTGTTTAGTAATTCGGAAAATTGTAAAAAAATTGATTTTCCGGGTTACTAGTTACCTTTTACCGGTTACGAGCACAAAGGTACAAAATTATTGATTGTGTTGATTATCAGCAAGATATTGTAAAAACCACCATTATCTATACAATTTCAATGGTGTTTTATATATTTACTTCAACGTATCTTATGAAAATGAAAAAGCTAAAAAATTGTCTGGCTAATCTTTCCAAAATTTTAGGAGTAATGTTTCTCACAACCATTGGCGCCTTTGCCAGGCCGATTGGTGGTTGGGCTCATAATAACCATGGCAAGTCAGTTCCAATGGATTCTCCTCTTGGTATTGCTATTCTAGTTTCGATAGGCGTATTTCTACTATTGATATTTCTCCTTGTAGCTCGGGTAGTCAGGAAGAGGATGAAATAAATTCGAATAGGCTATTTGATAAATCGATCTCTGTCTTTTTTATTTATCTTGTTTTTATATATTTGAAATCTATCAACCAACTTAAAAATTAAATTATATGGGTTTTTTCTCTAAGCTAAAAAAAGCGTTTAATCCTGAAGGCGATAATGCACGTATCCTTGAAGTCGGCACACCTGGGACCGCAGTTATTCTTTCCTTAAGGGAAGCGGGTATGACGGTGAAAACGGGTGGTACACTGCCAAAAACTTTATTAAACATAGAAGTACAGGTTACTATCCCAGGGATGGAACCCTATAATGCGACCATTCAAAAATTGGTTTCGGTTATGGAGATCTCTTATCTTAAGATCGGTGCAATCATGCATATAAAGGCAGATCCACAGGATAAAACGAAAGTTGCGTTCAATCCGAACCCTCCGGCTGCACCAGCAGGTAATCCTGAGAACATAATCAAAGATGGCCATAAAGGGATGGCAGAGCTCAAGGTAAAAATGAAGACCAGCATGGTAAAAAATGGCTATTCAGTTTATATGATTCAGTTTTTAATTACACGTGACGGTGTTGAACCCTATACGGTTGATAAAGAAGTGCCTTTACCAGAGTATGAACCGGGAAGATTTGATGTCGGCAGGAAATTGCCCTGTTTGATCGATTTCAACGATAAAAACAAACTTACTATGGAGATTTAAGTAATCCGGTGCAATTGGGCATTCGGATTGCGAACTCCTTTTTTTTAACGGATTTCTGCCTGTAGGTTTTTATTTAATTTCATACATTTATCCTCTATCAATCTCAACTCACTATGAAATTAAATCCGGGTACAATTATAGGTCTTGTTGGCGGACTTGTAGGCGCTTCGGTTGGAGTAGCCGCAGCTTTTATGGGAGATCCCATTGTAGGATGTGTGGTAGGGGCAGTGATGATGTTTGTCTTCTTTATTTTCTATCGTGCATTTATTAAACCATCGATGGATTATAACCGGTTGATGAAAACCGGGATTAAAGGAACCGGAACAGTCTTATCAATTTTCGAAACAGGGACCCGGATCAACAACCAGCCTTTGTGCAAGATTGAGTTACAAGTAGAAATTCCTGGTACACCAGTATACATCGCCACTGCAAAAACAGTGATTTCTTATTTACAGGCGGCTCAATTTCAGTCGGGGACTATTGTACCGGTGATGGTGGATCCGACCAATCATCAAAAACTGGTGTTGATACGTCAAGGAGATCTGGCCGGAGCGGGCTCCACTAATAGTGCCTTAAAAAATGCTTCTCCTCAGCAAATAGAAGAGTTGAAAGTAAAACTGGCTGAAATGCAAAAGGAACATGAACAGATCCAGGCAATCGGTATTTATAGCAAGGCGATAGTCACCAAGTTCACGAATATGGGGATCAACATCAATGGAAATAATCCGCTGGCCACGATCGAAGTTCAGGTTTTACCTGACAATGAACCCGCTTTTGCAGCAACCGTAAAAGGAGCCATCAAACAAACATCTATTCCCTTGTTTCAACCCGGAGAAGAAATATTTGTCAAGTATGATCCGTCTGATAAAACAAGAGTAACGATCGAGCATTCCTAATTCGTTATTCAAATGTTCTATGTTCGGTATTCGAATTACTTCAACAACAACTTAGCAAATGCCACTGAATCCCCAGCAAATACATTCATATCCACTTTTGGTCCTATTCCGTCTACTTGTGCTCTATCTGTAAACTGCCAGAAATGAAATTTTTCTTCGGCCGGTTTTTCTGCTCCGTACCTGGCGATCCATAATGGATAATCATTGAATTCGCCTTTCAGATAATTCTCATAAAAAGAATCATACGAATATACAATAGGTTTACACTTACAGAAATTGCCAACTTCAGTCAGAAATACCTTAATGTTGCTGATAAATGATTTATGGATCCCAATACCACGGTCTTCGATATCAATTACCGGTGGAAGATCACCCGGTAAAAGCTGAATTGTTTCCATGAAATTTTTCGCCTGTGTTTTCGGACTTCCATCAGGCAAATAATAATGATATGCTCCCCGTGGAATTCCATTTTCCTTTGCTTCTTTCCAGTTTTCTTTAAAACGTTTGTCTTTCATATGTTTTCCTTCGGTTGCTTTTATAAAAGCAAAGTCGATTGAAATATTCTGCACTTTCATTTTCTTTACTTCTTTCCAATTGATCCTTTCCTGGTATCTGGAGACATCAATTCCGTACCTGGAATATTGAGTAGGGACGTAAACACCAAAATCAGTATACATAAAGGAAGGAGGGGTTTCAGGAACGGAAGAAACTTCCCGTTGGTATAAATAGACCAACCCTACAAAAAGCAGACTCAGCAGGAGAACAACAAGCGCTATGAGGGATAACTTTTTCAAAAGGGATTTTTCTTGCGAAAATAAGGTAGTTAACAAAGGACCAATCTACTCATTTTCCCCGAGTTTAAATCCTTTTACCTTTAAAAATCCTGCACAATATTTACATAAATACTTTTCATCTTCATCAATGGTAAGAACGGTTCCATTTGCATCCCGCATCAGGCATTTCATATCTTTCTTATCACAATGTGGTAATCCAAAATTATGGCCCATTTCATGAAGACAAACTTTTACCAGCCGGTCTTTGAACCGGTCATCATATTTACCCATGTTGGCGGTGGATATTACACAACAGGGACCCGGACATGTTCCCAAACCAAGAATTCCCCACTCTTTGTATTTGCCTTTTTCGATGGCGATGCCTTCTGTGGTGAGTGCCAGTATATACTGAACATCTTTTGGTTTGATCACATTTAAATGTTGGAGTATACCACCCGCATTATATCTATTCTTATAGGGTTTCTTGCAGGAATCGGGCATTTCTGCTTTAGGCAGGAGCAATGTTTTTATTCCGTAAAAACCTTCGAGTTCCCTTCTTACCAGGTTGATCCATGCTGGTCTGAAATCATGATAAGGTACAATAGCAACTGTTAATGCTGAATCTCCATTTTTAAAAGGATCCGTATAATCTGTTTTTTTTTCAGATGATCTTCCGCATCCGGTAATAAAAATCAACAAGCCAAAAAATGGAGGGAGGATCCGTTTCATCACCTCAGGTTTTTCCTTTCAGATTAAATCCGGCCTCATTTAAGAGCTTCATGCATTTTTTGCATAAATATATTTCCTCTTCATCCAGGGTTAGAATCGTGCCGGCTGCATCACGCATAAAACATTTTTTGTCTTTCGATTTGCAATGTCTCAATCCGAAATTATGTCCCATTTCATGCATGCAGGCCTTTATCAAACGCTGGGTATATTGTTCTTCGTCTTTTACCTTTCGGTGCAGGGTTGCAGTGGATACGACTGAGCATGTGCCCGGCCGATTACCCAGACCGGCAACGCCGGTTTCATGGATGGAATCACCACAGGCTGCAATTTTTTCACTTGTCAATGCAAGGATATAGGCAACATTATCAGGTTTTATTTTTGTGAGATGCGCCAGGATCTTATTCGCATTATACCTGGTTTTTGACCAGGCCAGTAAAGAATCCGTCATAAATGCTTTTGGTAAAAGCAAAGTCCGTACCCCATAAAAATCTTCGAGCTGCGTTGAGATCAATTCAGTGGTGGCTGAATCAATGCTATCATAAGGTGCAATCGCCACCCATCTTATTTTATGGGTATAGTCTTTTTCAAAGACCTGTTTTTCAATAATGGGTTGAATATTTTTTTCAGGAAGCGGTTTTTTACCACATCCAGCAAAAGATAATATAATACAAAGAAATGCTGCAAGGTAAAATATTTTCATGTAAAGAAGATTGGGTTAATAACCACCATCTCCGCCGCCTCCGTTTGGATTTAAATGTTCGTAACCACCCTGATAGATCACATCTTCAGGATAAGTTACTTTTATTTCACCATCCATATGGCGCTTCAGATCTTTTTCATCGAGCTTGCCATTTTTATAATGTAAGGTTTCTGCAAGCTTGCCATTTTCGTCATAAACATAAAATTCTCCGTGACGTAAACCTTTTACATAATTTCCTTCCAGGTTTTTCTTTCCGTTGGAATGGAAATAGGTGACTTTACCCACGAGTGTATCATTCACGAAAGTTCCATCTGTCTTTAATCTGCCATCCGGATAAAACTGTTTATACCAACCTTCTTTTTTATCATTGAGAAACACAGTGGTTTGAAATAATTTGTCGGATTTTGGATAATAAATTTTTTCTTCCCCGCTTTTTACGCCTTTTATATATGTTTCTTCACCCACTTTACTGCTGTCGATCCCATAATAATGCCATAAGGCGTCTTTTTTTCCTTTTACATATAGACCTTCAGCTATTCTTGGTCCGGATGCATCGAAAAGTTTAAAGTTGGAGGTAATACCGTCATCCAGGTATTCCATATAAGCCATGAGTTCACCGGTATCATAAAAGTATTCCCAGAGGCCAATGGCTTTGCCGGCTTTATATGAACCTTTACTTTTAATGGAATCATTGGGCCATTTGGTTTGCCATACACCCGTTTTTTTACCGTTAGCATCCTTCTGGTTAATGAGTTGGCTATGACCAACCATGGCAAAGGCGCAAAAGGAAATAAGTAAAAATAATGCCCGAATATTTTTATACATAGCTTAAGAAGGGGTTTGTCAAATTTAAAACAATAATAGTACCCCTTTTAGTATGTAAATGTTAAATTTTAATGGGTTTTTAGGGTGTAGCCTTCCGGCTGTATGTGACGAGTCGTTCCACTCTACCCCTCAGACAGCCCACAACACAACGATTGAAAGGGATATTACCGGCAGTCGGATCCCTGTCTTCTGATGGGCGGGGCAAGCAGGTAATCGGGATTGGTAATACACCTACATACAGATCGCAAGCTGTCAGCCTCATTATACTTAAACAGGCAAAAAATCATTTTCTTTATCCCATATTCTTTGTAGAAATTGCCCGAACCACTCATCATCTCTTCAAAAAAACAAAACCTTCTGCTGCTCTTAAGTTGCTTAAGTGCATTGGTATTGTTTTACATTTTTAGCGGATACCTGCAAACCTTTAAAAGAAATCAGATCAACAGCGATGCAACGGAGTACTATAGTTTTGTAACCGCTGCTTTCGAATGCAAAGATCTAAGTTTTAAAAATGGTTGTCCCAAAGATTTTTGGGCCAAAACAACTGCCGACGGAAAACCGGTGAATAAACGAACCGTTGGGATGGCCTATATGTATACGCCTTTTTATTTTGTTGCACAAGGAGTAGCGGCTTTGCAAGGTAAAGATGATGATGGTTATTCAAAACAAACCCAGAAAATATTGGTCGTTGGGATCTGGATCTACGTTTGCATCGGATTATTTTTTTTAGGAAAAGCCTTGTTCCGGTTTTTCCGGATTAGGGTAGTACTCGCCGTTCTTGCGATATTGACTGTTTCCACCAACCTGATCTGGTACACCAATGGAGAAGTACTCTTTACGCATGGAGTGAATTTTATGTGGTTGAGTATTCTTATCTATTCAACAATTGTTTTCTATGAAGACCAAAAGAAACAATGGATCATCCTGATAGCTCTTTCTGTTTCTATGTTGGCACTCATTCGTCCGAACAATATCTTATTCGTTCTGATCCCGCTTTTATATGGTATTAATAATGGAGATACCTTTTTTGACAGGATTATATTTCTCTTTGAGAATTATAGATGGTTGCTATTGGCCATTATCTTATTTTTTATTCCAATAATCCCGCAATTTCTCTATTGGAAATATGCCACAGGTGATTGGATGTATTATTCTTATCAGGATGAAAAATTCTTCTGGGTGAGACCTTTGATCATTGAGATCTTATTTTCTTTCCGAAAAGGATGGTTGATCTATACCCCGGTTATGATTTTATCTGTTGTTGGAATATTTTTCATTCGAAAATCGGTGAAAGAAATGTTAGTCCCTGTTCTGGTTGTTTTCCCTCTCTTTATATATGTAACTTCCTGTTGGTGGGCCTGGTCGTATGGCGGATGTTTTGGAATGCGACCCATGATCGACATCTATGCATTGCTGGCATTTCCTTTAGCCGCCTGTATTGCAAACAAAAAATGGATCATTGTTTTACCCATATTTGTCTTCATCTGTTTTTCTACCTGGCTTAATATTTTTCAGTCCTGGCAATATTCACGCGGGATTCTTCACTATGACCAAATGAATAAGAGGACGTATTTTTCCATCTGGAGAAAAAAGATATATCCGCAGGACTATGATCTCACCGTTTCGTATCCGGACTATCAAAAGGAGCTAAAGGGGAAAGGATCTTTCTACCGCCCTTCAGAGCTCACCGAAGGCGAGTTCTGCCTGGAATTTATTCGGGGACGTTTTTTATCTTCCGTGGATACAGGTAATACGGGCCTCTGCGGGGATCATCAATTCGCCAATAATTCAGACGCTTTTCAGTTCGTTTATAATGCTGCCGAAGATAAATTTCTCCTCAGATCCTGGCAAACGGGTTTATATCTCCGAATGGATAAGAACTCAGGAATTATTTATGCTGATGAAACCAATAAATTCAATGCTTCCTTATTTAAACTCATTTCCCTTGGCGAAAATAAATTTGCCTTGAAGGCACCGAATGATTGTTATGTAAATTCGAAGGAGGTAAATCAATTTCTGGTTTGGGCTGATGCTCCAAAATTCGACGAATATGCTTATGTTGTGATTAAAAGATATATTCCCTAAAAAGAAAATATATATCTGGTAGAAATAATATAATCCCGGATAGGTTCGGGGGTACTTAGATCTGTTTGAAATACAAACCTAAGCTGGAATCTATGCAGTTTTTGCAGTCTATATTCCTGACACAAGATGAATCTGAATTTGCTTAACTCCGTGTTTTGTATCACCGGTAACCATAGTTCACCACTTACAGAGGAAGTAAAAGGTAATTGCGGCCATTTAAAAGATGCCGCCAGCTGATGCCGGCTAAACATGAGGGGATATTCAACCTTATTTGAATAATAATCTTCCCACTGAAGCTGAAAACGGTTTCGATATTCAAATTCAAAACGTTTGATTTCATATACAAATCCAAGATCCAGATTGACCCGGTGTCGTTGAGTAAAATACCGGTCAGCTTGCTGGTAGCGATTGTCGAACCGATACCCTGTACCAACATACAACCATTTCAAAGGAGCATATCTTAAAGCCGGATTGATAAAAACATTCTTGACATTAGATGAGTTTTGATTCAATCGCGTTTCAAATGCGAAAGATGCCCTGAAGTCGGTAAGGAATGTTTTACGGACCTCTATACCCCACCAGGTTCCAAAATCATCAATGGCCTGACTGTATATATTGGCAGATAGAAGGAATAAACAGATGCTGGTCCACTTTTTAATCATCGTCGCCATCATCATTCATCATTGAGCCATCATTGCCATTTTCGAATTTCTTTGAATGGTAGTGGACTTTAATAATTGCATTGTTCTTGGTAAAATTGAATTTGATCACATCTACTTTTTCAGCAGGAATACCTGTTCTTTCCCGAATGTCAAACAGAAGCTGTTCTTCCTGTCCAGGTTTTAACAAGTCTAACTTTTCGTATACAATTATTTTAAAAGATTCCGTTCTCAGGTTGAGCACTTTTTCGAAAACAAAAACAGATCCTACAGTTAGTAAATTAAGAACGGACGCCTCTGCAAATGACATGGTATTCTTAGTAAGACCGTTCAATACACTTAATCCGATAATGATAAATAAATAAGTCATTTCCCTAATGGGGATCAGGTCTGTCCTATATCGAATAATACCAAAAATGGCGAATAGACCCAGACCAAATCCCATATTCAAATCGAGTTTGCTCATTACATACGAAAGAAAAAATACGATGAGGCCAATGAGAAAAAAAGTAAATACAAAATTCTTTCTTCGATAGGAGGTATAGTAAATCCCAAAAATGAGGATAAGCAATACGGCCAGATGAATGGAAAAAGCAATTAATAAATCTCCTGTTGCGGTTAAAGCAGGTATGTCGAAGAAACTACTGAATAAGCCTACATTCAATTTCATTATTTTTTCTCGTAAGAATAGGTTTTGGTTTCAATTACTTTTCCTGCAGCATTCGTTACTTTCTTCTCCGTTTTTATTTTACCATCATAAGTATACTCAACTGTTTTTACCAATTCATTTTTTTTATTGTAATACCCTTCCTTGATTAATTTATCGTCGTCACTATAAGAATACTCAACGGTGGATTTTGTTTTTTTACTCAACGGGTCAATCTCTGTTTCCTTCACCAGTTTTCCCTTGTCATTATATTCAAACTGGGTGTATACTTTTATATCACCGTCACTTTTATATTCAATCACCTCCATTTTATTTCCATTGTCATCATACTTCTCAACTGACTCGACGAAGGTAATGGTGGTCTTTTTTTCAACTTTGCTGGTCTTTTCTGTTCTTGAAATAATCCCGGCGTCTTTCAGGTCCTTTTTCGACTGGGAAAACAGAAGGCCTGTGATTGAAAATAATAATATAGTAGATAGTATTTTCATATTTATTTTAAAAGGAACATGGTGGGCAACTCAACGGTTTGATATTCCTCAGTTATTTCGACGGTATCAATCACCGGAAATAAACCACCCGGTGTGCTGAGTGTAGAATCTTTTGAATAGGCAAAAATGCGATAGGTACCTGGTCTTAAATAGCCAAACTCGTAGGAGCCATCATAACTGGTCCTGATGTCATCACCATAAAAGGTTTCATCACCGTAAATGATATAAACCCTTTCTTCCATCGCAAAATAGGAGGCTTGAAGAATAGTAAAGGTGCTGTTGTAATCCCTGATATATATTTTACCCTTTATTTTGGAGGTACCACCTTCCCCGGCTGGTTTGCTGCAACCAACCGCCAGAGCACTAAGGGCCATAGCAAATACGAAAACTAGTTTATTGTTGCTCATTGCGAGTAGAATTAGCTTTAGACGGGTTTAAAATTAAAAACTTACGCGAATAAAAAGAAAATTTAATTCCTTTTAGAAGGTTTTTATGAGTAGAAAACAATATATACTGAGGCAGGGCCTGATCATTTTTCAAGAAATCAAACCGGTACATCCGTGTAACTTTACCTTAGCAAGGTTATATGCCCATACAAGGTCTGATCATAATTCTTTTCATCATCCTTGTACGTAAGCTTATATGCATATACTGCCTGCGGCAATAGTTGTCCTTTGAATTTACCATCCCATTTGAAATATTTATCCGACGAGGAGAATAATCTTAATCCCCATCTGTCATAAATTTCAACATGAATGTCTTTGATACGGTCGTTAAAATATACTTCAAAAAAGTCATTCAGGTCGTCACCATTCGGTGTAAATGAATTCGGAATATAAATTGTTGGTGGTTCAATATAAGGCTCGGGAACTGGAGGTAATTTCTTGAACCAGGCAATCACGGTATCCGATTGTGACACGGTAATACTTCCTAAAGAATCAGTGGTTGAAGGATTGATCACATGATTGTTCAATTGCCAGTGATCAAAAGTATAATCTGTTGCAGGGATTGCTGCTAATGTATAAACTTCACCCGGTGCTACATTATCTGTATATGGATAAGTGGGTATTGTAAACCCATTCGTGTTGATCTGTCCGGTTAATGGTGGTTGCACCCGATACATGATTTTCAACGAATCAGGTTGAGTAAAATGTGCAATAATTGTATCATTTGCATTCAGTGTAAATGTTACATCCGTTGCAAACTGATTAGGTGCTACTACATGGTTATTCAATTCCCAGTAGTCGAAATTCCACCCCATTGAAGCTGCGGCCTGCATATCAATCACCGTAGTTCCAAAATAAGTACCAGACCATGGGTAGTTCGCTATTGGGGTACCCAGAAAAGTTACATTTCCTGTTAATGGTGGGTCAACTACTACAACTACATCATAAGGTCCGGTAACATTATAACAATTAATGGCACCCTGCGTGATTACGTTGCATCTTCCATTGACTTCATTTCTAAGAAAGGTAAGGTTGTTATTCCAGCCTGCCATGGAACCACCCCAGCGGGCAATCTGTCCAGGCATTTCAGGAGTCAATACATTCACAATACTATCCAGATGTGCATTGATCTCAGGACAGGTAAGCGGACCAGATAATAGCTCTGCATAACGTGTTACAAATAAATTTCTGAATCCTGGATTATTCATTAAAGAATTGAATATGTCCATATGTCCCATATTGGCGCCGGCATTTTGAAATATGGCATCCAGGTCACAAGGATCACCACCGAAGCCGGTGCTTGGCCATCCACTATAATTCTGTCCCAGGTTGTAGGTATTGTCCATATCCCACATGGTATATTTCCATGCTACAGCAGGGCTTCCATAACCTCTCCACCACGCGCTGTTCCAGTTGATCCAGTCGCTGTTCACGACGTATGTATTGTAGATATAATAATCGATTACACTCATCACATTGATCCAACCTGCAGCCACATCATAATTGGCCTGAACTGCCATACTGTTAGTGGTTACGTAATTATAGAAATTACCCCAGTCAGTAGCAGAACCATATTTTACGTCCAATCCTCCCCAATATTGAAGAACATCAATTTCATTTGATTCCTGACCGTAGTAATAATCAGTATAGTCGGCATCATTCGCTTTTTCTCTGATTTCATATACACCCCAATACTGGCCATTGACATATAAAATACAATGTTCCAATCTGCGGCCATCCATGTTTAATCCTATCTTAAATGCATAGCTCTGTACAAATCCATCTCTTAAATGACATCCGGGGCCACCTGCAAATGGATAATTATCAGAGGCGCCTGCTTTTAGTATGATCTTTCTAAAACTTGGTCTGGAAGATCCATCAAAAATCTGGTAATCCAATTCATTGTCATATCCTTCTTCATCCTGTGTTGTATAATCGATTCCTTTTTGTGGGAAAGCCCAGGAGTCGTTTCCATGAGGATCCACGGACCCATAACTTTCGAACTGAAAGATATCATTTGCATCAAAGTACTCGAGTGAAGAATAGATTTCCCACATGGAACTGCTGAAAAGATTGGTATAATCCTGTGAACAAATGGAAACGATCGGAATAGAGTGATTTACACCAATGAAATAGGTGTTAGTCTCCATGAAACTTGGTAAAACTGCGGGGTTGGATGAAAATGCTTTTGCACGAATAACAGTTGTTGCTCCAACGGCAATTGGGCCCGCGTAGGCGGTTGATGCACCCGTTGGTTCAGATCCGTTGGTGGTATAACGAATGGTGATCAAAGGATCAGGAGTTGATAATGTAACGGCAATCGCACCTCCATAATTTCCGGGTGCCATATTCATGCTTGGGGTGGTAGCGTAGGTTGTAAAACTAGCACCATTCGCAGTTCCAAAAGTGGGAGTTGTACATACCGCCCAGGTAGCTCCACCATCAACGCTTCTTGCTCTCGAATCATCCCGTTGCATCGGCTGAATAGTAACCAGATCCAGAATGTTGGCCATATTATCAGAAAGCATCACAACATCGCCGCCTTCGCTTTGAGTAAGTTTGAAGTTTGTATGATAGTTGGTTCCAACAATGATGTTCTGATTAGAGGCCCAGAAAGTAATTCGCTGGCCTGGATTAATATTGATGTTAGGACATTGCCATTTGAGCGGATTGGTCAATTTATCACTCAAAAAATAAGTTGAAAGATTCACCGGAGCCCCACCAGCGTTATATAACTCAATCCAGTCAGGCGAATTCCCGAAATTATCCGTGGGCCCTGAATAATTGGCGCAGGAATATTCATTGATCAATATCTGGCTCTTGGCAGTTTGCCAACAGATAAATGCTAAAGCAATGAGGGTAAGGGGTTTAAATTTAATCATGAGCTATGAGTATTTTTGTTCTGGTAACAACTGTTGGGGTTTGTATTTCTAAGATGTAAGTTCCATTGGAGAGGTTGTCAACCTTCACCATAGATTGATCCACTAAATTTATAATTTGCTGACCCAGTGTATTGTAAATTTTCAACGTCCAGGAATCTGGAACTATTTGAAAATCAACCTGAATAAATTGCGATGCCGGATTAGGGAAAACGGATATTCCAATCTCAGGTTGGGAACTGATACCACCCAGACAATCCGGATTATATTTTTTACCTGGCGAGCCTTCAGGACATCCTGCAAACCAGGAACTTGCATCACAAACATCCCTGGAAAAATTGAACAAGGTATCCGCTTCGAGGGTATAACCAAACCCGTCCGGGGTATTATCCCAAGGAGTATCATCATCATAAAAAACCGAAAATATGATCTTATCTGCGGCATTGTAAAGTCTGATGGCATCGCCATCACCATCTAAACCAAAGAGGAATGGCCCAACCTTATTCAGTAAAAATGGGAACTGCGCATTGAATAAGGCTGGTGTATTATATACCACCACCATTTCCTGCGGGGCAAGGATTGTTCCGGCTGGGATCAGATAATGAAGCTCGTTTTTGTGATTTCTTACCCCGTAATTGCCAATGTTGATGGAGGTGGAACCAATGTTACGGATCTCGAACCAATCTCCTGCATTTTCTGTTGGTGAAGATTTATAGTTGACTTCGCTAACAACTAGCGTTTCGTTGACACAAGCTGTATAGGCTGCACCAGGCGAACCGAGGACACAACCAGTTCTCCAATTGAGAGGATCATCAGGATTCGTCAACGGATTAATGATCTCCAGTGTCCTTCCCCAGCCATCAGCACCAATGGGCCAGGGGAGGGAATCCTGAAAAAATACCTGAAATAAAAAGGCATTGGTGTTATCATAAATTCGTATCCCGTCCGCCTTGTTATTAAGCCCATACCCAAGATTACCGATACGGTTTGTAATATTATAAATGGCATCAAAGGCCTGGGTGTCAGTACAAAAAACAAGATAGCCACCTGCGGGGATACTTACACCTGGTTGTACGAGATATAATCCCGTGGCGCTGCTGTCTCTCAACCTGTATAGAGAAAGATCAATGGCAGACCCCGTAGGATTGTACAGCTCAAACCAATCACCTGGATTTTGGGTGGAATCGGAATTATAGTTAATTTCAGTAATTGTAAGCCCCTGTCCATTAGAAACTTGGAAGATCAGAAAGGAAAAAATAAATAGAATTTTCTTCATAGGGGATTACTACCTCGTAAACATAACAAATATATAAACTAATCGTAATAATGCAAATGCCTAAACATGTACTATCTGGCAATAAATTCTGAAAATTCAGCCCGGATATGAAGGAACCCAGTGGTTGATAAAAAGTTGATAAAAAAAGCATTAGCCCCAATCTCAGAGGAAAGGTTTCTTTTTAACCCTTAATTCGTAAAAGTATTAGTTAATTATCCGATTTATAGATTGTATCTACAAATCTGGCATACTTACTAAGGATAGGTTTACGCTTGAGTTTTAATGTCGGTGTCATTTCCCCACCTTCAATACTCCAGTCACCCGGAAGCAATTGAAACTTTTTAATGGTTTCCCAGCTTCCAAATTCAGTGTTATAAAAATCTAACTCTTTCTGATATGCAGCAAGCACTTCAGGCTTTTTCACCAGGTCCTCATTACCCTCGAAAGTGATGCCATTTTTGGTACACCATCCTTTCAAATAATCCCAGGCGGGAGTAATAAGTGCAGCGGGAAATTTTTCATTTTCACCGATCACCATGATCTGTTCGATAAAAGGTGATTCCTTGAATTTATTTTCCATCGGTTGAGGAGCAATGTATTTTCCACCACTGGTTTTGAATACTTCTTTTTTACGATCCGTGATCTTTAAATATTTATCCTCAACAAAAGTTCCAATATCACCGGTGTGGAACCATCCCTCACCATCGATAGCCTCGTTCGTAGCTTCAGGTAATTTATAATATCCCTGCATCACATTTGGCCCCTTGCACAATATCTCACCATCAGCCGCAATTTTCACCGTTACACCAGGAATTACGAGTCCCACAGTTCCGAAGCATCTTCCTTCTTCGTCCGGAGTATTCACTGCAATTACCGGAGATGTTTCAGTAAGGCCATAACCTTCCAGCACGATAATTCCGGCGGCCGTGAAAACTCTGGCCAGCCGCGGCTGCAAAGCAGATGCACCAGATACGATGATCTTCACTTCGCCGCCCAACGCAGCTCTCCATTTGCTAAAAATTAATTTATCAGCAATCTTTAGTTTGGTATGATACCATCCACCATTTTTTCTTCCCAATTCGTATTTATGTCCAAGTGCCAATGCCCAGAAAAATAATTTTTTCTTCACCCCTTTTAATGTATGGCCTTTTGCCACGATCTTGTCGTACACCTTTTCCAATAATCTGGGCACAGTAGTGAAGGCAACGGGTGTCACCTCTTTTAAATTATCCGCAATGGTTTCCATGCTTTCTGCATAGTAGATTACGATACCTTTATAATGGTAGAGATAACAAACCATTCTCTCGAAAATATGACAGAGTGGCAAAAAACTCAACACCTTATTACCCGGAGGAAATGGAAATAAATGCTGACTTGCCCTGATGTTGGCCATCAGGTTATTATGTGTTAGCATTACACCTTTGGGAGTGCCAGTTGTTCCAGACGTATAGATCAACGTCATCAGATCTTCCGGTCGAACAAGCCCCTTCAGTTCTGTTACTTTTTCCGGTGCCGGATTAGCTTTTCCAATCTCGGACAGTTCTGTCCATAATGGCAATCCGGGAATATGTTCGAAACTATAAATGTATTTTAGAGAAGGAACCTCGTTTTTTACTGCTTCAATCTTTTTGTAAATATCGATCGACTCTACGAACACAACTTTTACCTCGGCATTGTTAAGAATATATTTATAATCTGTTTCACTAATGGTTGGATACATTGGAACCGTAACACATCCCAGTTGACTTGCACCGAAATCCGCAAAATTCCACTCCGGCCTGTTGGTAGAAATAATGGCTACCTTATCACCCCGTCCAATTTCCTTGGCCAGCAAACCATAACTGATATTATTTACGTGGTCCGCATATTCATTGGTGCTATAATTAGCCCATGTGCCATTTTTTTTGCCTGAGATGGCTAGTGGAAAATTGTAATTTTCTTTAAGGTTGGTAAGCAGGTCAAAATTCCTGGTAATGTCCATAATACTGCAATTTAGAGTTTAGTTAAGGCGGTGAAAATACTAAAAAAAAGCGATTTTTGGCTTATTGGCCCGGGATAAATTAAAATACATTTTTTAGGTAAAATAATCTATCAGGCATTTGGGTTTATTGTCTTTAATTTGCCTCAATTTAACTGAATCAACTATGGAGTTTTTACCTGCAGAGATCGAACAATATGCGATCGATCATTCCAAACCAGAGTGCACTGTTTTATCCGACCTTCATCGGGAAACCTGGGCCAAAGTGCTTCGGCCAAGAATGCTAAGTGGCCATTTACAGGGAAAGGTGCTTGAGAGCTTTAGCCATATGATGAAGCCTAAACGGATTTTGGAGATCGGCACTTATACCGGCTATTCTGCCATTTGTATGGCTTATGGTCTGGCAGAAGGGGGAAAGTTGATCACCATTGATATCAATGATGAAATTTCGGAGATCGCTGAGAAATATATTGCACAGGCCGGATTAACCGAAAAAATAGAATTTCTGATCGGTGATGCTCGCAAAATTATCCCTTCCCTTGATGAGACATGGGATCTTGTTTTTATAGACGCCGATAAAGAAAATTATTCGGTTTATTATGACCTGGTGTTCGACCGTGTTCGGCCAGGTGGATTCATTGTGGCAGACAATGTTTTGTGGAGCGGAAAAGTAATGGACCCATATGAATTACTGGATGAGGAGACCAAAAGTCTGGTTGATTTTAATGAAAAAATTCTGAAAGACGACCGGGTGGACAATGTATTGATGCCGGTAAGAGATGGATTAATGCTAATTAGAAAACGATAGATCGTTTTTATATTAGCCTAATATGTGCCCGAAGAGAGACTCGAACTCTCAAGGATTTAACTCCAACGGCTTCTGAGACCGCAACGTTTACCAATTTCGCCATCCGGGCATAAAATGAAGAACATCTATTATAACAAAGATACAAGTTCAATTCAAAAAATCATTGTTTTTCAGTACATGGGTGACGCTATTCGAAATTTGAAATTTAAAATTTCGAATGCTTATTTTGCCAGCTTTTCGCAAAGATCTGCCATCCGATTGCTATAACCGGATTCATTATCATACCAGCCAAAGACTTTTACCAGATTACCTTTAACAAAAGTGAGTTTTGAATCGAAGATACATGAATGAGTATTGCCAATAATGTCTACCGAAACAATTTCATCTTCGGTATATTCCAAAATTCCTTTTAAAGGTCCTACAGCTGCAGCTTTAAATGCGGCATTGATCTCGGCAGCCGTTTTTGGATTTTTTACAATGAGTGAAAGATCGGTTAATGACCCTGTTGGTGTAGGAACACGAACCGAGGTTCCGTCTAACTTACCATTCAGATGAGGAAATATTTTTCCGATAGCTTTGGCCGCACCGGTTGATGTTGGAATAATAGATAAAGCGGCTGATCTTGCTCTGCGCAGATCGCTATGTGGTGCATCCTGCAAACGCTGATCTGAGGTGTAGGCATGAATAGTCATCATATAACCATTGTCAATTCCGCATATATCATCCACAATTTTTACCAATGGGCTTACGCAATTGGTGGTACAGGAAGCATTCGAAATAATTTTATCGGCATCCGTGATGGTTTCTTCGTTACCACCCAATACCACCATTTTAATGTCGTCTCCTTTTGCCGGACCTGAAAGGATAACCCTTTTGGCACCAGCGGTTAGATGGCCGCCTGCCTTATCACTGCTGAGAAAAAAACCGGTACATTCCAGCACCACATCCACCTTCAATTCTGCCCATGGAAGATTTTCAGGGGCCCTTTCTGCCAAACCTTTGATTTTGTTACCATTAATGATAATATATTGATCGTCTGCCTCAACAGTACCGTTAAACTTACCATGAATAGAATCATATTTAAACAAATGCGCAAGGGTCTTATTATCAGTTAAATCATTGATTGCTACAACATTTACATTTGATTTTTGTAAAAGTGCCCGGAGCGTTACACGCCCAATCCTTCCGAAACCATTAATGGCTACATTGATTTTGCTCATTTTTTATAAGATTTGATAGTGGATAATTGTGAAAAATTTGCGCAAAAGTAGCAAAGTTTGACAATCCAAACCATTCCAACCCATAATACGATCTAATTAACTGACATAAAAGGCGAAAAGGGTTGCAAAAAAACAATTATCCTTTAACTTTGTCCGGATGCGAAAAAGGCAATTTCCGACAATTGGTGGAAAATGTTTTTGGCAGGATAACGAAAGTTTGAGATTTTAGCAGCATAAGCCCTTTGATATCATTAGTTATGAGATGTAAATTTTACGAGAGTCTGTTGAACAAAAAGCTAATCCTGACCTTGACCTTAGGTTTAAGTATTTGTATCGCATCATTTAGCCAAACTCCACAGGATTTCGATCGTTGTGGTAATGACCTTCAAAAAATGGCAGCCCAGTATCCTGAATTTATGCAGGCATACAATCAGTTTGAATCGAATTGGGAGTTGGCAAAACACACTATAAATTTCAACGAACTTGAAAGAAGCTCAACCGGTAAATATATTATTCCAGTAGTTATTCATGTTTTGCATTTGGGTGGAACGGAAAATATTTCGGCCTCACAGTGTAAAAGTCAGATAACTGCGCTCAATACATTATTTGGAATGGAAAGTCCGGGCCTCAGTATTCTTAACAGTTTTCCCGCATTTGACACAGTGGTTCCTTATTTTAATGGGGATGACACTTGTTTTGTTTCTGGTCCGGGGTCACAATTATTAAATCGATTTGAATTCAGGTTGGCGACCATTGATCCATTAGGAAACTGTACAGATGGAATTGTAAGAACGTATACTGAAAAAGCGGATAATGCCAGCGATGAAACCAGGTTTAAACAAACCAGTTATTGGGATCGGGCTCATTATTTTAATATGTGGGTAATCAAAAGTTTTCCTTCGGCCTCTCTGTTAGGCTATGCTCAATTTCCGTTTTCTTTTGGCTCGCAATTTCCACTAACATCAACCGATGGTGTGGCCCTTCTCCACAGTGTTTTTGGAACCAACGGTACTGCTTCGGGTCATACTGGTGCAACTCCTGCACATGAGGCAGGGCATTGGTTAGGACTTTTCCATATCTGGGGAGATGCTGATTGTGGAAGTGATGGTATTGATGATACCCCGCTGCATTTTGGCGAGAACTTTAGTGGTCCAGGTTGTTTTCCTTTACCAAAAACAGCTACCTGCTATGCTGATACAGCAAGCACAGACTCGTCGGTGAATGCGTATAATCTAATGATGCGTTTTCAAGTGGGTGAACAGTGGATGAATTTCATGGATTATACCGATGATAATTGTCAATACATGTTTTCCGAAGGACAATATCGCAAGATGAATGTAACGATGGAGTCGATTGCTTTCCGTGGAAGTTTGAGTTCAACAACGAACCAGTTGGCTACCGGAACAGATGATGCAGCACAGGCATCACTTTGTCATGCAATGCCTGTTGCGGATCTATGGAGCAGAGACGGAAGTAATAATTTTATCGTAAAAAAACTGATTTGTGCCGGCGGTGATCTTACCTATCGCGATGGAACACATAATTTAACAAACACGGGCAGCGATCCTGCCACCCTTGCCTGGGATTTCCCCGGTGGTACTCCAAATACATCCACCTCTAGTAATCCTTTGATTGTTTATAATACTCCCGGAGTTTATGATGCGACCCTTACTTCTACAAATGCTGATGGAGCCGATACGAAAACAAGGACCGGTTATGTACATGTTTCTTCTACAGTTGCTGATGAATCAAACTATATTTATTACGACGATTTTGAATATTCAACCAGTTTGTTTGAACAAGGCAAGTGGATCATCATTGGTCAGGGTGTTGATCCTGCCAACGGTTGGGAGCAAACCAGCAACACTGGTTATTTAAGCTCAAAATGTATGGTGATGAGAAACGATGGTAATATTCATTATGAGCAGGATTTTCTCATTACTCCTTCTTATGATCTTACGCAGTTGACCAACGAAAAACTATATTTCAAGTATGCAGGAGCCAGAAAATCTGCCATGCCATGGGCCATTCAAAAAGATCAACTTCAATTGTATTCTTCTACCAATTGTGGTGAGAATTGGCAGTCACGGCCTATCAAGATTGATGGTGTTACCAGAACTACGATCAGCGGAGATACGCTCTATTCAGCCGGATTATTTCCATCCGGATTTGTGCCAACTTCACCAGCTAACTGGAATGAAGGGGAAGTTGATCTTGCCGCCATAAACACCCAACCCAATGTTCGTTTTATGTTTGTATGGACAAGTGGAGGATCATTGGGAAATGACTTTTACATCGACCAGATCAACATCAGCAATTCAACAGCCATTGGAATAGATGAACAACAGGGACAGTTTGCTTACAATGTTTATCCAAATCCTTTGTCTGGATCCGGTCAGGTCTATTTCAATATACCGGAAGATTCGAAAGTTACCGTGGATGCAGTGGATATTACCGGAAGGGTTGTGAAGGAAATTTTCAATGGAAATATGAAAGCCGGCGAACAATATCTGGAGATCCATAACACCGATTTTTATTCCTCCGGAGTTTATTTCGTCCGACTGAATGTGAACGGCGTTGTAGCAACTAAAAAAATAATTATTGAGAAATATTAATGCCTTGCAAACTATTTAATAAACATCAATTATGAAAGTGAAGTTTTACCAAAATTTACTGATTAAAAATCTGGCTATAACTGTGGTGGCAGGAGTTGCTTTTTGCAGCAATCTTATGGCACAGGGACAAACACCCGCTAAATGTGGTAATGATCCCAACGTAATGGCGAATCAGTATCCTGATTTCTGGAAAGTTCTGCACGAATTCGAAACCAATTGGGAGCATTATAAAAATAGCGTTGATCTCACAAAGTTTGATCAGACCACAACAGGCAAATATGTTATTCCAGTTGTAGTCCATGTTTTACATACGGGTGGATCAGAAAATATTACAAGAGCCCAGATCGTTACTCAGATCAACCAGTCAAACAAAGACTTCAGAATGGAGAATAATGCTTTGGCACCGGGTCTTGCTAGTTTCGCTGCATTTGACACACTGGTTCCTTATTTTAATGGTGCTGATACCGTTTTTGTGATTCATGGAAACGATACGTCCGCCTTACTGAGCAAATTTGAATTCAGGCTGGCGACACTTGATCCATTTGGAAATTGTACTGATGGTGTTACCAGAACCTATACTGAGAAATCGGAATTGGCAGGTGATTATTCCAAATTTAAGCAGGTGATCAGTTGGGATCGTGCCAAATATTTTAATATCTGGATTGTGAACGACATTTTGGGAAATACACCAGGACAAACGACTTTGGGATATGCTCAATTCCCATTTGCTTTCGGTGGACAATTCCCGCTTACGTCTACGGACGGAATTACCATCATCCATAATTTCTTTGGAACCTCCGGAACTGCTTCGGGCGGAACGGGCGCAACAACGACCCATGAAGCGGGACACTGGTTAGGTTTATTCCATATCTGGGGTGATGCGGATTGCGGAAGTGATGGAATTGGTGATACACCGATCCATTTCGGACCCGACTTTTGCACCGGAGGGACACCTGCATTAAATACGCCTGCTATTCATTGTCCTCCGTATTTGCCATACACAGCCGAATGCTATGTAGATACCAACAGCACCGACACTGCATTGAATCAACAAAATCTTATCAAGAGATTTCAGATCGGAAGAATGTGGATGAATTTTATGGATTATACCGATGATCAATATTTATGGATGTTCTCTGAAGAGCAGTATCGTAAAATGAATCTGACAATGGAAACCATTTCTTTCAGAGGAAGTTTGAGTACAGCCAGCAATTTAGTTTCTACAGGAACGGATGATGCGTCCATTTCATCTCCTTGTTACAGCACAGCTGAACCGATAGCGGATCTTTGGAGTACAAGTGGGGCTTCCAATTATATTGCGAGAAAACTTATATGTGAAGGAGGCAGTCTTACTTTTACAGATGGTACCTTTAATTTATCTGCTGCTGGAAGTATTGCTCATACCAGATTATGGGATTTCCCTGGAGGAACTCCTACCTCATCTACTACTTCTCCCCAGGTTGTTACTTATAATACCGCAGGAGATTATGATGTAACCATTACATCCACTAATACGAATGGAACCAGCACAAAAACCAGAGATGATTATGTGCATGTTTCCTCCAACACAGCGGATGAAGCCAACTATATTTATTATGATGATTTTGAATATTCAACCAGTTTATATGAGCAGGGTAAATGGATCACGATTGGACAGGGTTGGGATGCATCTTCCGGTTGGGAGCAAGCTACCAATACCGGTTACTTAAGTTCCAAATGTGCCGTTATGAGAAGCACCGGCAGCATTCAATATGAAAAGGACTTTTTGATCACTCCTTCCTTCGACATGACTACCATGACCAATGAGAAATTATATTTCAAATTTGCGGGAGCCAGAAGGACTGCATCTCCTTATTTCGTGCAGAAAGATCAATTACGCGTATATGTTTCTACCAATTGTGGAAGTTCATGGTCATTACGTCCGGTTAAAATTGACGGTGTAAGCAGAACTATTATCAGCGGTGATACTTTATATTCAGCCGGATTGTTTACCAGTGGGTTTGTTCCAACAGCATCGAATCAATGGAATGAAGGAGAGGTAGATCTGAATGTAGCACCTTATAATACTTCTACCAACCTCAGGATCATGTTTGAGTGGACCAGCGGAACCGTATACTTTAATGGAAGCTATATTTATGGAAATGATTTCTACATCGATCAGATCAACATCACCAACTCTACAGCGATCGGAATAGAAGATAATGACCAGCCAATGGATTATAGCCTCTATCCGAATCCGGTCACGGAAACGAGTCAGATATATTTTAAGCTGCCCGAAGACGCTAAAGTAACCTTGGATGTGCTTGATATAACGGGTAGAGTAGTCCGACAGATCTATAACGGAAATATGCAGTCGGGACCTCAATATTTTCAGATCCACAATGCTGACTTTAATGCAGCCGGAGTTTATATGGTGCGGTTAAATGTAAATGGAGAAATCGCTACCAAGAAAATAATTGTTGAGTAAAAAATAAGAATCTATTGACATAAAAGGCCGTTCCGATTTAACCGGAACGGCCTTTTATTCTACTGTGAAACGATGATCAATTATCCTAAAAAATCTGTTTTCTTTTGGTTGATGCTATTGATCTTTACCATTATTCTAAGCCTGACAGGTATCTTTTTAAGCAATGGTGATATGGGATACATTGGGTCGATACTCATTCCGGCAAGCTTTGTATTCACGATCGCGTTGCTTGGCGTTTTTGTTGCTTTGGTTCAATCAACACAGTTGCAAAAATTCATCAACGAAAAGGACTATTTCGTGGAATGGAGTTATACCATGCAGGAATGGGAAGAATATCTGGCCAATGATTCGAAGATAAAATCTAAGGCAGCAATCATCTTTGCCATCGTGATCTCGGTTTTCTTTTTATTTACCGGGTTGATTGCCAGTTCTAGTTTTGGTCACCCCGAAATGTTTGGCGTTTATTTCGGTATAGCGGTCGTGTTTAATTTTTTTCTTTTTACGAGATTTAAGAAGGTTCGTCAAAGGAGAAAAGCACATCCGATGCTTATTCTCGGTAAAAAAAGCTATTATCTTGGCGGGATATTCCATTCATGGGGTGGCAGAAAAAGCAGAATGGAGTCGATTGAATTAATGCCAAAAACAAATTTGCTCCATGAGATCAGGATCTCCTATAGCTATCCCTCAAAATATGGCAGGACTACCGCTTTTACGAAATTTCCGGTACCAGGCGCCAAAGAAGCTGAAGCGCATACCCTTATCGAAATTTTGAAGCGTACCAATGGGTTGATATGACTCAACTTGAGGCGATACCTTGCTTAAATCCGATAACCCTCTAAAAATGTAAATGGTGGATAGCCGGAAACCTATATATTTGTACTTAGAAACCGTTAATTGCATGAAAAACAAGTACCTCGCTTTTCTATTTTTCTTTCTTCCTGCCATTCTATTTTCCCAGAAAGGGTTTGTAAAAGGGACCGTTAATGATGACGAGGGAGCAGCTGCTTTTGGCGCTGTGGTTACGGTAAGTTCCGGTTCATATACAAACAGTGCCCAGGTTGATAATGAAGGATCCTTTGGTTTCAGTGTATCTCCAGGTAAATACAATATATCCATAAGGCTTCAGGGATTTCAGGAATATAAAGACTCCGTGGTGATTGATGTGGAAAAGAATGTAAACCTCGGTGTTGTTCGTCTCAGAGAAGCCGCCAATCTTTTGGGTGAACATATCGTGGGTATTGACAAAAATCCGAGAACAGAAACCACCGTTTCACTTAATACGATTGGTAGGGATGATATTCGCAGAATACCAGCTGGAATGGGTGAGCAGGATTTGATCGGTGCGCTGGTAGTTACTCCAGGTATTACCATGACAGGTGACCAGGGAGGACAATTATATATACGTGGGGGGCCCCCGATCCAGAATAAGGTGATCATGGATGGGGCCATTATTTATAATCCGTTTCACTCGATCGGAATTCTCTCCGTTTTTGATACAGACCTGATCAGTTATGCGGATGTTTATACCGGAGGTTTTGGAGCACAATATGGTGGCAGAATTTCTTCAGTAATGGATATTAGAATGAGAGACGGGAACCGGAAAAAATATTCAGGCAAAGTGGGGATAACGCCTATTTCCGGTAAATTCATTATCGAAGGCCCAATCAAAAAATTAAAAGAGAATGGTGGAAGCAGCGCTTCCTTCTTATTGAATGGAAGAGGTTCATTCCTGGAGTATTCTTCCCGGGTATTTTATCCTTACGCAAATACAACCAATACGAATTCGGTTACATTTGGACTACCTTACAATTTCTGGGACATCTATGGAAAAATCTCCGTAAGTGCAGGTGACGGAGGAAGCAAAGTAAATATATTTGGTTTCAGTCATAATGACTTTGTAAATTTTAGTTCCGTTACTCAACTCAATTGGAGTTCTGCAGGTGGTGGATTAAATTTTATTGTGGTACCAGGTAGTGCCAACGTAAGGATTGATGGTGTATTTGCTTATAGCAACTATCAAATCAAAATGGTTGAAAATAATGAACAGAACCTGACCCGTGAAAGTTCGGTGAATGGATTTAATTTGGGCTTGAATTTTCACCAGTTTTTTGGTACCAACCGGATCACTTATGGTTTGGAAGCGGTTGGAACATTTACACACTTAAAATATGATACCCCATATAGTACAAGGATCAGCAATGATAATAATACCACTGAAATTGCAGCCTTTGCGAAAGCCAAGATCAATAAATGGGGGTTTGTATTTGAACCCAGCTTCCGTTTGCATTACTATGCTTCCGTAGGAGAGGTAAGCCCTGAACCAAGATTAGCGATCAAATATAATCTGCGCGACTGGTGGAGAATAAAGGTAGCCGGAGGAATGTACTCTCAAAATCTGGTTGCTGCTAATTCAGACCGTGATGTTGTGAATTTATTTTATGGATTCCTGAGTGGAGTTGAAAATTTGCCAGCTACCTTCCGTGGAGATAAAGTTTCGAGTCGATTATCAAAAGCTCAACATGGTATCCTGGGAATGGAGTTTGACATCGGACAATATGTGAAGGTAAATCTTGAAGGTTATTTCATGAACTTTAGCCAGCTCATGAATGTGAATCGCAATAAACAATTTGAAGATGGACAAATTGCTACGGAAAACCAGCCGGATTATCTGAAAAAAGATGTGATCGTTGAATATGGATATGCCACTGGTTTTGATGCAACAGTAAAATTTGAATATAAGAATCTATACCTATGGTTTGTATATTCTTTCCTTGATACCAAAAGAACAGATGAAATAATGACCTATACTCCCCATTTTGCACGTCAGCATAATGTAAACATGGTAGGTAGCTATTCATGGGGGAAGAATAAGGATTGGGAGGCCAGTGTTCGCTGGAATCTTGGATCCGGATTTCCATTTACCCAAACACAGGGATTCTATGAATTTGTAGATTTTCAAGGAGGTATCGGTACCGACTATACAACCAGTAATGGAACCCTTGGTATTGAATATGCGGGTCCAAATACCGGGCAATTGCCATGGTATCACAGGTTGGATGTAAATGTGAGAAAAACATTTATGTTTAGAAATAAAAAGAACAACCGGGTAAGTAAAATGGAGATCAATGTAGGGGGTAGTAATCTTTACAACCGTAAAAATATGTTCTATATGGATCGCGTTACTTTCCAGAAGATCTACCAGCTTCCGATCATCTATAACATGGGGGTTACCTTTGAATGGTAAGTCCAGGGACTTGCATTTATGATTTTTTTCGTATATTAGGGTAGGATTTCCTCAGGCTGAGCCTGTTAAAAAAATATCTGATCCCAATGTTTAGAAAGAAGATCTTTATTCTGCCCATTTTATTCTGCTCTGTTGCAGTCTTCTCACAAAGACCGGATTATTCGTTTCCGGACAATTTTAGCACCACGTATTATAGCTATGAAGATATTCAACCCGGTGTTGATTGTTTGACCAACCAGGTGATTGTGAAAATCAAACCTGCTTATGTAAATCAATGTTCGGCGACTGTTATTAATATTCCGGAACTTCTGCAGGCCTTTAATTTTGCTAAGACGACAGAGATCAAAAAATTATATCCGAATCATCAAAGTCCTGCCAATACGTATGACCAATACGGGAGAAAGATGGCGGATCTGTCATTGGTTTATAATATTACCTGGTCTGGTGACCTCGACATAAGAAAATTTGTAACAGAATTAAATGCCATTGATGCAGTAGAATATGCCCAGCCCCGAATGATTGTACAACCTATGTGGACCCCAAATGATACTTCATTTGGTCTTCAATGGTATCTTCCGCTGATCGGTGCGGATCTTGCATGGAACCTTGATACGGGAAACTATAATACGATAATTGCGGTGGTGGATGGTGGTACCGATTTTTTTCATCCGGATCTGATGGATAATATTTATTACGATTATACCGACTCAACTGGTTCAGGAGATGAAGATGGAGACGGTTTTGTAGATAATTTCAGAGGCTGGGATGTAGGAGACAATGACAATTATCCACAGTACATCAATTTTATGAATAGCGCACATGGTACCGCCATGTGTGGATTGGCAGCAGCATCTACCAATAATTATACTGCTATGGCCGGAGCCGGATATAAGTGCAGCTATATGCCCATTAAAATGGTGCATAGTACTTATGGATGGATTGCAGGATATGAAGGATTGGTTTATGCGGCAGACCATGGTGCAAAAGTGGTAAATGCTTCCTGGGGAGGAACAATTCCCGGACCTTATGAGCAGGACGTGGTAGATTATGTAACGGTTAATCAGGGTGTTTTAATGTTTGCTGCTGCTGGTAATTCAAATAATACCGTTCCGTTTTATCCGGCTTCATATGAAAACGTAATATGTGTTGGAGGAACCAGACAGACCAATATTAAAAGTGGAAATTCATCCTACTATGAGCAGGTAGATCTGGTGGCTCCCGGACAAGGACTCTTTGAAACATATTCACCCGGCGTTGGTGGATATGGAACAGGAAATGGTACAAGCGATGCCTCCGCATTAACTAGTGGAGCAGCGGGTCTGGTGCAATCCTATTATTCTACCTTACAACCAATTCAGATTGGTGCCATTATGCGTCAGTCTACTTATCGGATCGATACGATTCCCGGCAATCTTCCTTATCTGAACAGACAGGGATCGGGCCGGATCGATATGTACCGTGCACTTACAAATCCGTTCAAACCCTATTTATATTTTACCGAAAGAACCTTTACTGATAACAATGATGATGTGATCATGATTGGTGACACCGTTGAACTGGCCGGAAACATGCTGAATTTGCTGGATACTTCCACTTCTGCACTTACCGCTATCATCACGGATAATTCACCCTATGTACAATGGCTAGACTCCTCGGTAGCCGTAGGGGTGGTGAATACCATGGGGTATACTAATATATCTGCGCAGCCATTTAAATTTATAACTACAGCTGGTTGCCCTTTAAATCAAAATGTTTTGATGAAGGTTATTTATGTTGATGGAGTAGATACCCTGAATACTCAATATTTATCCTTCATTGTTAACCGCAACTATTATAACGTTCAGATCAATAAGCTTCAAACATCAGTAACTACCACAGGTCGGATCGGTTTTGCAGATGACCGAACCTTAAAAGGAATTGGCTATCGGATGAAAGGAAAAGAAAATAACCTGCTGGGTATCTATTGGAATCCAATGGGTCTTTTTATTTCGAAGAGTGGAGGCACAAGTGTAAGCGATCAGACCCTCAGCCAGGGACCACTTGGGCCATGCTGCAATTGGCCGAATGATGCTGATATGGTGCCTACACAGAATATTTTGGTGAATCATTCATCACTTGTTGCTGATATTGAGGTTACTTCAGGCTATAATGATAGTGGAGCAGGTGTGAATGCAGTGGGTGTGAATGTAAAACAAAAAATGTATGGTTGGTCAGACACCATCAATGATCAGTTCCTGATCATGGAATACCAGTTTCAGAATAATTCAGGAACTGCAATTGGTGATTGGTATGCAGGATTGTTTAGTGATTTTGATATGGCGGATTCTTTGCTTTGGAATATTGCGCTTAACCAGGCATTTTATGATACCGTATCGCAAGCGGGTCTTGTGCAAAATATGTCACCCAGGTTTTTTGTAGGGGTTAAGATCTTAACGCCTGGTGTGAATGTTAAGTACTATGCTAACAACAGCGATGGAAGTGGTGGACATCAAAATGTCTATGATGGGTTTACTTCAACAGAGAAGCTCAATGTTATGAATCCATTAACACCTTCCAATATTTCATCTGTTACTGATGTTTCTCAATATATGGGGGTGCAGTTTGACTCTTTACCTTCTAATGGATGTGCTGTTTTGCATATGGCTTTGCTGATCGGCAATTCATTAACGGATGTGAGGAACCAGGCAATGGCTGCTCAGGCAAAATTTGATGGTACTTTTAACGTATGGACCGGAAACGGTGGAAATAATAACTGGCACAATGGAACAAACTGGAGTCAGGGAACCGTACCTGATTTTGCAGACCATGTGATTGTACCGGATACCCGATCAGGTAGTGGTTTTTCGCCACTGATCTCTACAGCCGATGGTACCGTTAAAAATATCGAAATCCGATGCGGTGGTCAGCTTGACGTTAACCCTCCATTTAAACTGAGGGTTGGTAATTAAACCCGAACACCTGGAGCACAGTATAGATCCTGAATAAAAACATTAATTACCATCCTACCTTCATGGCTAAATCACTTAAATTGCTACATTTGTTTTAAATAATCTGTACATGGAATTTGATAAATTAATTTCGGTGAGTGGATATGGATCACTCTTTAAAATTGTAAGTAAAACGAATTTCGGATTGATCGCTGAATCACTGGAAGATGGCAAAAGAATGCCGGTTTATCAATCCTACAATGTGAGTACGCTTTCTGATATCAGCATATATACCACTGATGGAGAAACCTCATTGAAAGAAGTATTTCTGAAAATATATGAGAAAGAATCAGGTGCTGAATGTGCCGCAACAAAAGATGCAGAAATAAAAGCTTATTTTGAAGGGATTCTACCTGACTACGACAAAGAAAAGGTTTATACATCCGATATCAAGAAACTATTGAAATGGTATAACCAATTGGTAAAAGGAAAGCATCTTGATCCGGAGGAGTTGAAGAAAAAGGATGAAGAGAAAAAAGAGGACACGGAGGAAAAAGCGGAAGTGGTTGCCGAAGGCGGTGAGAAAAAAGTAGTTAAGAAAGAAAAAACGGACCCGGCCAAAAAGAAAAAAGTGGCTGCCAAGACCAATAAATCTGCACCGAAGGTAACCAATGCACCTGCTAAAAAAGTACAGACCGTTAGAAAATCTGGAGGTAGCTAACCAAATAATACTATCATACGGAAAGCGTCGCATTGTGTGGCGCTTTTTTTTATAATTTTATTCCATGTCTTTTCCTTTTCAGATCCAATCATACAAAGAGTATGTTTCCGCGTATAAAAAAAGCGTGGAGGAACCCGACACGTTCTGGAATGAGATAGCCTCTCATTTTTTATGGAGGAAACAACCAACGAAAACATTACAATGGAATTTTATTGAGCCATCGGTTAAATGGTTTGAGGACGGCGAGTTGAACATTACTGAAAACTGTATTGATCGACATTTGGTTGACAAGGCGGACCAAACAGCGATCATTTGGGAACCAAATGATCCTGCAGAAAAAAACCGAAAGATCAGCTATCAAGAACTGCATATAGAAGTCTGTGCGATGGCAACCGTATTAAGGAACCATGGAATTAAAAAAGGAGATCGTGTTTGTATTTATATGGGAATGGTTCCCGAACTTGCTTTTGCCGTATTGGCATGTGCAAGAATTGGTGCAATCCATTCTGTGATCTTCGGGGGGTTTAGTGCGCAAAGCATTGCCGACAGAATTCAGGATGCAGGTGCATCCGCCGTTATTACCTGTGATGGAGCATTTCGGGGAGGAAAGGACATTCCTTTAAAATCACTGGTGGATGAGGCCTTGATCCATTGCACAACCGTAAAAAAAGTTTTCCTACATCAACGAACAGGCATTCCTGTTGTTATCAATGAAATAACGGATGTATTTCTGGATACTGAAATAAAAAACATAAAGGAAGGTGGACATATTATATACGATGCTGAAGCGATGAAGGCCGAAGATCCGCTGTTTATTTTATATACGTCTGGATCAACCGGAAAACCAAAAGGTGTGGTGCATAGTTGTGCAGGCTACATGATCTATACCACCTATGCTTTTGTAAACGTATTTCAATATCAACCGGACCATATTCATTTTTGTACGGCTGATATCGGGTGGGTTACTGGTCATAGTTATATCCTTTACGGTCCGCTTTGTGCAGGTGTTACCACTTTGATGTTCGAAGGGATTCCCACCTGGCCGGATGCAGGCAGGTTTTGGAACATTGTAGATAAATATAAAGTGAACGTTTTATATACCGCACCAACGGCGATTCGAAGTCTGATGCTGGCGGGAACCGAACCCTTAAAAAATAAAGATCTTTCTTCGCTGAAAGTTTTAGGAACCGTGGGTGAACCCATCAATGAAGAAGCGTGGCATTGGTATGATGAGAATATCGGAAAGAAGAAATGTCCGATAGTGGATACCTGGTGGCAAACGGAAACTGGAGGAGTCCTCATTTCAAATCTCGCGGGTATTACACCCGCCAGGCCTACCTATGCCACTTTACCGATGCCGGGGGTACAGCCTATTCTGGTGAACGATCAGGGTGAACTCATCGAAGAAAATAATGTGAATGGAAATTTATGTATTCGTTTTCCCTGGCCTTCCATTTTAAGAACCACTTATGGTGATCATGAACGTTGCAAACAAAACTATTTTTCTACATATCCCGGCTTGTATTTTACCGGTGATGGAGCTTTTCGTGATGAAAATGGATTTTATCGCATAACAGGAAGGGTAGATGATGTACTCAACGTAAGTGGCCATCGTATTGGTACAGCAGAGGTAGAGAATGCGATCAATATGCATCCGGACGTGGTGGAGAGTGCTGTGGTTGGTTTTCCGCATGATATAAAAGGTCAGGGAATTTATGCTTTTGTGATTTGTGACAATGAGCTCAGCGAGGAATTGGATACGATCCGTAAAAATATACACGATACGGTAAGTAAAATCATTGGCCCGTTTGCTAAACCAGATAAGATCCAATTGGTAAAAGGACTACCCAAAACACGCAGTGGTAAAATTATGCGGAGGATCCTTCGTAAAATTGCGGAAGGAGCGTTGGATAATGTTGGAGATACGACTACCTTGTTGGATCCGGGAGTGGTGGAGGAGATAAAGAAGGGGAGGATTTGAATTGCGAACTACGATTTTTGTCCACTGTGGCGTATACTAATGTGTAATCAGGATTTTCTTTAACTTCCCCTTTATAGCGATCATATAAACTCCGTTTGACAACGTGCTTACGTCAATCTGATTAACACCCGGTTTCAGTAAATAAGAAGAAATGATTTTTCCATGGATATCTTGTATCTCCATCCGAACATTTTCTACCGTGTTCAATTGAACATTTACATAATCATTCGCGGGGTTTGGAAAAATTGAAATATTTTCCGGAGAATAATTCTCTCCAATACCGATACTGGTCCCGGTTGAGATTATATCAAAATATAAAATGGAGTTTGTATCCAATTGAAGTGAGGGCAATGAAATGGAGGCCAGATTATTTGCAAAAGAATAGATGCCAATAGGGATGGGTTGGGCTAATGGAATATCCCCTTCATTCGGAATTTTATAAACCTTTAATTCAATACTATCTGTCGAAGGAAAACTGCTAAGTTGATTAAGGTTATTCAATGAAATAGAAATGTTGATATTTGACAAGGATGTGGTATTTTGATAATAACCCACAATTCCCCTCACAATATTCGGATTTGCCAGAAGATTTCCTGCAAATGCATATACTCTTGGGTTGGAAGAGGTAATTGGGAAACGTAGGGAGTCCATATCAGCATAAACTTTTGTAGCCCACCATTGCGGCAATCTTTGATTGGTAGCCGGTGACAATAAACCTTCCAAGGTATTGTCCCAACAATTGTTCCAGCAGGAACGGCATGCTCCATCTGCTTTTCCTTTTTCGAGATAGTAATAATGTGCCAACATAAAACCAGGGGCGTAGTGTCCATCTTCGGCAACAACTTCGTTCACCATGATCTTTTTTATTTGCAGTGGGGCATAGGTTGGATTATCCATCAGGGTAGTCCGGCACCACAACAAAGCATCATCTAATAAATCAGTAAAAATGTCATCTGTAAACCAATGAAAAGATAAAACATCTAATTGAATATTCTTGGCAAGGCAATAGTCACAAAAATTTCTTAAATAAGTAGTATCAGCCCACCAGATGGAAGGGCCTGAAACTTCTACATTATTTCCCAGGTTAAATCTGATCCGGTCGTGAGCTAATTTAAATACATCAAAGAATTGAAGCTGGGTGCCACTCCATCCGGCCCCGTTGGGCTCTCCCCAAATATCATATATCATTGGATATCCCGATGTACTGCTACAAATAGTATCTACAAAATTTTTAAAAGCGCTTGTATCGGCATCGGGTGATTGAGTCCAATCGCCAGGATATCCCCAGATATCCCCTAATACGAGAATGTATTTGGTATTAAAACCGGTGGCCCGAAGATAAAAAGGTGCCAGCCCATTAGCGTTGAGATATACCCCACCCCTCCAATAAGCAGGCTTCAATGGCGTTATCAAACTATCGACTGGATATGTATCGTCCATGCCATGCACAAATCCCGACATGCTTTTTACTGTATCTGCAGAAGAAAAATCGATTGAAAGTGATTGACCATAGGTGATCGAAGTGAAAAGAAGTGAACAAACTAAGATCAATTTACCTTTCATACCCTATAACTTTTACTAGTGGGCAACCAAAACCTTCTTATACTTTCCGTTTACCCCCATCATATAAACACCATTCGACAATGTGCTTACATCAATCTGATTAATTCCGGGTTTTAACAAGTAGGAAGAAATTACTTTTCCATTTATGTCTATTATCTCCACCCGAATATTTTCGGCGATGTTCAACTGAACATTTACATAATTATTCGCGGGATTCGGATAGATATTGAAATCAGCTTCTGAAAAATCAGGTACACCTGATGGATTGTTGAATAATCCAACCTTCATTCCATTTCCAAAACTGGTTACCCACATTTCATTTGCGTCAAAAGGATTAAAGAAAACTCTTTCAGGCTGACGAAAAGGATAACTATTTACCTGGCTGAAGGTAGGGGTCCCGGAATTAATATTACTGCTGATCCACAATCCCTGTACTTCGGTGGTTATATAGATCTCATTTGAATCATTCGGATTAAATGTACAGGATGTTACTCGATCTAATGTACTTCCCGTTAATTTCGTCCAGTTGGTTCCACGGTTGGTGGTTTTATATAATCCACCTAATCCGTTTGGCGGACCACCCCATCCGCTGAATACGGAAACATACCAGGTATTCTGCAAAGCATCATTCGGATCGATCACCACATCTTTTGTCCAATAATACATATCCGGATCAGAAACATCCGTCCAGGAATTCCCCCCCGGATCATACATAAAAACACCTGAGCTTGCTGTAAAAGTTCCGCCTCCATTTCTTCTGCCTGAATACGTAGCGACCAATGTTCCATCATCCAATACTTCCAATGCTGCCGGATGTCTTTCTGTTCTGGGGGGATTTGGCAACAATGTCCATGTGGCAGTAGTTAAATTATTTAGATCATCACAACGATAAATTCCACCTGCCATTCCACTTCCTGCATAATTGATTACGGATGCATAGGCACGATTAATATTGTTTTGATCTAACGCAATCCAAAAAACCGGATGTCCGAAAAATTCCAACTCCTGCCATGTAGAACCATCATCTGTAGAATAACTGATTCTTCCATTCGCATCTGTTGCATCTAAAATTCCATCCTGTAATCGGGTACTTTGATACATATCGTGAATATTGGATGTACCCATAAACAAAGTTCCAGTGCTATTTTCGGCAATCCTATAAGAACTATTTGCACTATAGCCTGTATAATCGAACGACCACATATCTCCGGCATCTGTTGATCTGCATCCCCGGATATCAGAGTAACATGCCCACATATTATTAGCATCCATCCAATGCACCTGCCAACAGGTTGTATTTTCAATTCCGACTGAATGATAATAGTCATAAGGTGGCGTATTGGTATTGATCGGATGCTGATCCGCCCCATCTACATAAGCCTGGTGCCAGTTGTTGCCTCCATCGGCAGTATAATGAGGAAATCCAAAATCACCCAGCATCACATAATTGGCATTTGTAGCACAAACATCAATACCAAATGCACATTCTCCATATCCCCATCCACGGTCTCCGCCATCACCACTCCATCCTGTAAAAATATTCTGATTATTATTAGTAGCAAATGTATTGATCCAGCTTGTTCCGGCATTGGTAGTTCTATACATGGTGGGTTCGCCGGCGTCATTACTGCCTCCGCACCATACAATATTAATATCGTTTTCTGCCATATCGATGAACATCGGAAAATCAGTTCCAACCGTCAAACCACCCGAAGCAGATGTCCAGTTGGTGGATCCATAATCGCAGGAATAAATTCCATCCATAAAGTCCCAGTAGTCGGAACCCTGCAATCCAACATATATGTCATTCACATCTCCGGTTAAACAAAAAAATCGGGTGGTGGCTCCGGATTTTGCTCCGCAAAAACTCCATATTCTTTCATTCGCGGGGATGCCGGTTAATGCTGCAGTATTCCAGTTAGCTCCGGCATTCGTTGAAACCAATACTCCATCGTTGGTTCCGATATAAATATTGCTTCCATCAAAAAATACACCTCCCACCACATTTCCTGCGCCGTTGTCGATCGCCGTATGAATATTGGTAAAATTACTTCCCCCATCATTGGAAAAATAAATAAAACCATATTGAGAAATAATCACCCTTAAAGGATTATTATAATCTACATGAATTGTATAAATATCTTCGTTCGGATCTGGGTTGCCTGACATCGTATTCCAGGTTACACCGTTATCGGTACTTTTTACCGGAGTCCCGATATCAGCAATATAACTGATGGAATACAAAAGATTTGCGGTAGATGTAAAACAGACCTTGGAATTATGTCCACCATGAAATTGCTGAAAATTTACCTGGTCATAAGAAACTCCCAAATTGGTTGTATGAAAAAGTTCACTCATATCGCAGGCGATATAATATTCATTTGGGTCAGCTGGATTGAAGCTGGGAGAAAATAAAGCGCCTCCTCCTCCAACACCTCTGGATTGGAAAATAGCAGGTTGCGAAAACGCAAAGGAAAAAAACATAAGGCAGGTCATGGAAAATAGAGAAACTTGTTTCATGACACGAGTGATTTGGTTAGGGCTAAAATACAAAAAATCACTTAAATACGGAAGGTCTAAGCCGGTTTTTCCCTTCCGGCATCTTTCATGATACAGCTGAGCGTAGAATAAAACCATATCCATGATACCATTACATCCGGGGTCCATTTTTCACGGAGCTTTGTTCTTAATGCCCAGAAAAGGGCTTCTTTGATATGGTCATAATGTTCGGTGGTAATTCCATATTCTGCATATTTTCTTCCCAACGAACGGGCCTCATGGATTACATTCGAATTATTTAATTTGTTAACCAGATAGTTCATCATACTCTCAAATCTTTTTCCATGAATAGTTATGTCATTCTTAAAAATGATCTTTAAACGGGGGGCTTCCTCAAATAATCTGGTATAAAAGAGAACACCAATCTTTGGGTCCTCATTTTTTGTAACATCATACCAGGTATTTTGTACAATTTGAATTTCCTGATCAATCATAACCCAATATTTAATTAGTTAAACCTGTTCTTTTTACTAATTATTAGGGAAGCGGTTTAATATTTTATCCTAACTAAGAAATAGAACTTCTAAAAAAATAAGGTTGGCAAAAGATCAGTGCCGGTTAGGGTGAAACTGTGTTTAATGGCTGCTTTTAACTTGGGTCTGTTGATAAAAAATCAATCTCGCCATTAGTATCTTAAACTCGAATGTAGATAGTTCGGATGGATAAAACCAGTTAAAGAATAATTAAATTTTCTATGGACAAAATGGGTTCAAAACCTACATGATGTCGATCCCGATTTAAGTAACGGGGTTATTGATAATTTGGCCGAAGTTCATACATTTACGGGGATGAAATTTTTCAGGCTAACACGCGAAAAACCTACCACCGGACTTATAACCATTCGACCTGATGATGACATAAAAGTGATCAACCTTTCTTCTAATATTTCTTTAATGATTGAGTTTTCGACTACCGACGGATTGAGCGAAACAATACCATTAATGGATGAAGTAAGTTTTCAAAACTCAGCAGCTTATTTAAAAAGATCTTACTATCGGATGGAAGTAATGATCGAAAAACCCAAAGATCTTTCTTATTCAGAAGAAGTACATTGCCGGCTGGAAATTTTGCAGGAATAAATCCATAAATCCAGAATCCTAAATCAAATGGTTCCGTCTTTTTTTCTCAGCATTCTTACGCTAGCCTGTGCACTTGGCATAACCACAACATCATGGAGATTCATATGCGGCGGACAATTCAGGCAATATAAAATAAGATCCGCAATGTCTTCTGATTTCAGGGGATCCACATTTTTATAGACATTATCTGCTCTTTCTTCATCTCCTTTAAAACGTACCAGGGAGAATTCAGTCTCCACCATACCCGGATTAATAGAAGTTACACGAATATAATGTGGTAAGAGCTCCATACGTATGGAGCCCGTAATACTATCCAACGCATGTTTGGTACCGCAATATACATTTCCGTTTAAATACACCTCTTTACCGGCAATTGAACTGATATTGATAATATGACCACTATTTCTGGCGATCATTAAAGGGCTCACCGCTTTAAGCATGTACAGTACACCTTTGATATTGGTATCGATCATTCGGTCCCAGTCATCGATCACTCCTTCGTGAACAGGACCAAGGCCCACTGCGAGCCCGGCATTATTAATGAGTGCATCAATATTCTTCCATTTTCCTTCCAGTGAAGTGATGGCCTTAAAGACTTCTTCTTTTTCCCTTACATCAAAGCAAAGGGAAATCACATCTGTATGTTGTGCTAAATCTTTTTGGAATGCTTCAAGTCTTTCTTTTCTTCTACCGGTAATGATGACGTCATAACCATGTTGGGCGAGTAAAAGGGCAGTTGCCTTTCCAATTCCGGAAGTCGCTCCGGTTACAAGGGCTATTTTTTTTGTGGTCATAGATTTTTGAAGGGAATGAATTTTTTTAATCTTGCCGAATCAATCATCAGCAAACATATAATTAATAAAAAGGGCAGGGCAGGAACTTTATACCGGCTAAGAGCACCCAATACCGGTGTTGTGAAACCGATGAGAATATATAAGTAAAAAATAAAAGTGATCAGGAAATAAGTAACCCTCTTTTCTTCTATGGTTTTCTTTTTCCAGGCAAAAAAAGGAAGGATCATCCAAAACAACAAGATGATATTTTCGATTGCCGCGAATTTTACAAGAGCAGATCCCGCCTCCCATAAATAGGGTCGCATGATGACGGTATAGATTGCAAACGGAATGTACATTAAAAAACTCCAGGCATTGGGCATAAGATCCGGGGTGGTAATAAACGATCCTGCCTCATATTGCATCGCTACATTGGTAAAATCATCCTTCTTTTTATAAAGCATGTAAAATATATTTTTATCAGGCAAAATAATGGAAAGGAGATACAGACCTGCAAAAACCAATACATTGAACACAATAAAAAACATAAGTGGCCTGTTCTTTAAAATTTTCGACGAAGCCATAAAATATATCAATGCAGGAAAGAGGCACATCAGCACATAGATCTTCATAATGAGTAAAATAAGCATACCGATCAACAGCAAGATCCAATGTTTTGGTTTTTTGTAGGAGGTTCGGAGTGAGAAAATTGCATAAAAGAAAAATCCCATACCCGCCATTAGAATGCCCTCTTTGAGTACGCCCGAAGAATAGAACAAAACACTTGGAATACAACATATAGCTATCAGCAGGAGATGTTTTTTGTCGGACAGAAATTGATAGAAAGCTTTGAATAAATAAAATCCCCCTACCAACGAAAACAAACTCATTACAATCGTATGAACATGGTAATTGCCAAAAGAAAACAGCATACAGATGGCATTGAAACGTAACATGGTTCGGCTGTCATTGTAAAGAAAGTAGTTATACTCCTTATCCCAGTTAAACATTCTCACAATGTACTTTTGCAGGGCCGGGTCATTTACATCGAAACCAAGTAGCATTTTAAAATAGCTAGCCGGGTCCTCGAACAAAGCTTCATGCATTACTTTGGCATCATCGAAAAAACGAAAGGCATCACTTGTGCTGCGTTCAGGATAGTGATAGGTGTAAATGGCCCAAAGAATAGTTCCCGCAATTACTTTCAGGGTAAAAATGATAACGGTCCAATAGGATGCGATCCCATATTTTTTTAAGGGATTCTTTTTCCATAAAAAAAACAGGATTATGGAAAAATATATATAGGGTAGTATGTTGGTTAGGAAGCCCAATTCTAGGGTAAATATACTTTAACCATATGTGTTTTGGAAATATAGTCCTTTCGGGTAGCTGGCCAAAGGAATCCCGGCTTGAGACGGGTTACCGGATAAGTGTCAAACGTCTTTTCCTTAATGATCTTTACATTCGTCTTTTTCAGATCCTCATAGGTTTTATGATTCATATACAACCAAAAAAATCCTTTTTCGACTCCCATGAAATGTTCTAAGGATCCATAATTGTGTACCGGTCGTCCTGCATAAAATTCTGCACTGAATGACCAGGTAGCTATATCCATCAATCGTATTCTTTTATCAGGTTCTTCTTTGGCATATTCTTTACCCACATTACTTCCCATTTGATATGTTAGGAGTGCAGGGTAAGCAAAGAGATTCAGAAACAAATTCAACCCCATTCCACATATCAATAATGTAAAGAAGATAGGATGTCCTGATTTTTTTCGGACCAGCACAGTACCAATGATCAACGTCACAAGAATTATTCCGGTAAACATCCAGGAAACATCAAAACAAAAACCTAAAAACCCGATTGCTGAAAGAATAATAACAAAAAGAAAATAGACGAGACTTTTTGAAAACAGATTATCCTTTAAATGGGTGATATAATTCCCGACCAATAAAGCCAGAAAAGGAAAGCAAATAAAAATATAGTGCGATAATTTAAACTGACTAAATGATAACATGATAAACGGCAGAACAAAACCAGCCAAGGGGATGACATGTAATCTGAAGTTTTTTCTGAAACCAGCAATGAGTGATTGAAGGAGAAAGATGCTCCAGGGTAAAAATGCCCAGGCGATCTCAGGTAAAAAATAAAGGAATGGGGCATTATTATCCCATTTACTTTCTCCCGTTATCCGGCCAAAACTCTGGGTCCAGAAATAAAATCGAAGACCGGAATCTACTTTCATTCCCCCACTCACTGTTTTTCCTGGATGAAGATCATATTGTAAATACAATCCATACAGCATAGGTGATAAGGTGGCAAGAATAATAACAGCAGAGACCAGATATTTCCAGGAAAATATCATCTTCCATTGTCGATTCATGGCCATTTCGGTAACCATGATCATACAGGGAACAATAAAACCAATAGGTCCTTTGGTAAGCATGCCAATTGCCATACCAATAGACATGAGAATTAAATACACCCATTTTTTTTGAAGAGCGAAACACTTCCACTGCCATACGGTAAAAATAATGGCCGATGCGAGGATCCCATCGGTTTTAATATCCTGCGTGATGAGGAACCAGGCTTGGGTACTTCCAAGGATAGCTGCTGCAAACAGACCTGTATTTTTATTGTAAAGTAATTTTCCAAGACGGTAGGTGGAATAAATTCCCAACAAGATGAAAAGAAGTGAACCTAACTTAAAGCTCCAGTCGTGTACACCGAAAATAAAAAAGAATACCTGATTGATCCAAAATAAAAATGGAGGCTTGTCGAGATAATCGTAACCCCTGCAATAGAGTTGCAGATATTCACCACTTTCATACATTTCATAACTAATGGTAGCATATTGGGCCGCATCCACATCCATAATATCGATGGGCAGACCACATACATAAACGAGAACGATCCCGATAAATATGAGTATAAAAATTCTCGGGTTGTTCACAGTCTGAACAATTATTCGGTTATTACTTTGATCCCCCCGGCGATGGCTATGGCCTTGTTCTTGATGGCTTGTACGTCCTGGCTGAGATCTCCATAGGTGAGTACAACCCCCATGCGTCTGTAAGGTCGCGTGGTAGGCTTTCCAAATATACGTATATCGGTTCCTGTGTTTGTCAAAGCCTCTTCAATTCCTGTAAACGTCGGGTTTATCCCATCCTTATCTGCTAATACAACTGCGCTGGCACCAATTTTTTCCTGAACGATTTCAGCGATGGGTAATCCTAAAACTGCCCGGGCATGTAATTCGAATTCACTCAGGTTTTGCGTTCCCCCCAAAGTAACCATACCGGTATCATGTGGACGGGGTGACAATTCCGAAAAATAAACCCCATCATTACCCAGAAAAAATTCTACTCCCCAGATCCCGGAACCGGTGAGTGCTTTGGTAACTTTATCAGCCATTTGTTGAGCTTCAACCAGATGTTCGTGTGAAACAAACTGCGGTTGCCAGCTTTCCTGGTAATCACCTCTTTCCTGTCGATGCCCAATAGGTTCGCAAAATAGGGTAGGACCATTTTTTTGTGTTACCGTAAGCAATGTTATTTCTGTATGAAAGCTGATGAATTCTTCCACAATTACTTCCATAATGTCACCCCGGCTTCCTTCAACGGCGTATTTCCAGGATTTCTCTATGTCGGCTTCTGTTTTGATCACCGACTGACCTTTACCACTGCTACTCATTAAAGGTTTTACTACGCAGGGTAAGCCTACCTCGCTAACCGATTTGCGCAGCTCATCCAAAGTGGTAGCGTAGCGGTAATTGGCGGTCTTAACTCCCAGTTCTTTGGCCGCCAGATCGCGAATGGCCTTACGGTTCATGGTAAAATTGGCGGCTTTGGCACTTGGCACTACCTGGATACCATTTTTTTCATACTCATAAAATCTTTCGGTCCGGATTGCTTCTATTTCGGGTACAATAATGTCGGGAATATGTTTGGAGACAATGGCATCCAATGCAGCTCCGTCGAGCATATTGATCACTTCAAACTGATCTGCTACCTGCATGGCAGGCGCTCCTTCATATGAGTCAACGGCTATTACATGTTGGCCCAATCTTTTTACCGCGATCACAAATTCTTTTCCGAGTTCACCGGAGCCAAGGAGCATTATTTTCTTCATGTTAAATAATTCTTGCTCGAAGATATAGATTTGATATTATTATCGAACATTCTATCTTTAATGAATGAAAGGACTGGTTTTGATGATCTTTTTTTGCAGTGTCAGCATTTTGGCTCATCCACAAAAAGGCCCGATAAAAATTACGCAGCAAGATTTCACAGGCACCTGGGAATTTGGGGATAAAGGTTGGTATACCTCTATTGAAGTGAAAAGCGACACTGTTATTCTTTATGATTGCATGGATGGAAAGCAATTTATAGGTATTCACACCTACTGGAAAGGAGATACGCTATTCTCGGTTTCGAATAATTTGGGACTTCAACCAATCGATTGGGATCATCCGGATTATTATGTACTAATTAATAAAAACTTATTGTGTATTAATGGATATACCGAGAACCTCCGCAAAAGGATATCTTCTAAACCGCGAAAACCTGATGATTGTGGATTTGATTAATTCTACTTTGGGAGCGAATCAGGAATATTCAACGATTCACACAGAAACTTAAAACGCCATGTCTGCCTTGAGCGGACTGGCGTTTTATTTTGTGATCCCGAAGGGAGTCGAACCCCTAACCTCCTGATCCGTAGTCAGGTGCTCTATCCAATTAAGCTACGGGACCAAACAGGCCACAAATATAGCCCAAAAAACCTGAGATGCCAATTTTTAAGGCCTGAAGACTTGGTTTTTATAGGTTTATGCTTATCTTTGCGATCCGTTTTATAAAACATTAAAAAGAAACTATGTTATTAGTACCAATTAAAGAAGGAGAAAGCATCGAGAAGGCGCTGAAGAAGTATAAGAAGAAGTTTGAAAAAACCGGTGTGGTTAGAGAACTTCGTGCCCGTCAGCAATTCACCAAAAAATCTGTTCGTCGTAGAGAACAAATTATTAAGGCAGCCTATATCGAAAATCTTCGTAGGGAAGAAGGCCAGTTATAATATTCATAACTTAGCAGGGTTATAATATGTAATGCATATTCAACCCTTCATAGACTTCCTTCAACTCGAAAAGAGATATTCAAAACATACTGTTTTATCATATTCAAAAGACCTGGAGCAATTTCAGGTCTTTTGTCGTTTACAATATCAGTTGGACGATATTGACCAGGTAACCTATCAACATATAAGAAGTTGGATCGTACATTTGATGAACCAGAAGATTACACCCAAATCGGTTAACCGGAAAATTTCAACCCTTCGTTCATACTATAAATTCTGTTTAAAACGAGACATTATTAAAGCGAGTCCGGTGTATGGGATCCAGGGACCCAAAACACCCAAAAGAAATCCTGTATTTGTTCCGGAGTCGCAGATGAACAAACTCTTTGATCAATTGAAATTTCCCGATGATTTTGAAGGACATCGTGACAAAATGATGCTGGAGCTTTTTTATTTTACCGGAATGCGTAAAGCGGAATTGATAGGAATGACGATTCATGATATTGATTTTTATCAGGGAACAGTGAAAGTACTAGGTAAACGGAATAAGGAAAGGTTGATCCCCGCTATACCTGTTCTTTTGCATTCCATGAAGGAGTATTTATCGATACGTGAAAAACAGGATTTTTCGAAAGATTCGGAACTTCTTTTTTTAACAGGCAAGGGAAAAAGCATGCAACCCAAACAAGTGTATAATATCGTCAACAAATATCTTCAGTCGGTTACCACCGTAAATAAAAAGAGCCCGCATATTTTGCGACACACTTTTGCGACACATATGCTAAACAATGGTGCTGACATTAATGGCATCAAAGAGATCCTGGGCCATAGTAGTCTGGCGGCCACACAAGTTTATACACATAATAGTTTTGAGAAGCTGAAAGGCATTCATAAGAAATCACATCCGAAAGGGTAGTGCGATTTTGGGTTAGTTTATTTAGGTTGCTATCCTATGTTGGGTTATGTATTTTTCAACGGGTAATCAGCCTTGGTCAATTTGGAAAAGGATACTAACCCGGACAGCCTGACCTTATTTAACTATATTTGGTATGCATACAGCCTAAAATGGATAAAAAAAAGGGGTAAAAAAATTCTAAGTGATTATCTCACAATTTATAGAAAGATCGGATCCTAAAAATCTCTCAAATCATTTGGAAATACCTGGATCAAAACGTAACTTTATTGAACTTAACCGTTAATGATAGTATTGTTCAACCCCCTTAAAATCGGAAAGCTATGGATATTCAGGTAAAAGATGTGAATTTTAATGCCGAGCAAAAACTGCTCGCCTCCACAAAAAAAAGAGTTGAAAAATTATACCACCTATACGACCATATCGTAAGTGTCGATGTAAATCTCAAATTGGAAAACACGGTAGATGCGAACAAAACCAGCGAAATTATAGTGAAAGTACCTGGTAATGAACTATTTGCCAAAAAAACGGGCGCTTCCTTTGAAAAAGCGACCGATGCCTCACTTGCGGCTCTGCGAAAGCAGGTTGTGAAGTACAAAGGCAAACATCCTGCCCACTAAGGACTTAGCTTCTTATCAAAAAATTGGCCAAAAGGCTCATTTTCTTGTGATTATTTTCAAGAATTTTGCACAGTTGTTTTGTTATGCAACAAATGTTTTATACATTTGCAGCCCTTTTAGGGGGAAAAGTTCATTGGAAATAATAGAAAAAAGCCGGTGTAGCTCAGCTGGTAGAGCAGCTGATTTGTAATCAGCAGGTCGCGGGTTCGAATCCCCTCGCCGGCTCT